>NZ_CP046804.1:1247805-1559757 GCF_009763805.1 Vibrio cidicii | reverse complement strand
TTTCATGATGGTGCTTTGCGTCGCCGTTGTACTGAGATCGCTGCCGATGATGGCGATTGTTGGTGTGTTGCGTGCGGGCGGCGATGTGAAATTCTGCCTCTATCAGGATCTACTCGCTCAGTGGGTTATTGGTATTCCATTGGCTGCGTTTGCAGCTATCTACCTTGAAGTGTCGCCTGTGTGGGTATATCTGCTGTTTTTGGTGGAAGAAATGGTTAAGTGGGTCGGTGTTTTATATCGCATCGTCAGCCGCAAATGGATGCGAAATCTCATCGAAGATTAGATATGCGCTGGTTTGCATTTGTTTAATGTGATCCAGCAATCAAAATACTTTCGATAATCAGCTTTTTAGTGTAGATTCTGGTTCCAATTTCTGAAAGCGAAGCGGCAAAGTTAATGTTACAACTGTCAGACCTATGTAAAGGCTATGTGGATGGTGGAGAATTTCATCCGGTATTGCAAGGGGCTGAACTGACGTTGCAACGTGGCGAACAAATAGCCCTAATGGGTGAGAGTGGCTCAGGCAAAAGTACGCTGCTCAATTTAATCGCAGGACTAGACACGGCCGATTCGGGTGCGATCAATTTCCCTGGTTTCGCGATGCATGATGCTCCTGAATATCAGCGCACAACTTATCGCCGTAACAATATTGGACATATTTTCCAGCAGTTTAATTTGCTTCCTACGCTTAACATCGCCGATAACATTCGTTTCTGCCGTCAACTCAAAGGCTTAGCGGAAGACAAAGGACTGTTGCGCCAAATCCTTTCTGCGCTCGATCTCATGCCGCTACTGGGCCGCTATCCCGAAGAGGCTTCCGGCGGACAGCAGCAACGTGCTGCAATTGCACGTGCTTTGTATATGGAGCCCAAGTTGTTGCTTGCAGACGAGCCGACCGGCAGTTTAGACGAGCGTAACGCCGAAGCGGTGATGCGCTTACTGACTTCACTCACTCGCCAACTCGATTGTACCTTGCTTTTAGTCACGCATAGTGACAAGGTCGCCCAGCATATGGAAGGAAGGATTCGACTTCAAGGAGGACAGCTGCATGTTATGGCCCGTAGTTAAAGCACTACTCGGTCATTATCGGCGCTATCCGCTGCAAATCATTTTGGTCTGGCTTGGCCTAACGCTCGGTGTTTCCCTGCTCGTCGGCGTTACCGCGATCAACCATCATGCGAAACAGAGCTATCAAAATGGTGAAAGGCTCTTTTCCAATCCGCTTCCTTATCGTATTCGGCCAAAACATAACGCCAACAAGATCCCCCAAGGGTTTTACATTCAGCTGCGCCGAGCGGGTTATCAGCAATGTGTTCCGATGGACATGCACCATATCGACACCGCCAACGGGATTGGGTTGACCTTAGTGGGTATCGATCCTATTGCGATGCTCTCATTGGAGCAGCCTAATGCGATGGGCTCTCTCTCTCTACTGGCGTTGATGAACCCGCCATACCCGATTTTAGTCAGCAACGCGCTTGCCAAGCATATGGATTGGCGAGATGGCGATTCTATTCCGCTCGATGATGGGAGCCTGCTTGGCCCGCTGAAAATCGATAGAGAAGAGCGTCTTAACGGTACGCGGATTGTGGCTGATATTGCCACATTACGTATGCTTAAGCGCAGTTCGGGTCTTTCGGTGATTGCCTGTGGTGAAATGCCGTCAGAAAAGCTGGAAGGGTTAAAGCAAGCATTACCCAATGGTTTGTCTTTGGTGCGTAATAGCCGAGATGAACTCAATGCGTTAACCAAAGCCTTTCACCTGAATCTTACCGCTATGGGTATGCTGTCGTTTTTGGTCGGTCTGTTTATCTTCTATCAAGCGATGTCGCTCTCATTTATCCAGCGCCAGCCTTTAGTGGGTATTTTGCGTCAGACGGGTGTCACAGGCATGCTACTGGCGAAAGCATTGATTCTTGAATTAACCATTTTGGTGGTCGTAGCTTGGTTATGTGGCAATCTGCTTGGGTTGCTATTAGCCAATGAGCTGATCCCGGCCGTCTCTGCCAGTTTGAGCGATCTATATGATGCCAACGTCGGGCTCTCGATTGGCTGGAGTTGGCAATCGAGCTTGTACAGCTTGCTGATGGCGGCGCTCGGCGCCCTGATTTCCTGTCTCTGGCCTTTGATTCGCTTGTTGAAATCTCAACCGATCCGTCTATCTGCCAAGCTCTCATTGGTGCGTTTTGCTGGACGCGAATTTGCGTGGCAGGCACTCGTCGCGTGTGCATTCTGTGTAGCGGCCATTGCCGTTTACCAAGCCCCCAAAACTCAGGAGTCGGGTTTTGCGATAATCGCTCTGATGTTGATCAGCGTTGCCTTGTTTACTCCCTTTTTGATGTGGGCGGTATTTAATAGTTTTTCCTATACGCTACGCTGGGTAAGATTGCGTTGGTTCTTTGCGGACACTGCGGCCAGCATGAGTTATCGCGGTGTGGCGATGATGGCATTCATGTTAGCGTTAGCGGCGAACATTGGTGTCGAGACTATGGTGGGCAGTTTTAGAGACACGACCGATAAATGGTTAACCCAGCGTCTTGCCGCAGATCTTTATATCTACCCAACCAATAATTCGGCAGCAAGGATCAGCAGTTGGTTGATGGCACAGCCTGAAGTGGAGCAAGTTTGGTGGCGCTGGGAGAAAGAGATTCAAACTGACGCAGGACAGTTGCAAGTGGTCAGTACCGGTGCTTCGGAAGGGGAACTTGATGCATTGACGGTCAAGCTCGGTGTACCCAATTATTGGTACTATCTCAACAGTACCCGCAGCGTGATGGTCAGCGAATCGATGGCGTTGAAAATGGGTATTCGTCCGGGAGATTTTATCAATCTGACGGCGCCTTTAGGCGACAAATGGTTGGTGGTTGGTGTCTATTACGACTACGGTAATCCGTATAATCAGGTACTTTTATCCCATCGTAACTGGCTGTATGCCTTTGCCGGTAACGGGAATGTCGCGTTGGGTGCGGTCACGCACGAAGGGGTGAATATTGAGGGGCTGAAAGGGCGTTTAGAAAAGATTTTCCGCATGACGCCAGAGCGTGTGCTCGACAATAACAATATTTATAAGCAGGCAATGCGAGTGTTCGACCATACTTTTGCCATTGCCGATACCTTAGGCAATATCACCCTCGTTATCGCGGTGTTCGGCCTGTTTCTTCGCGACGTTAGCCGGAGAGGTTTCGCGTCAGCGTCACGTATCGATTTTGCGCTGTCTCGGCGTGTCGGGCAAAGAATTGATCGCGCTAGGTGGGTTGCAACTGTTTGTTTTTGGCCTTATTTCCGCCATTATTGCTGTGCCGCTTGGTATGGCACTGGCCACCTTGATTGTTGACATCGTGATTAAGCAATCTTTTGGCTGGTCGCTGGAGCTGCAAATTAATCCCGCCGAATACGGTGAAACTCTTGCTTGGGCAATGCTGGCGATTATGCTGGCGGGGGCGTTGCCTGTGCTCAGAATGGTAAGAAATACGCCGATTAAGTCATTAAGGGATGCCTTGTAATGAAGCGAATACGTGGTCGATTTGTCCTAATGTCACTGCTTGTTTCTGCCATTGTCGTTGTGAGTTTCTTGGCCACGTGGTACCTGCTTTTTTACGGCAAAAACGCGACAACGCGCCAACAGTATCAATTTAACAGTGTCTTTACCGCATCACCGCAGACCGTGTTTGAGCCTGTGCTACCTGGGCAAAAAGTCCGCTTGCCGAACGATTTCCGTTTTCACTCCCAGTACCAACATGAGTGGTGGCACTACTTTGCGAGCTTGCAAGATGCGCAGGGTACCCCATACTCAGTGCAGTGGAGCTTTTTTCGTCTGGCTGGTGATGAAAGAGACGTCAATGGCTGGCAAAACCCACAGATTTACCTTGCTAATGTGGTTGTCAGTGGCAACAGCAAAGTGTGGAAAGACCAACGCATAGCCCGTGGAGGGATTGGTCAGGCGGGCTCGAGCGATAAGCCGTTTCGCATGTGGATAGACAATTGGACTTGGCGAGCCTTAGGGGTGACGCCTTTTCCGGGGAATCTGATCGCGGCCAGTGATGAATTTTCTCTAGAGTTGGTCACGCAAACCCTAGGCCCTTTTGTCCTGAATGGCGAAAGTGGTTATCAGCTCAAGCATGATTTGGAGTCCGTAGCGTCGTTTAGTGTCAGCGCACCGTTTCTGCAAACGGATGGTGTTTTGCATCTTGATGGCAAAAATATCAAAGTGAGTGGCTCTGCGTGGCTGCAAAAAGAGTGGGGCTCAGATCTGGTAGGACAAGATCAACAGGGCTGGGACTGGCTGGTGTTTAATCTCGACAACGGTATGGCGTTGAGCGTCAATCAGTACCGACATAAAAGCCGGTTGCCTTATGTGTTTGGCACACTCTCTACCCCGTCGGGTAAAGTTTTCCCCCTCAAAGAGCAAGATATCAAGATCACCCCCTTAGAGGAAAGTGAGCTGGCCGATGGTACGCGTTTACCTCTGCGATGGTCTGTGGAAGTGCCAAAGTATCAAATCCGCCTTACCGCCACGGCAGTGGATCAGGAAATGTGGTTACCCTTTTTGCTGCCTTACTGGGAAGGACCTATACAGGTAGCGGGCAGCCATCAAGGTTGGGGTTTTATGCAGTTAACTGGCTACGGAAGAAGCAATTAAAGCGCATTCGAAAGTAAAAAGGGTCCCGACGATGGGGCCCTTACTTTTTTCTACGTATTTACAATTTGTTGCGTAGTTGTCATGCTTATGTTCACTAGTATGTCACTCATTGACTATAATCTTATCAGTCAGTTACTGGACGACGACGAGTACTTTTGAAGGAATATTACTTATCTCAATGTAGGAAAAACCGATGTTTAACATCTAAACAAGCGATTATTCCTACATTATTCTTCACTATACACTGCTACACATTGTTAGTTGTTCATTTATCACGATTATAAATACAAGGGCGAAATCATGAACGATGCTATCCGTGACTTTTTCAAAATGGAATCCGCAGGCGGCATCCTGCTGGTGATTGCTGCAGCCATTGCTATGGTGATTGCCAACACTTCGCTAAACGATACATATCAGTCGGTATTGCATAGCTATCTATTTGGCATGTCGGTATCGCACTGGATTAACGATGGTTTAATGGCCATCTTCTTCCTGCTGATCGGTTTGGAAGTGAAACGCGAATTATTGGAAGGTGCGTTGAAATCAAAAGAGACGGCGATTTTTCCTGCGATTGCGGCCGTTGGTGGTATGTTGGCTCCTGCACTGGTTTACGTGCTTTTTAACAGCGGCGATCCGCAAGCGGTGCAAGGTTGGGCTATCCCTGCCGCCACCGACATCGCATTCGCATTGGGAATCATGGCCTTACTTGGTAAGCGAGTTCCAGTGAGTTTGAAAGTATTCTTGCTTGCTCTGGCGATTATTGATGACTTAGGTGTGGTTGTTATCATCGCTTTGTTCTATAGCGGCGATTTGTCCACATTGGCGCTGACAATCGGCTTCATCATGACGGGTGTGCTGTTCTTACTGAATGCGAAAAAAGTGACAAAACTGACGTGGTACATCGTAGTGGGCATTATTCTGTGGGCTGCGGTACTAAAATCAGGCGTACATGCAACGTTAGCTGGCGTGGTTATTGGTTTTGCTATCCCTCTCAATGGTAAAAAGGGTGAGCATTCTCCCCTAAAACATATGGAACACGCACTGCATCCTTATGTTGCGTTTGCGATTTTGCCTCTATTTGCGTTCGCGAATGCGGGTATATCTCTGGAAGGCGTTTCGATGTCTGGTTTAACATCAATGCTTCCATTGGGTATCGCTTTGGGTTTGTTGATTGGTAAGCCTCTGGGTATATTTTCCTTCAGTTGGGTGGCGGTAAAAACAGGCGTTGCGAGATTGCCAGAGGGTATCACCTTCCGTCACATTTTTGCAGTGTCAGTATTGTGTGGCATCGGCTTTACTATGTCGATATTTATCTCTTCACTGGCATTTGGTGGGGTAAGTCCAGAATATGATACTTATGCACGACTGGGGATCCTGATGGGGTCAACCACAGCGGCTGTGATAGGTTACTGCTTACTGCACCTCTCTTTGCCAAAGAGTGCCAGCGTTAGCCGCTAGACTCACTTAGGCTCAACTAAAAACCTCCGAATTTCGGAGGTTTTTTATTGCTTCTAAAAACGGGCAATAACAATAGAAAAAGGGGACAAAAAAAAGCCCAAACCAAGTGGATTCGGGCAGATACAAACACAGGAGTTAATAATGAAAAAGCAGCAACGTAACAAAAGTCTGAAACAAGTTTGACGGCCAGTGAAACTTAACAATGCGCTTGTTGTTACTCCTATTCAGACCAAGGGATTCGGCGGCAGTTCCCTAAATCAACGAAAATATCTCAAAAAATTTTCTCTCGCTAACCCCTTGGCGAAAGGGCGAAATTCCATTCTGGTCCGACCAATATTAAAAAATGTGATGTTAATTGCTTGTTAATTATTGGTGTCAAAAGTATATTTCAAACAGTTGTTTGATACGAGTGATTGAAATGGCACCAAGAAGCAGTACAAAAGAAAAAATTCTCGACATCGCCGAAGGGTTGTTCGCCGAGTACGGGTTCAATGACACTTCACTTCGTACCATTACTGGCAAAGCCGGTGTGAACTTGGCTTCGGTCAACTATCACTTTGGTGACAAGAAAACCTTAGTTCGAGCGGTGTTGGATCGTTATCTCGAAGCGTTAATGCCAGCAATGAAAATTTCGTTAGTACAACTGAACAGCAAAGAGTCGTACACCATGGCCGAAGTGTTTGAATCGCTTCGCGTACCGCTTAAAGAGCTCAACGAAGTGCGCCCGAATGGCACGAGTCTGTTCATGTTGTTGATTGGCCGCGGATATACCGACGTACAAGGGCATTTAAGATGGTTTATCACTACACGTTATAACGATGTATTGAAGCTATTTACTGAATCCGTGCTGAAAGCCAATCCGACCTTAACCGAAGAAACGCTTTTTTGGCGCTTGCATTTCACACTGGGAACCTGTGTGTTTACGATGGCATCCAGTCAGGCGCTTTCTGAAATAGCTGAAAGCAATTTCAGCAAAACAACCGATGTAAAATCAGTCGTTGACCTCTTGATCCCCTATATGGCGGCAGGAATGTCAGCAGAGTAACTAAAATAACAGATAACCAGGACCTGATCGGGTTCCACCAGTGAACAAAAGGATCTGAACTATGAGCTCTCTAAGAAGGAAGTGGGTTAGCGACCCGGCGTTTAAAGTATTCAAAAAGGTGTTGCCTCCTCTGTCTATTACAGAGAAGGAAGCAATGGAAGCCGGCAGCGTCTGGTGGGATGCAGAACTGTTTTCAGGTAAGCCTGATTTTCAAAAACTGCATCACTATCCAAAACCTGTTCTTACCGCAGAAGAACAATCTTTCATGGACAACGAGCTGGAAACGCTGCTTGAAATGCTTGATGACCATAAAATGGTTAAGGAAGATCGCGATCTGCCTGCGAAAGTTTGGGAGTATCTGCGTAAAGAGCGTTTCTTTTCGTTGATCATTTCTAAAGAGTACGGCGGTCGCCAGTTCTCGGCGCTAGCGAATTCAACCATCGTTTCGAAAATTGCCACACGCAGCATCAGTACTGCTGTGACTGTCATGGTGCCAAACTCACTCGGCCCGGGTGAACTTTTATCGCACTATGGTACTCAAGCGCAAAAAGACTACTGGCTACCTCGTTTAGCGGATGGTACCGACATCCCTTGTTTTGCCTTGACTGGCCCTGAAGCTGGCTCGGATGCTGGTGGCATTCCAGACCAAGGTGTGGTTTGCTACGGTATGCACGAAGGCAAAGAAGTCCTCGGCATCCGTGTGAGCTGGAATAAACGCTATATCACCCTAGCACCAGTCGCAACCGTACTAGGACTGGCGTTCAAACTGAGCGATCCTGATCACCTGCTTGGCGATAAAACAGACATCGGTATTACCTGCGCTCTGATCCCAGCCGATCACGAAGGGGTAGAGATTGGTGAACGCCACGATCCGCTGGGTTTGGCTTTTATGAACGGGCCAACTCGTGGACAGAATGTTTTCATTCCGATGGACTGGCTGATTGGTGGCGCGGATTATGCGGGCAAAGGCTGGCGCATGCTGGTTGAGTGCCTCTCTGCCGGACGCGGTATTTCGCTGCCTGCACTGGGCACCGCGATTGGTCACCTGACGACACGTACAACCGGCGCTTATGCCTACGTGCGTAAACAGTTTGGTATGTCGATTGGTAAATTTGAAGGTGTTGCGGAGGCGATGGGTCGCATTGGCGGTTTAACTTATCTGCTCGAAGCGACACGGACGTTGACCACTACATCGTTGGATCTGAAAGAGAAACCAGGGATTGTGACGGCGATTGCCAAGTACCATATGACCGAAATGGCGCGCACCATTCTTAATGATTCCATGGACATCCATTCGGGCCGTGCGATTCAAGATGGGCCAATGAACTATCTGGCGACGCATTACCTCGGCATTCCGGTGGCGATTACGGTGGAAGGTGCGAATATCCTGACACGTAACTTGATGATCTTTGGTCAAGGTGCAACACGTTGTCACCCTTACGTGCTTAAAGAGATGGAAGCGGCGGCAAACCCGGATGAGAAAGAGGGAGCCAAGCAATTTGATGACCTGTTGTTTAAACACATCAAACATGCCACTGGTAATACCTTCGGCGCATTAGCGGCGGCACTGACAGGTTCACGCTTTGTCAAAGCACACATGAGCGGTCCGACTCAGCGCTACTACAAAGATATGACACGTTTGAGCCGAGCGCTCGCTGTGAGTGCCGATTTTGCGATGTTAACGCTTGGTGGTGAGCTCAAGCGCAAAGAGATGATCTCAGCGCGTCTTGGCGACGGACTTAGCTATCTATACATGGCCTCAGCAGCGTTGAAGAAATACGAAGATGAAGGACGCCAGCAGGGCGATCTCAACTTTGTCCATTATGCGGTTCAGCACTGTTTGCACCATGCGGCCAAGTCGCTCAACGAAGCTTACGCCAATTTCCCAGTGAAATACGTAGGTGGTGTACTGAAAGCATTGCTTTTCCCACTGGGCAATCATTTCAAAAAACCGAGTGATGATCTGTGCATCAGCCTTGCTGAAGCGATGATGACTCCGGGCGTACAGCGCGATCGCATGACAAGCCTCTGCTACATCGGCAAATCTGCAGATGATAGTGTTGGTTTGATGGAGCAGGCATTCTTAGCCATGTATGACATCAAACCCCTAGAGCGCAAGCTGATGAAAGCGGTCAAAGAGGGCAAAGTGGCACGTAAAGGCCTATTGCACGACCGCTTACAGCAAGCGTTTGAGGCCGATGTTTTAAGCGAGCAAGAGATCGATAAGATCCTAGCGGCGGACAAACTGCGCTATAAAGCGATTCAGGTTGACCATTTCAGCTTCGATTTTTCCGAAACTTTGACGGATGCTCCCATTAAAGCAAAGCTGACTAGCGCTGCTTAGTTTCGCAGCGCATAGCTGAAAAAGCACCTAATTTGAGGTGCTTTTTCTATTTTTGACGGAGAAAAATCTACCAGAGTGCTCCAACCACTTGCATTTTCGCCGCATTTTTACAGAAATTAGATGCGAACTGTGGTCGAAACTTTTATCCTAGCAGCGTTTTTTAAAGGAAGTTGAATATGATCATCAAACCTAAAATTCGTGGTTTTATCTGTACCACAACGCATCCAGTGGGTTGTGAAGCGAACGTAAAAGAACAAATTGCTTACACTAAGGCGCAAGGCCCGATCAAAAACGCACCGAAACGCGTTCTTGTTGTTGGTTCGTCAAGTGGCTACGGGTTATCTTCTCGTATTGCAGCGGCATTCGGTGGCGGCGCAGCAACCATTGGTGTTTTCTTCGAAAAAGAAGGCACAGAGAAGAAACCAGGCACAGCAGGTTTTTACAATGCCGCCGCATTTGAGAAGCTAGCGCGTGAAGAAGGTTTGTACGCGAAAAGTCTCAACGGCGACGCTTTCTCCAATGAAGCGAAAGAGAAAGCCATCGAACTCATCAAAGCCGATCTGGGCCAAGTGGATATGGTGGTTTACTCTTTGGCATCGCCAGTCCGTAAGCTTCCAAGTACGGGCGAACTGATCCGTTCTGCGCTCAAGCCAATCGGTCAAACTTACAAGTCTACGGCGGTTGATACCAACAAAGATGTGATCATCGAAGCAAGCGTAGAGCCTGCAACTGAGCAAGAAATCCAAGATACTATTACGGTTATGGGTGGCGAAGATTGGGAGCTGTGGATCAATGCGTTGGCCGAAGCGGGCGTATTGGCAGACGGTTGTAAAACGGTCGCTTATAGCTACATCGGTACTGAACTGACGTGGCCAATCTACTGGGATGGTGCACTAGGCAAAGCGAAGATGGATCTAGATCGCGCTGCCGCGGCGCTGAACGACAAGCTAGCCACAACTGGTGGTAGTGCGAACGTCGCAGTGTTGAAGTCAGTGGTCACTCAGGCGAGCTCTGCGATTCCAGTAATGCCGTTGTACATTGCGATGGTGTTTAAGAAAATGCGCCAAGAAGGTGTACACGAAGGGTGTATGGAGCAGATCTATCGCATGTTTAGCCAACGTCTTTATAAAGAAGATGGCAGCGCGGCAGAAGTGGACGATAAGAATCGTCTGCGTCTGGATGATTGGGAACTGCGTGACGACATTCAGCAATACTGCCGTGATCTATGGCCTCAAATTACCACTGAGAACCTGAAAGAACTGACAGACTATGTGCAGTACAAAGAAGAGTTCTTGAAGCTGTTTGGCTTTGGTATTGATGGTGTCGATTACGATGCAGAAGTGAATCCACAAGTCGCGACGGATTTTATCACTATCTAATCTGCTACTAGACAACACATAGACAAGGCGCTCAATTGAGCGCCTTTTGTTTACTTGTGGTAGCTGGTGCTAGCTAAGAATAATCAATATCGTTCCCGCCAACGTCATCAAAATATTGGCGATAGCGTATGTGCCAGCATAACCAAGGGCAGGAATGGTTGACTTGGCATAGTCATTCACTATGTCCATCGCGGGCGCACAGGTACGAGCACCAATGATGGCACCAAATAGTAAAGCGCGGTTCATCTTAAGGATGTAAGCACCAACAAGGTAGGCAAAAACGACGGGCACGACACTCACCAAGAAGGCGATGCCGATAATTTTCGGTCCGACTAGGGTCAAATGGTCGAACATTTTGCCACCTGCACTAAGGCCGATCCCTACCATAAAAATCATCAGCCCTAAGTCTTTGACCATGTTCAGCGCCCCCTGTGGTACGTAGCCAAAAGTAGGGTGGTTTGCTCGTAAAAAGCCCAGCGTGATCCCAGAGAGTAATAAGCCTACTGCGTTGCCCAAACTGAAAGAGACTTGGCCGAACGTCATGGTGACTAAGCCGAACATAATGCCGAGAATGAAGAAACTGCAGAAAGCGAGCAGGTCAGCCATTTGACTGTGGATCGAGATGAAACCGATGCGCTCAGCTAGGCCATGAACACGGCTCTTTTCACCACTGACTTGTAATACGTCGCCTTTGGCTAGCACGATATCGAGATCCATGGGCATTTCGATCTGTGCGCGGACTACGCGGTTCAGGAAACAACCATATTCCGAAAGATTAAGATCGGAAAGACGTTTGCCGGCAATCGCATCGCTTTTTACCACGATCTCTTCTTCTACAATACGCAAATCGAGCAGGTTTCGGTCGAAAACCTCTTTGCCGTTGCGAAAGCTCGGGTCAAGGCGCGCGTGGCTGTCGGGGAAACCGACCAAGGCAATCTCATCACCCTCTTGCAAAATCGCATCACCATCGGGATGGGCGAGGATACCGTTGCGGCGAATACGTTCGATGTAGCAGCCCGTCTGGCGGTAGATACCCAGTTCACGCAGGTTTTTACCGTCCGTCCAGTCAATAAGTTCCGCGCCGACTCGATAGGCGCGAATGATCGGCAAATAGACTTTACGCCCTGAACCGCCCAAACCGCGCTCTTGCGCAATTTGCTGCGCTGAGTCAGACAGATTTTGCTTTTGCAACTTAGGCAGCAACTTGGCAAACATGATCATGCTAACCAAACCGACGAGATAGGCCATGGCGTAACCGACTGAAAGGTTTTCCAGCACCAATGAAAAGTCCATGTTTCTTGGAATGGACGCTAGTCCCGAATTGAGTGCGTCCTGTGCCCCTACCAATACTGGCGTCGCAGTGAGTGCCCCCGCCATCATGCCAGCGGCCAAACCAAAATCCAGTCCCATGTAATGGCTGGCAAAGTAGGCAATAGCTAACGCCGTGACTAACACCACTAGGCTCAGTGTCAAATAGTGTTTGCCATCTCGAAAGAAAATACCGAAAAAGTTGGGTCCGGCTTCGATACCAACGCAATAAATAAACAGCATAAACCCAATGGTGAGTGCCTCAGCGTTAAACGAGAAACCGAGGTGGCCCATAATCAAGGAAGTGATCAGAACACCAATTGAGTTGCCAAGCTGCATATTGCCGAAGCGGATTTTGCCAAAAGAGAGGCCGATGGCCAACACCACGAAGATGAGCAGAACTGGATTTTGCTCAAGAAGAAGTACGACGTCTATATTCACGTTGTCGCTCTAAAAAGTTAGGTCAGGGAACAGGGTTAGAATGGGAATTGTAACCAAATATAGCTAAAAGATAAGAGAAATTTTTCAGTTTTGCCAAGAGTTGACTTGTATTGGCTGTTTCAACAAAAACCGTTATAAAAAAACCCGCTGTATAGCGGGTTTAAAGAAAAAGGAGCGGAAATTAGTCAAATAGACCTAGGTGCTCTTTTGCATAAGCTTCGAAGTCATCACAACCGCCGATATGTTGCTGGTCGATGAAAATTTGTGGCACGGTTTCAACCGGCTTACCAACAGTTTTCTCTAGGTCTGCCTTTGAAATACCTTCTGCTTGAATATCGACATAACGATAGTTGAAATCGTCACGTTTGGCTTTCAGGGTTTCCGCGTGCTCTTTTGCACGCACACAGTAAGGACAAGCCGGACGACCAAAGATAACTACGAACATATACTCTCTCCTTTATTTTGGTAGCTGCAACTATGCCCGATCCGATAGCGGAAATAAAGTGGCAAATGCCTCTTGCTCTGATAGACGAAACACATTGAACACTTGCTGGACAGTTTACGTATCAGGCGATGTGAGGTACCGCAAAAAGTCTTACAAAATACAAGGTTAATTGGCGTGAGTTGCACTTGATCAAACATTGTGGTGAAAAACCAAGGCACAGTGAGCAACATTAACTTGCGCTGTAAACAGTGATAACCGGAAGAGGATGTACGCTATGTTTCAGTTTATGACGGCCACAAGGATCATCTTTGGCGAGGGAGCCCTGCAAGCCTCATTGTCTGTGCTTAATCAGTTTGGTTACAGCGTGCTGTTAGTGACAGGGCAGGATCTCTCTCGCGCTCAGCCGGTTATTGGTTACCTGAAGTCACAAAATATGCGCTACCAACATGTTGCTATCTCTGGTGAAACCTTACATCGCGATGGTGGAAGAGACGGCCATTCTTGGGCGAAAATTCAAACCCGATATGGTGGTTGCCATTGGTGGTGGTAGTGTGATCGATATGGGTAAAGCGCTTGCGGCCATCATTCCCAATCAAGGCAATGTCTATGACTACGTTGAAGTGGTAGGGCGAAACGTCCCTCTCAAGACGCATCCATTGCACTTTATCGCGATACCGACAACAGCAAGTACAGGCTCTGAAGTGACCCGCAACGCGGTATTAAAATCAGGCCAAGATAGGGTCAAGGTGAGCTTGCGCAGCCCAGACATGTTGGCGGATGTGGCGATTATTGATCCAACGTTGACTTACGGAACCGATCCTTATACTTCGGGGCGTGGAGCCATGGATGCTTTTACTCACTTAATGGAAGCATATGTGTGCGGAGAACCGAACCCCCTAACGGACATGATATGTGAAGAAGGGTTGCGGCGATTGACGAATTCCATTTTACCCGCTTGTTTACAAGATGATCACAAAGCGCGCTCTGACATTGCCTTTGCCGCTTTACTCGGTGGTATGGCGATCACCAATGCTAAGTTGGGCGCTGCGCATGGATTAGCTTCGGCATTAGGTGGTAAGCTGGATGCGCCACACAGTGTAATTACAGGACGCTTAGCTCCTCATGTGATGCGGGAAAATATTATGGCCGCACGTACCGCGGGTCGCAGTGACTTGCTGTATCGCTACCGTTCTATCGCACGTATCGTAACGGGAAGATCAGAGGCGAATGAAGAAGAGGGGATTGAATGGGTGACGGAACTTTTAGATAAGCTGTCGTTGCCACAGCTCAGCCAGTTTGGCGTCTGTGCCACTTCGTTTACTCAGGTCGCGGAAGATGCCTTGAAGTCCGTTGCGATAAAGGGAAACCCGTTACCGTTAACCAAAGATCGTCTCATCTACATTCTTAATCAGGTTTGCAGTTGCGGTTGGGGTGAAGAACAAGATGCGCAGCCAATCAATGCCGCCGCGATAGAGGTGCTGGGAGGAAATCAGCGAAGCTTACCAAGTCGCGATAACGTGGAAAACTAAACAAAACGGAGCCTGAAGGCTCCGTTGAAAAGGGATGTTTAGAAGTGAGACAGCTTGTCGTATCGGCTGTCTTTAAGCGCTTCTTTTACGCGCTTGAGGTTTTCACGAAAGCCCGAGCCGCGACGGAGTGTGAAACCAGTGGCTAAAACATCGATCACGGTCATCTGCACCACACGGCTCGCCATCGGCATGTAAACGTCAGTATCTTCTGGAACGTCCAAAGAAATTGCCAGCGAGGCCGCTTTTTCCAACGGCGAGTCTTTTGCCGTGATAGCGATGACGGTTGCGCCATTTTCACGTGCAAGGTTGGCAATCTCTACCAAACTCTTAGTGCGCCCTGTGTGGGAGATCAGCACAAACACATCGTTATCGCTGCAATTGATGCAGCTCATGCGTTGCATCACCACATCTTCAAAACAAGTAATGGGGATATTGAAACGAATGAACTTGTTTTGCGCGTCTTTTGCTACCGCAGATGATGCGCCTAAGCCAAAGAAGGAGATACGCTTGGCTTGAGTGAGCAGGTCCACTGCGCGGTTGACTTGCATCGCATCCAAACTGTTTTTGGCCACATCAAGACACGCCATGGTGGATTCGAAAATCTTGTGCGTGTAGGCATCTGGGCCGTCATCTTCCTCGACATTACGGTTAACATAAGGCGTTCCGTTCGCCAAACTTTGCGCTAAATGGAGTTTGAAGTCAGGGAAGCCTTTCGTATCCAATCTGCGACAGAAGCGGTTGACCGTTGGTTCACTGACGTCTGCCATTTTTGCCAGTGTTGCGATACTTGAGTGGATAGCCGTTTGCGGTGACGCCATAATCACTTCAGCGACTTTGCGTTCCGATTTGCTAAAGTTCTCAAGGTTTTTTTGAATTTTTTCTAATGTATTCATAGTGTTCACGAGGGTATAGAGAACAACTCGCCGACAATGCCAGTCCAAATGATACTATTCTTGGGAAAAACGTATATTTAGGACGGCAACCTGCAATCAGCGCCATAGCGAGAGTATAAACCTAATAAGCGATACGACTAAAACAAATAGCCGTACTATTTAGTGAGAATTTGACAGGCCTCAAACAAAAGTTTGTTAAAACTACAAAACTGAATGTTGTCGCACGCCATTTCGGCAATTTCTACGGAATATTGACTTTGGAGTTACAGCAAAAGAGAAAGAAAATTTCATTTTGCTGTAACTCGCTAGGAGAAGTGTCAGTGAGACTTGCTCAGTATCTGTTCGCTTAACCGTCCAATTTCTGCCATCAAATTGGGGGCTTGTTGCTGAACAATTTGCCGCTGTTGTTGCAAAACACAAGCGAGGATATCGTTGCTAGTTAGTGGGTTTGCAAGTACCACTCGAAAGACGATGGTGTCCATTCGTGACCACTGAGCCGGGTTTAATCGGGTTCTCGACACGAAAGACTTACCCGTTTCGCGCTGTCGCTTTTGTACAAATTTGGTGAGCTCGTTGAGTAACTCGTTAAGCTCAACACGTTCTTTATCATTGGCCAGCGCCAAAGCCTGTTTCACTTTAGCAGGAATGTAGCGGTAGGTAAGCAGGCAAAGTTCTGGCTCTGAGATCAACTCAAAGTCTTCTTGCTGTTTGATCAACGTAGCAAAATATTTTGCTTTTTCAATACTTTGATTGATCAGCAGTTCATAGCCTGGACGGCTAATAATGTGCATGCTGGCGTAAACTAACATCGCCATACCAGAGCGTGACCCTTCGAGCGTATGACTACCAAGATCCTTCGAGCCCTTACGCAGGATGTACTGTGCATGGTGTTCAATCGAACTCATCGCATTGGGATCTTTAAAGAGAACCATGCCCGCGCCCATGGGCACATAAAGCTGTTTGTGGGCATCAATGGTGACCGAATCGGCAAGCTCTACGCCATCAAGCAGATGACGATATTTGTTGGACATCAAAGTGGCACCGCCCCAGGCGGCATCAACATGAAAATGGCAAGCATGTCGTTGACACACTTGCGCGATGGCGCGCAGAGGATCGACGCTGCCCGTTTCTGTGGTGCCCGCGACGCCGATGACCGCGAACGGTTTAATACGCTGCGATTTGAGCTCTTGAATTTTCGCTTCTAGCGCCTGTGGGCAGATGCGGTTGTTTTCATCGGTCTTGATAGCAACAAGGCCAGCTTGGCCGATACCAAGTACATCGGCAGCTTTTTTCAGCGAATAGTGTCCACGCTCTGAAACAAGTACGGCAAGACCTTCATATCCGTAGTGTTTCATCGCTTTGAATAAGCCTTCTTTTTCAACGCCTTGAAAAGCTCCTTCGGCTCGTAGAGCATTATTTCTTGCTACCCACAAGGCGGTGATGTTGGCGATGGTGCCGCCGGAGCAGAAAGCCCCCAGTGAGTGCTCAGCGCTATGCATCCACTGCGAATAGAAAGCGTCGTCTTGTCCGTAGATCAAACGATGCAGCATACCGAGTACTTGACGTTCTAAAGGCGTAAAGGCTTTTGATGTCTCTATCTTCACTAAGTTTTGGTTCAGAGCGATCATGATCTTCGACAATGGCATCAGAAAATAGGGCAATGCCGAAGTCATATGACCGATAAAACTGGGTGACGAAGTATGCACCGAATGAGAAACCAGAGTGTCCAACAAATGTTCTGTATGGTCAGAGACAAATTCGGGTTGCTCCGGAATCCTAGCAGAAGAAAAGTCTTTCTCGATTTCACGTAAAGGCTTTTCTTCTGCCACGATGTGTTCACCGAGGAATTTATTGAGGTTTTGTGAGAGCTTTGCTTCGATTTGCGTCAAAGTGGAATCTGGACCTTCCGGGATGGTAAAGATTTTTAATAGACTTTCGAAGCTGACGTCAGCGATTTTTTGTTCCATTGCCATATAAACAAATCGACTTAATTATACTAGTAGTTCGAGCGGGACAATCTAAACCAAAATGGCGGCAAAGTCCCGTTTTTATTCAATGATCACTGAGACGTGTTTCTCTTTTGCCACTGATTGAATGGCAGAAAAGAAACACGCCCTAGGAATAAAATGGTTCGGTTTGCGAATTAGTTACACTTAACTTGGCTGACACCAGCGATGGCATCGTTATAACGATTCAGCGCAGCGTCGATCTTTTTCGGATGGCTGAGGAGATCGGCAAACGCGGAGCGTAGCTCGTAATTTTTCTCATGGTTTGCCGCTTGGCGATCTTCAAAGGTTCGTTTAGCGATTTCACCCAATTCATCACTGCGACTCGCGAGCTGTTTAATGTCGCTTTGCTCCAGTTGCAACCAATTTTCAATCGATTTGTCGGTAGCGACTCGGCTCGCATCATGTTTGAGGTAGTAATGCACGGCAGCCCGATTGAGCTCGAAATGGTGCTGACGGCCTTCAAGAAACCAGCCACTCACATCTTGCAACTCTGGGTATTGTTGCGTGGTCAGTTGAGCAAGATCTGAGTACCAATTTAGAGAAGCATCGATGTAAGCGTCGTATTTTTGGGCTAAACATTGGCTGTCGGCAGCCAGTGCAACAGATGAAGTTGAAGCTAGCATAAGAGCGACAACGAAACGTTTCATAGTTCTTCCTTTTGATACATGTTTTAATTTTTAGCGCGTATTGTAACGAATGTGGGCGTATCATCCTGCGATCTAGCTAGCAAGTGACACAAAGAATAACATTAATACAGGAACAAGTAGACTGAGTATAAAGCCGCTGACAATCGCTATGGGTACGCAGCGCACTCCGCCGGTTGTCTGGATCACAGGAAGGGTGAAATCCATTGCCGTCGCGCCGGCATAACCGATTGAGGTACAAGGGTAGCTCCTAATTAATAGCGGGATAACCACTAGTGCCACTAATTCTCGCAGCAACTCGATCATAAATGACGTTCCGCCAAAGACGGGACCAAAAGCGTCCCCCATGAGTATGCCTGCTAGCGAGTACCAACCAAATCCAGAAGCCATCGCTAAGGCTTGATAGATGGGCAAGCCTAAAAGGTGCCCGGCAAGTAGACCGCCAAGCATAGATGTGACGATAATGACCAATGCTATCAACATGCCATGTTTATTGAGCAGTATTTGTTTGAGCGTCAGGCCACTGTTACGCAGTTGAATGCCAATAAAAAACAGCAAGATAAACAATATCCACTCGCTAGCGGTATCTACCCAATGCAACTCAAAGGGCAGCAACAAACCAACAAGAAGTCCTCCACCGACCACTAGGATCAGTTTGGCCGATTCCAACGCCATGGCGGAAAGTGGCAGCTTTTTTTGTGTCTTGTCTGTAACAACGGGCAGGAGTCGGTCTATCAAGGGTAAGCCCGCCAAATTGCAGATGCCCAAGCAAAAGAAAAATGTGGCGGTATAGAGGAGAATCGTTTGTAAGTTACTGCTTAGGTTATCCAAAGCGGCTAGGCTAAGTCCCATGAGAGAAAGGATCACGTAAATAAGCTGAGAAGTGACCTTGTTAATTGTCACTAAGGTTGCTTCACGCGAAATGGAAATGAAATAGCCGAAAACAAGCGGAGCAAAAATAAATAGCATCCCTGACAACATGAAAACTCCTGATTCCTTCGATAGTTTTTCGATGTAGAGCGTTGGTCTAAATTAGCTTTTTCACGCAACGTAATTAGTCTGACAAACAGTGTCTGTGTTCGAAACCATTGGAACAATGGCGATTAACAAAGCGTGTGCAGTATACGATTTGTCTGAGGACGCACGTTAATGAGTAGAGCATGTGTTTGCAAACGCTCAACCTACATCGCTAGGTGAACGCTTGCATAGAATACAGAACAAACCCGTGATAAACCACCAGAAACTGGTGGTTTATCACAGTCAGTTACTCATTTGTGGCTCGGAATTTATGGGCTTGAACGAAGGGGCGGTAATTTTATAAACCACTAGCGTTTAGCACGTCGTTAATCTTCGATTGGAACTCATTGTCGTTGAGGTTGCTTAGCTCAAACAGCACTTCAGCACCTGTTAAGTTGAACTCCACTTCATGATCTTCAATGCGCTCATCTTGGCTACGGAACATGAGCAAGTGATTCGCGATTCGGGCGATATCTAGGTAGCTGACCTCAGGGCGAGTTTGAGAAAAAGAGTGGTTGGATGCCACTTCAATAAAATCGCGGTCAAATCCCCAGTTTTCTAATACCAGTTTACTGGTCGCGGAGCATCGTGTCTGGAAGATTTGTAGTGCGATCTGGTGATCAAGATAGTTACCTTTATCAAGATACAGGTGGTACTCATTGACTAGGCAAAAGAGACCAATATCCGCCAGTAAACCCACCAAAAGCGCTTTTTCCGCCTCGAGGTGAGCATATTTATCTGCCCCAAGCTTTCTAAAAGCATTCACCACCAGAAACCATGGTCGCGCCCAACTCGCGTGAAACCGCAGCGCTGTTGATTAACACCGCATTACACTCTTTGTTGAGGTTGACCGAATGTTTAAGCTGTTCGATGGCTTGAGCGGTAACTATGTCTCTGACACGCAGTATCCCCAGACGTGAAACCGCTGTGGTCAAATCAGTACAGGTGATGTTACGTCGATTGAAAATGACCGAGTTTGCTACGCGTATGACAATAGCCGCTAAGCCAGGGTCTTCGAGCAAGCAGTCCGCAACGTCGACAATACCTGTCGATTCTTGTGTACACAGTTGTTGAATTTTAAGGACAACATCAGGGATAGGCGGCAGGGCAATTTTGCCCGTGGAGAGTGATTGCTCTACAAGTTGAGCAAACTCTGACTCCAGTGCCTGCACCAGCATATCCTTATTGTTGGGCAGCCAAAAAAATGATAGATGTTCCATAGGTAATCTGAACACGTGAGCTTTCATACAGTGTACTCCTACCAGTGCAGAAAGCGCAATCAAATGCACCTAACGCTGCAGTTTGTTTGATGTTTTTTCGACCTTACAAAAACTTGACGTCAAAAAAACAACACGAAACATTTCTAAGATGTGAATTTAGTCACGCAGTTGTGAGACGTGAAACTTTATTTGTGACACGAATCCCGACTTATTTTTTATCGTTAAGTATGATTTAGGGCATTGGCGCTTCGTTACTACAATCTAATTAAGCCAATTTATAAATTTTTATTCGCTAAAAATACAATGCTGCTATCTGGTGACATAACTAATCGGGGTTAATCTTTGAATTAGGAGTCAATGGATATGACAGAGCAAACTTTTTTTAACTATGTTAGTCAGTTTGGTGATTTCCAAAAACGTTCCATGTTTGGTGGTATCGGTTTATTTGCTGATGATGCGATGTTCGCTTTGATCAGCAACGATTGCTGCTACCTTCGTGGGAGTAACGGCTTGGATGAACAACTGACAGAACTAGGGTGCGAAAAGTATCGTCATATAAAGAAGCAGACGACTGCAACGGTGAACTATTACGACATTAGTGCGTTGTTAGAAACACAGCATGCAGATCTGGATAGTCTGGTCAGAAAGTCAATTGAGTGTTCCGTTCATCATCGTAGTTTCCAAAAATCATCCGCCAGCCGCCGGCTCAGAGATTTGCCGAATATGCAGTTAACATTGGAGCGGATGGTGAAGAAAGCGGGTATAGACGATGTCGAGACGTTTATCGAACTTGGTGCCGTGGAAGTATTTAATCGAGTACGGCAAGCGTACGGCAATGATGTTGATGTCAAACTGCTGTGGAAATTTGCCGGTGCGGTAGAGGGCATCCATTGGAAACTGCTGCAAGAGCCTCGTCGTCGCCAACTGCTTTCTGCTTGTCAGTAATTCATCTAGCTTGAAATAAAAAACCGAGACAACAATGTCTCGGTTTTTTTTATCTTCGACTTAGAACTTAAAGCGAGCCGAGAACATCAACTGATCATCGTAGAAATCGTTGATGCGTGCTTCAAGACCAAGAGAGAAAAGCTCAGTAGAGTGGAAGCGTGCGTAAGCTGAACCAATCCAGTCATCGTTATCATCAATAGAAACGTAACCTACTTTACCGCCAACTTCCAGTTGTGGGCCAAGCCATTGGCGAATACCAAGGTTTAGCTCCATACCCATGTCGGCACTGCTGGCATCTTCTGGTTCAACCACACGTAGCAGCATAGCGCCCGTCATGTCTGCCCAGTTATTGATTGGAGCATGGAAGCCAAAGCCAGCGGCGGCATCGAAATCCCCTTCAAATTCCGAATCAACGCGAGCGAGTAAATGAGCGTTTGGATGAACAGATTTGCTGAAACCAGCACCGAAGGTCATTGGGCTAGCGCCAATACGAGCTTCGAAATAGTCGTAGCTAAAATTGCTCATGGTTTCTGGACGATTAGAATCTTCCTTTGCCAAAACCTGACCAGATGCAATCAGCAGAGCTGCGGCTAGAATTGTTTTACGCATATTTCGGTAAACCTTTTTAAATGAATTGTTTCCTGATGGAACTCGAACGAGTTTCACCAATAATCGATTCGCGACATCTTAATCAACTTGCATGCAAGTGACCAATAAAAAAATGCCATAGTTTTGTCGTGTAGCCAATATTTAAGCAAAAACAGTACCATTTTTAACAGCAGCCTTACATTCAGGCTGGGACGAAACGAGCGAAAGAAGACAAATTATTCTCCGAAGCTGCTTCGTCTTTCCGCCATCGCGTTAAGAATCGCTTCGGCATCCAAGATAGAAACCCAGTTAAGCAGATTATCGTCGTGTTTAATGACAAATTGAGTTAATTGTTTCTTGATGGCGGCTCGAAGCTCTTCACCATACCAAGGTTTTGAAATGTAAAAATCTAAGCTGGCATGATTCACCGCCTCAACGGTATCTTCCAATCCTGCTTGACCGGTGAGAAGCACTTTTCTGGCTTTGCGGGTGTGCTCATCGTCGCTCAATTCGATCAAAAAACTGATGCCGGTTTGTTCGGGCATGATGTGGTCACACAGAATCAAAGCCAGAGCGATATCGTCATCTTGGTACTCTTCAATCACAGCGCGCGCTTCGGAGACCGATTCAGCACCTTCGAGGACAAAATGATCTTCAAAAGGGGCAAGATCTTGCAGCACGCTATCCAACACTTCTCGTTCATCATCAACGCATAAGATCAGATATTTATTCATGGTGTGTTCCTTCTGCTTCGAGCGGTAACCAGATGGTCATGCAGGTGTATTGATCCACGACGGAGTCTACGTCTATCCATCCTCCGTGCGCGTGAATGATTTGTAAACAGATCGACAAACCAATGCCGAGTCCAAAATTGCCTTCCTTTTTCGTCGTATAGTTCAGTTCAAAAATGGCCTCTTTTTGCTGGGCGGGAATACCACAACCATTATCTAAAAAGGCGACCGTGACATAATTTTTCCCGTCGCGTGTTTTCAACTCGGTGGTAATGGTTAACGCACCTTGATCTGGCATCGCGTCCAACGCGTTAGAGATCATATTGGTCCAAACCTGTTGCAAAGCGATCGGTTGGCAGTAGATCGGTTCCAACTGGCAATAATCTGTGATGACTTTATGTCGTTTTAAGCGGTTTTCAAAGATCACTAAGGTATCTTCAATCCCTTCGTGGATGTCGACTTTATGCACTCTTTCATCGTCGGCGCGGGCGTAGCCTTTGAGGCTTTTCACCATATCGGCAATGCGTGCTGCGCAGACATCAATAGAACGCAGCGCGTTACCAACTTGGAAATAGTTTTCTAACACCTCCACCTCTTTGACTCCGGTTTCTGAGCGTTTTACTCGGCCTATCAACTCGCTGTCTTGCTCTAGGCCAAGAGTGACAATTTTGCGCGCGAGATTACGGTTGTCTAAATTAAGCTGATTGGCTTTTTCTCTTAAGGTCGCGGTGGAGAGCGGTTTACTCAGCTTGGCGTTATCGAGTACTTTGATCCCTTTCGATTGCAGTGCCTCGCAATGGCGGCTTTGCAGCACCGATCCCAGGCTCTGAGTAAGGTTTTCGATGCCACGCAAAATCGCAGCGATGGGATTATTCAACTCGTGAGCCACCCCGGCCACAAGTTGACCCAACATCGCCATTTTCTCTTTTTCGATCAGTTGCTGATGGGCAGACTCCAATGACTCTAGCGTTTTTTGTAGTTGCAGCTTGGTGTTGATGCTGCGCTGTAAGCGGCGGTTGAAATGACGTAGTAACAGATTAGTAAATAGGGGCAGCAGGTTGGAATCGGATTGCATCACTTGCGAGAACACACTACGGTCCAGCTTGATCACTTCGGTTTTGCACAAGGTTAGTGCGGTTGAGAAGGATTTCTCTCCGGTCACGAAGGACATGCCGCCGACCAGATTTCCTTTGCCGTGACGGACTACTTCCCGCTGCATGCCCATATCGTCACGTTTATAGAGCGCTACCTCGCCTGAAGTAATAAACCAGAGGAACTTGTTAGCTTCGCCTTCAATGGTCAGCAGATGCTCCGCCGAATAAGTGCGGCAGGCGCGAGTCTCATCCTTTTCGCGGAAGAAGGCTTGCAGCGCGCCAATAAAACGTTCAGTGAGTTCAACGTCGGAGAGGGTGTGGTAATCATGAATAAATCCGGCCTGATAACTGCGCATCTGATTATCAATGTGCGCACGCAGCAAGCGATTTTGATCCAAAACGCTGCTGTAACTGAGTAACTCTTCTTTATCAAATTTTAGAATAAATTGCGTCAGTTCCTTTTGAACGGTGTTCTGCAAGACGTTGTCAGGGAGCGGTTTGGTGAGGCAATGGTCTAGCCTACCTTCGTTAACGGCGGTCAAAATCGCCCCGATATCGCTTGAACCACTGATCAAGATTTTGCGTGCGCTTTCGGTGCGCGGATTCTTATCGAGACCAATCAAGAAATCGACGCCATTGAGTTCCGCGTGGTGGCTGGCGATGACTAGCGCCATTTCCTGCTGGCTTTGTTCCAAATATTCAATGGCATGGTGTGCTTCTTCGAGCGAATCGGTAGTAAATACGTCAAACTTATGAGAAAACGTCGCTAATTCCTGACGAAACTGCTCGGTACTGATCGGATTATTATCTAAACAGAGTATGGCGTAACGGTTCACCTTGACCTCGTTAATTGGCACAAATCACACCACGTTACGTTAACAGGAAGTGAACAAGCGGTTTGAGAGCTGAGTTTGAGTTTTATCAGACTTAAGCTGGTAAGTGGCAATAGCCTGATATATCTCAATGTTTTATCCCATACTCAGATAGGTTAGACTGTGGCAAATTTCTCACTCAAAGTGACTTTATGAACACGTTAAAAAAATGGGCTGCTATTGGTGGCGCCGTCTCTCTGGCGGTGTGCTGGCCGCTAGCGGTTGGTCAAATTGGACAATCGATCATTGAAGACGGCATTGCCAAGCTCGACAGTCAATCGCTGAAAGCGGAAATTATCAGCTATGAACGCGGTTATCTCTCATCCGTGGTCACTACTCGCTATACCATTATCGATCCGTTGATTGCGGAGCAGTTTGAAGCCGACGGTTTACCGGTAGAGTTTGAGATGCGCTCTGACCTTACCCATGGCTTGACCTCGCTGGATGCACAATCTGCGTTATTGGGTGTAGAAACGCTTCCGTTGACAATGTCTTCTACGACTCAGCTTAACGGCAATACCGATTTTACCATCGCGATGGACAGTTGGAACCTGCAAAGCGAGGTTGAGGGCGTTTCCATATCCACCGCGCCGATGCGTGTCAATGGCAGAGCAACAGTGCTTGGCGATCTCAATTTCGAGTTTGATGTGCCGTCGATTCAGGTGGATTTTGAATCAGGTGAAGAGTTGCATTTATCTCATCTCAAAGGAACAGGGCAAGGAAAGCAACAGAAACGGCTACTGGTTGGGTAAACAGGACATCCAAATGGGTGAGTTACAACTCAGTGATGTGGATGCACAACCGATATTTGGCTTGTATCAAAGTCGCTACCTTGGCAACACTCAGTTAGATGCCAAAGGTGAGCGATTAGAAAGTCAGCTCAGCTTCAAAACCAACAAATTGCTGATGTCTGACGGGAATGAAGCGCAAAATCTGAATCTTGATTTCTCATTGAAAAACCTTGATCGTCAAGCTTTTGATCAAGTGATGGCGATTTATCAAAATTCTCCAGTACTCACAGAAGAAGATCTTGGCAAAATCTTGCCGCACATCGATACCTTGTTTGACAAAGGCTTTGCGATTGCGATCGATAACCTCGCCATGACATTGGGAGAGGGCAAGTTTGAGAATCAGTGGCATCTGCAAATTCCTCAGGGTACCGATAAAGTAACGCAAGATCCGATGAAGATTATCACAGCGATGCAAGGGGATGTGCACACCTATTTCTCCAATGAACTTGTTACGCAATACCCATTCATCCAAGAGGGTGTCGACGAATTATTGGTGATGGAGCTTCTTGAACAAACTGAAGGTGGTTACCAATTAAAGGCCGATATTAAAGAGGGCAAACTGGTGTTTGAAAATGGTCAGGCGTTCCCGTTGTTCTCTTTGTTGATGCCCGCGATGATGCAGTAATTGTCAATTAATCTGCGTTAAAGAAAAAAAGAGGTCGTAAGACCTCTTTTGTTGTTTTTCGTCAAAGAAAAACATGCTATTACTTGAGCAGTTTTTCTTTATATCATCGAGCAGGAGCAAAGAGCGTCATGGAACAAAATACGGACATCGTATTTAATTTTAGTGCTGGTCCCGCAGCACTACCAAAACCAGTTATGCAGCAAGCGCAACAGGAACTACTTGATTGGCAAGGGCTAGGCACGTCGGTGATGGAAATCAGTCATCGCAGTAAAGAATTTGTCGCGGTGGCGGAACAGTCCGAGCGAGATCTTCGCGATTTGCTCAACATCCCAGATAACTACAAAGTGCTTTTCTGTCAGGGTGGCGCGCGAGCACAATTTGCCGCGGTACCACTCAATTTGCTGGGTGACGCGCAAACCGCCACTTATATCGACGCTGGCTACTGGGCGCAGAGTGCCGTAGAAGAAGCGAAGAAATATTGTGAGCCGGATGTGTTCGATGCTAAAACCAGCATCGATGGCAAAGTCGCGGTATTGCCGGCTTCGCAGTGGAAAATTCATCCAGATGCTGCTTATGTGCATTTTTGCCCGAATGAAACCATCGATGGCATCGAAATCAATGATCTGCCTGTTACCGATAAGCCGATTGTGGCGGACATGTCTTCCACCATTTTGTCTCGTGAAATTGATGTTTCCCAATATGGGGTGATTTACGCTGGTGCGCAGAAAAATATCGGCCCATCTGGTATCGCGATTGCTATCGTCCGTGATGATCTACTCGGTCTGGCGAAACAGGTTTTGCCAAGCATTTTGGATTACAAAACGCTGGCAGAGCAGGATTCGATGTTCAATACACCGCCGACCTTTGCATGGTACTTGTCTGGTTTGGTGTTTAAGTGGCTTAAAGCGCAAGGTGGCGTGAAAGCGATTGAGCAGATCAACCGTGAGAAAGCGGCACTGCTGTATAACTACATCGATCAATCGGATTTCTACATCAACAACATTCATCCGCAAAACCGCTCGTTGATGAACGTGCCGTTCCAGATGGTGAAGCCAGAGCTAGACGCCTTGTTCCTCAAGCAAGCCGATGCCGTTGGCCTTAAATCGCTTAAAGGTCACCGTGTCGCGGGTGGTATGCGCGCGTCTATTTACAACGCTATGCCACTTGAAGGCGTGCAAGCGCTGGTGGATTTTATGCGCAAATTCGAACAAGAAAACGCTTAACCGGTTTTCTCTATTGCTTGATTTTGAAAGAAAAAGCGCCGAAAGGCGCTTTTTGTTCTCTGTTTAAAACAGTCCGTGTTTATAAATGGCATAGACGTTATTTCTCGCCGAGGAACCCGCCCGTTTGGTGCGCCCAGAGCTGGGCATAAATGCCTTGTTTGGCGAGCAGCTCTTGATGAGCATTAATCGTCTGCGCTAATAGAGATAGAGAATTGCGTATAAAAATAACCCGGGCTCGCCCGGGTTATTTGTTGAGCTTTAAAGAGATTGCGTCAGTTGATAGTAGCGGCCTTGCTTGGCCAGCAACTCACTATGGCTGCCGTGTTCGACCACTTCACCCTGTTCAATCAAACAGATGCTGTCCATCTGGTCTAAGTTGACCAAACGGTGCGTAATGAAAACCACGGTCTTGCCAGCAAAGTGGCTGGCGAACAACTGCATGATCTGCTGTTCGGTTTGCTTATCCAAGCCTTCCGTCGGTTCGTCGAGCAGTAAGATCGGCGCATCGTGCAGCAAGGCGCGAGCGATGCCAATACGGCGCTTCTCGCCACCGGAAAGCTGGCGGCCACCATCACCGAGCCACGCATTTAAGCCGTCGTGGTCGAGGAGGTTACCAAGTCCCACTTCGTTTAGTACTTGGCTGATGGTTTCGTCACTGGCCTGCGGAGAGGCCATCAAAAGGTTATCACGCAAGCTGCCATTTAAAATGTCAACCCGCTGACTCACCACGCTCAAGGTTTGACGAAGCTGGCTTTCATTCCATTGCGTTAACGGTTGACCGGCAATTTCAATCGAACCGCTCTGCACATCCCAATAGCGATTGAGAAGCTGAAGGAGCGTCGACTTGCCCGAACCCGTTTGCCCAACAATCGCGATTCTTGAACCTGCTGGGATAGACAGATTGACGTTTTGCAGCGCCATTTTTTCACTATCTGGATAGCGGAATGAGACATTGTTGTAGGCAATCGAGAACTCGCCGCTGTGCGCCACTGGCTCGGTAGGGAAGCGTACTTCCGGTTCCGACAAGATCACTTCGTTGAGTCTGCGCGCGGATGAAAGCGTCTGACCAAGGTGTTGAAACGCGCCCGCAATCGGCATTAGCAGTTCCACGCTCGCCATGGTGGCAAACGCCACTAGGGCGATCATCGGATCAGGTGGATTGCCACCAACCCCATCGGCGGCTAACCAAAGCATCAGAAACCAGCGTCCAGCCATTGGCCAGCATCAAAAGCGCTTGAGCTAAGCCTGAAAAATGGGCGTTGAAGTACTGATTGCGCATCAAGCGTTGCTGCGCCTCGCCAATGGCGGTGCGATAACGTGTTTCTGCGCCAAACAGTGTCAGCTCGCTGTAACCTTGTAACCAGTCGAGCGCGGCGATGCGCAATTGCGCGCGATGTTGGGTAAGTTCTGCGCCGTTGCGTTTGCCTAGCTTGTAAAACAGCACTGGCCAGCAAAGCAGTAGCGCCAGCAAAATGGCCCCTAGCGTGAGGCCGAGTGTCATGTCAAACCAGCACAGCACTGCAGTGAGACCAGCAATGCCCAGCGTACCAACCACCATAGGGCTGATAAGGCGCAGATAGACGTGATCCATCGAATCGATATCGGCCACCAAGCGGTTGAGCAGATCAGCATCACGCAGGTTAGATACGCGGCCGGGGATAAGCGGTGCCAGCTTGGAGAAAAAGAAAATTCTCAAGTCAGTCAAAAGCTTAAAGGTCGCATTGTGGCTAACAACGCGCTCGCCCCAGCGACCAGCGGTGCGACCCATGGCAAAGCCGCGTACAAACGCACCGGGCAACATGTAGTTGAACGTTTCCCGTGCGATGGTCAGCCCGGCAATGCCTGCGGCGGAGAGAAACCAACCAGAGAGCGTTAACAGGCCAATGGAAGCGCACAGGGTCAAAAAGGCCAGCAACATCCCGAGTGAGAGACCGAACCAATGTTTTTTATACAGTTTTAGGTAGGGAACTAAATCACGCATCAAGATTCCCCTTGTTGGTTTGATGAAGTGCTTGATTGGCGTTAAGCATCTGTTGGAACAAGCCCGCTTGCTCTGCGAGCTCCTGATAACCACCGGATTGAACCAGTTGGCCGTTTTGCATCACCAAGATCTGCTCGACGTGCTGTAACGGCGTCAACTGGTGTGTCACCATCAAGGTGGTTTTTCCTTGAGTTTGGCTGGCAAGGCCTTGCATCACTAGCCGTTCACTGCGTGCATCTAAGCTGGCTGTTGGTTCGTCTAAAAGCCAGAAAGCGCCGTTTTGCACCATCGCTCGAGCCAGCGCCAATCGCTGAGCCTGCCCAACAGAAAGACCACCGGAGCGGTCGGTGATGAGGTAATCCAACCCGTGCTGGTCGACAAACTCGGCTGAGAACGATTGTTCCAGCGCGCAGCGCAGCTCGGTTTCGCTTACTTGCTCTTTGCCGAGCGTGATGTTGTCGCGAATCGAGCCGTGCAGCAGCAGCGGGTTTTGTCCAACCCAACTGATCTGTTTGCGCCAGCTTGCTAAATCAAGCTCGCTACGCTCAATACCGTTGATGGTCAGTGAACCTTGATACGGTAAAAAGCCCAGAATCGCATTGATTAAGCTGGTTTTGCCTGCGCCGCTTGGGCCCACCAATGCCGTGGTTTGATTGGCGTGGATGGCAAAGCTGATTGGGCCAACTAAGCGCTCGCCTTGTGGTGAGAAGACCTCAAGATCGCGCGCGATGATCTCAATCGCTTGGCGATGGTCAACGCTTTTGTCCCCAGAGCGCACGCTGCTCGCTTCTGTCTCGAGAAAGTCAACGATGCTCTCAGCTGCGCCAACCGCCTGCTGTTTGGCGTGATAGAAGGTACCGAGATCACGCAGTGGCTGATAGAACTCCGGCGCGAGGATAAGGATAAACAACCCGGCGAACAGTGTGACGCCAGCGCCGTAATCACCAAAGTTGAGTTCGCCAATAAAGGCAAATCCAAAGTAGACCGCAGTTAACGCGATAGAGATGGAGGTGAAAAACTCCAGCACCGCCGAAGAGAGAAATGCGATACGCAGCACGTCCATGGTGCGGCTGCGAAACACTTCTGACGCACCGCGCATGATTTCCGTTTCCGCTTGGGTACGGTCAAAAAGGCGGATTGTGGTCATTGCTTGCAAACGATCATAAAAATGACCCGAGAGACGTTGCAGCGCTTTGAAGTTTTTGCGACTGGCGTCGGCGGCTTTCATCCCAACCATGGCCATAAAGAGCGGCACCAATGGCGCGGTAATCAAAAAGATCAGCCCTGCGGCCCAGTTGACCGGAAAGACCACCGCCAAAATGACGAAAGGCACCAGCACCGCCAGTGACATTTGCGGCAAATAGCGGGCGAAGAAGTCCTGCATGTTTTCGACTTGCTCAAGCACTAAGGTTGCCCACGCGCCAGCAGGTTTACCTTTGATGTAGGCGGGGCCAAGTTCGCGCAGTTTATCGAGGATCAGTTGGCGAATGTAAATACGGATCTGCTCACCACAACGGTAACCTGCGATCTCGCGTCCCCACGAAACACAGGGCTCGCAGTGCGATGAGTGCCACTAGGCCGAGAAACTGCGGCAGCAGTTGCGACTTATCGACTTGCTCTATGATGAGCTGATGAAGAATGGTGGCGAGCAAAGCGGCTTGGGCCAACAAAAACACGCTCGACAATACGCCTAGGCCAACAGCAATCATCAACCAGCGCTTGGCCAGTTTACTCTGCTGCTTGAGCCACTTGTTCAAGCTGCGTTGTTTCTTTTTATCCATCGTGAAGGCTTAATGAGAATTGTTTTATTTCGAGGGGGCCAAGTATACAAAAGAAAGCCCGGCAGGAACACTGCCGGGCTTTAAGGTTATGACACAAATGTGAAAAGTTATTTATCGTTCAGCGAATCAAGGTAGCGCTCTGCATCCAGCGCCGCCATACACCCAGTGCCTGCTGAGGTGATGGCTTGACGATAGTTGTGATCCATCACGTCGCCAGCGGCAAACACACCTTCGATGCTGGTTTGGGTTGCGTTACCTTCCAACCCTGATTTCACCACGATGTAACCATCTTTCATCTCAAGCTGATCTTGGAAAATCTGCGTGTTTGGTTGGTGGCCGATAGCGATAAACGTGCCCATGACGTCAATTTCTTCGAACTCGCCAGAGTGAACGTTTTTGATGCGCACGCCCGTAACACCCATCTCATCGCCGAGCACTTCATCCAACACGCGGTCAGTATGCAACACGATATTGCCATTTTGCACTTTGTCCATCAGACGATTGATGAGGATTTTCTCTGCGCGGAAGGAATCACGACGGTGGATAAGATGCACTTCAGCAGCGATGTTTGACAGATAAAGAGCTTCTTCAACTGCGGTATTGCCGCCGCCCACCACCGCAACTTTTTGATTGCGGTAGAAGAAACCATCACAGGTAGCACAAGCTGAAACGCCGCGACCTTTAAACGCTTCTTCAGAGTCTAAACCTAGGTATTTGGCTGATGCGCCCGTTGAGATGATCAGCGCATCACAAGTGTATTCGCCAGCGTCGCCTTTAAGACGAAATGGGCGAGAAGTTAGTTCAACTTGGTTAATGTGATCAAAGATGATTTCAGTTGCAAAGCGTTCTGCATGCTCTTTCATGCGATCCATCAGAGCAGGGCCAGTGAGGCCTTCTGCATCGCCCGGCCAGTTTTCCACTTCAGTGGTGGTCGTGAGCTGACCACCTTGTTGCATCCCAGTAATCAGCACTGGGTTTAAGTTGGCTCGAGCTGCGTAAACCGCGGCGGTGTACCCCGCAGGACCAGACCCAAGAATTAATAATTTACAGTGTTTTACGTCGCTCATTTCGACTCCCTATCGGGCAGATAAATTTGCCTGATTGTATGGAAAATATTGGCCTAATAAAAGATGCAAGCCACACACTGTAACGAATTTCTGGTTATAGGTTATAGCTAAGTTTGTGCTTTAGCGCGGGCGTTCTATTTTTTCGATGGGCTAACGTGATAAAAGACCACTTATTGTGAAGGATTGAGGTTAATATCATGAAAATATTAGCTTTATTTTCAATATTAGTGAACTTCACTGCTTTTGGAATCGGCCAAGTGCTCAGATTGGGTTATTGAACTGGTAATTGAAATTAATGCGGAATTATATGTTGAATATATAAATATATTGAAATTATTTGTGGTTAAACGTTGCTTTGGCGATATTTGTTCGTATCCTAGATGTGAATTTATTGTTAACAAACATAACAACAAATGTATCTATCAAAGGAGTGAATGATGCTACATTCGCACGAGAACACTTTACATTTAACCCAACTGAGCCGCCAAGCGATCGAACAACTCTCTCCTTCGTTCGCGACCTTGCCACATACCGAACATGCTGATGGGAAGTACCGCCTGCGTCGCTATTCCGTGGTGCAGATGAAGCAAGGAAAGTTGATCGATCTGCAGAAAAATAACTTTGTGCAGAGTTCGGATATCAACCGTTTTCAAGGCGATGTGACAAGGCAGTTCGAACCGATCGAATCACATACGTTGCACAGTGAAGGTTTCCGCGAAATGTGTCAGCTGTTTGCCCATAAAAATAATCTGCGTGATGGGCAAGAAATTGAGATCCATCAGATCCGTATTACCGCCATTTACGACCAAACCGAAGTGGCGCCGGAAGGGGTGCACCAGGATGGGTTTGATCACATCGCTATTGTCGGCATCGGCCGTAATAACATCGAAGGCGGTGATATTCTGCTGTATAGCGACTTCCACGCCGAGCCTTTCTTTAGAAAAGTGCTAGAAAATGGCGAAGTGGCCATGCTGGCAGACAGCAAGTTGTGGCACAACGCCAAACCTATCCGCGCTCTGGAAAATGCGCAGGAAGGGTATATGGATGTGTTTGTGTTGACGGCCAAAGGGGCTTTGCATGAACTTCAATCTTGAACAAGTGCGCGGACAGTTTTCCGCGTTGCATCAGTACCATAATGATAAACCAGTGACCTTCTTTGATGGTCCGGGCGGCTCTCAAGTGCCGCAATCGGTGCTGGATGCGATGATCGGCTATCTGGGTCATTACAACTCCAACTTAGGCGGGCACTATTTTTCTAGCCAGATCACGGTGGATGTCATGGCGCAGGCGCGCCAATCCGCGCAAGCATTGCTCAATGCTCCCAGTGCCGACAACATTGTGTTTGGCGCGAATATGACTTCGCTGACTTTCCAATTGAGCCGTGCCATCAGCCGTGATTGGCAGGCGGGCGACGAAGTGATTGTCACCGCCTTGGATCACTACTCCAATGTCTCGAGCTGGCAGCAAGCGGCGCAAGATAAAGGCGCCATTGTGCATCAAGTGCGAGTCAACGAGTCCGACTGCACGCTCGACATGGCGCATCTTGAGCAATTGATCAATGAGAAAACGCGGTTGGTGGCAGTTACTTATGCCTCAAATACCACGGGTTCGATTGTGGATGTCAAGCGGGTGGTAGAGTTGGCACATGCGGTGGGCGCGCAGGTTTACGTGGATGCGGTGCATTATCTGCCGCACCACTTGGTCGATGTGCAGGCACTTGGCTGTGATTTTCTTGCTTGCTCGGCGTACAAGTTTCTTCGGCCCACACGTTGGCATCGCGTTTGTCGCAGAGCCTTGGCTGCAATCACTACAACCTTATAAAGTGGAACCCGCCACCAATATTGGCCCTGGCCGTTTTGAAACGGGCACCCAGAGTTTTGAAGGCTTGGCGGGTGTGACGGCGGCGGTGGAGTATCTGGCGCAGTTTGGCGAAGCGCATCTGCCGCTGCGCCAGCGTTTAGTGCAGAGCTACGCGCAATACAATCTGCATGAAGAGCGCCTCAGCCAGCACTTTTTACAGCGTTTAAGTGCGTTAGATGGCGCGACCTTATACGGCATCAACGACAGTGCCAGTGACAAACGTACTCCGACGTTTGCAGTACGTTTTGCGCAATATCCACCGGGTTTTATCGCCAAGACCTTGGGTGAGCACAACATTTGTGTGTGGAATGGCCACTTCTACGCCTTGGGTTTGATTCGTCAGCTTGGTTTAGAGGAGAGCGGTGGCGTGATTCGCATTGGTTGTATGCACTACAACACCGTTGAAGAGATCGATCTGCTGTTTAACGTGTTGGAAAGTATTCTCGATCAGTAGTCACTCTAGTTACATGAGAACGCAGAGCCCGCCAAGTGCGGGCTCTTTCTGTCATTTCGGCGATGATCATTTAGGCAATGTCTAGCCTTCGAATTCCACTTCGTAAGATGTGAACTTGCGAATATTGATAACGCCAGTATCTAGAATCAGGTATTGCCCTTTAATTCCCTGCAAAATGCCGCTCACTTGTGGCTCTTTATCAAAGTTGTGCGACGTGATCTTGGTTGGATAGTACTCAACCGGATACGCTAGTGAGGTTAAACTGTCTTGCACGACTTCAACACTCTCTTCGCCGAACTCGGCTTTTATCTGAGCGATTTTCTCTTCCAGCAGTGGCAACAGTACTTTGGCTTGTTCGGTGAGATCGAGCGGTTGGCCATCACCTTTAAGAAGGGCACGCCAGTTGGTTTTATCGGCGATGTGTTTCGCCAGTTCCACTTCAAGCAAACCGGAAATATGACGAGTTTTTACCTTCAATATTGGCAAGCCTTGCGTCGCCCCTTGGTCAATCCAACGGGTCGGAATTTGCGTATGACGTGTGATGCCCACTTTGAGGCTAGAGGTGTTAGAAAGATAAACGAAGTGATCCACCATGCAGTGACTCTGGGCCCACTCAGGTTCGCGACAAGTGCCCGCCGCGTAGTGGCAGGTTTCGGGCTTCATAATGCACATATCGCAGCTGGCCAGTTTGCTCATACAGATATAGCAGTGGCCTTGTGCGTAGCTTTTCTTGGTTTTTTTTCCGCATGAACTACAAAAAATATTGCCGGTATGCGTGAGGCTAATAGGCTGACCAATCAGGCGGTTGAGCTCAATTTCTTCTTCCCCGACCGGGAGGCGATACGACACAACGCCGTCGAGCGAAGCACGCAGTTTATCCAGCGTGCCAGTGATTTGTATTGACATGACATTACTCATTGTTTTGCTTTTTTCGCAGTATATCAGGGCTGATAGCGGCTGTGGGCAGCTTTTGCCGTCTTCAGTTTGCAAATGCCTTGTCTTTGACCGATAGGCAAATGGGAGCACACATAGGATGCTATGTGATTGCATGCTTATTTTGCGACGTGAACTATGTCGCAATTGTGCGCTTTTATGCAGACTTGGTCATTTCTGAACTAATATCACATTAGCGATTAAGATAAGATGTAACGAAATTAAGAATAACAATAAAAACCTAAAAAAAGGTTTGCATTTAAAACTTCTGTTGTTCCAGCACTTTTGTCTGGGACTGTGTGGAGAGCAATGATGAAATCGATCCCTAAACTGGTGTTCGCTTTGGCAATCTGTACCATCGCGCTGTTTTTGCTCTATCGGGCGCTAGGCGATACACGCGTGTTACTTGTCACGCCAGATCAGTTCGCTTTTTATTCCAATGATGATCGTCTCGATGGCGGAGTCAGCCAGTCGGAAATGCATACCCACAACCAAGCCCTTGATCTGCAATGCCAACTCAAACTGGAAAACTACCCGTGGCCATATTGTGGTATTTCCATTCACACCGATACGGCGACAAAAACGCAGGGGCTTGATCTTTCCAACTATCATACAGTCAGGCTGCGGCTTCGCTATGATGCACCAGAGAGTGGCGAGCCTCGACTGCGCTTCTATTTGCGCAACTTCAATCCGAGCTATTCGATAGCAGAAAAGGAGTACAGCTATAAATACAACGGAGTGGAGTTTAGCGTCGCTCAAGGTGACCAGACGATTGAAATTCCTCTGGCTAACTTGCAAGTGATGAGCTGGTGGCTGTCAGACAACAAAATTCCGATTGCTGAATCGGGACCAGAGTTCACCAACATTGTACGCATCGATTTAGCGACGGGTTCGGGAGCACCCTTGGGTAATCACCATCTGCAAGTCGAAAGCATCGAATTTGAAGGTGCATATCTTGCCAAAGAGACACTGCTGACCACACTACTCTTTTCTTGGGTGTTACTTGGATTGGTGTTTTCCCTCAATGAGCTGCGCAAAAGTAATCGAGCCTTTCTTGAGGTGCGTGCGCGTCAATTGCACTTGAAAAAGCTCAACGCCGATTTACGTGCGCAAAACTATGAGTTTGCTGAACTGGCACATCGCGATGCCTTGACCGGAGCGATGAACCGTCATGCAGTGCGCGATTGGCTTAATCAAACCGCTCGGCAAGTGCGCTGGGGGCAAGAATCGTTGTCGCTACTCTATCTCGATCTCGATAAATTCAAGCACATCAATGACCGCTATGGCCATCAGATGGGGGATGACATTCTCCGTGAGTTTGTCATGGTGGTCGCCAGTTTGCTCGAAGGGGATGAACGGTTAGTCCGCTGGGGCGGGGAAGAGTTTGTCGTGTTTTGCCCAGGGACCCATTTACCTCAAGCGAGTGAAAAAGCAGAGCGCTTGCGCCGTCACGTTGCACAGCATATTTGGTTACATGGTGGACGGTTGACGTGCAGCATTGGGGTAGCGGAAATGGGCGCAGAGAGGGTAACCGAGGTGATGGCGCGTGCGGATGAAGCTTTATATCAGGCCAAGCACCGTGGGCGTAATCGGGTTGAAGTAAACTACGGCAATACCGCTGCTTCAGCATAAATGCTGAGTGGAAAGCCTATTAAAAAAAGGTGGCACTTGGCCACCTAACAGGGTCTGCAGATTGCCCCGGGGGAAAGGGGCAAGCCAAAGCGTCATACTAGACGACTCTGCGCCTCTGCAGTGTGGAACCGATTACCAAAAAATCGCGGCGAAAAGAGTGAGCGCGGCGATGCAGGCGATGTTGAGCACCATACCAATACGCATCATTTCACTCTGCTTGATGTGTCCGGTGGCAAACACAATCGCATTGGGGGGCGTGGCTACTGGCAGCATAAATGCACAGGAGGCTGAAATCGCAATCAACGCAGAAAGAATCACTGGCGAAATCCCTAGTGCTTCCGCAATGGTGGCAAACACAGGAACAAGCAGCGCTGCACTGGCGGTGTTACTGGCAAATTCGGTTAAGAACACCACGAAAGTCACTACCGCTAAGATAGTCAGCAGCATGCCCGCTTGGTCAAGGAAAGCACTGAGCCCTTGAGCGAGGAAGACGCTGGTGCCAGTTGCTTTTAGCACATTACTCAAGCAGATACCGCCGCCAAATAGGATTAGAACGCCCCAATCGGTGGTTTTTTCGATGTCTTTCCACTCAACCGCGCGAGAAACGCCGAGGGCTAGGATGGCGCCGATGGCAACCAATGTATCGAAGCTTTTAAAGCCACCGAGCATACCGTTAATCGGTTTAGAGAAGATCCACAGAGTCACCGTGACTAAGAAGATCGCTAGAGTGATCAGCTTGCCATTGGTCCACTCAACCGGTTTGTGGTCGAGCTCAAATGAATGCTTGAGGTTTGGCTTGGTCATGCTGTAGAGAACGATTAGTGCGATTGGCAATAGCAAGAAGGTGATCGGCATGCCGAGTTTCATCCAGCCAGTGAAATCGAGGCCAACTTCCGCTGCCGCGATGGCGTTCGGCGGGCTACCGACGATGGTGGCGATCCCGCCAATCGACGCGCAGTAAGCGATGCCCAGCAGCACAAACAGGTAGGTGTTATGGCTTTTCTCGCGGTCAAGTTTGCTCATCACGCCCAAAACCAGTGGCAACATCATTGCGGTGGTGGCAGTGTTCGAAATCCACATCGACAAACCGGCGCTGACACCAAACAGCATGAATACCGCCGTTGACATTTTGCCGCCTGCAATCAGCAACACTTTATCCGCAATTGCCTGATCAAGTTTTTGCTTGTGCAGTGCTGCTGCGAGAGCAAAACCGCCTAGAAATAGGAAAATGATCGAGTTAGAAAAGTTGTTTAGCGCAGCTTGCGTGTCGAAAATACCGGAGAAAATCGCCAGCAGTGGCACCAATAAAGCGGTGATACTGACGTGGATTGCTTCTGTCAGCCACAATACCGCGACGAAAGTGAGAATGCTTAAACCGATCACCACTTTGGGGTCAAACGGTAGCGTCTCCAGCAGAGTGATAAACAACAAAATATTGGCGATAAATATCATGCTGTTTCTGGTGAAAAACCAGTTTCGTAGAGTAACGACGAGTGCAGTCATAGAGTGCTCCTTTTGCTCTGCCTCTGTAGCGTGTTGTTGTTTTGTCAACCGCTCTTGAGCCCAGCACTATGCTGGGCATGGTGAGAACGGTTGTTGCAGAGGCGAATATCTGACTTGTGTTACTTGGATGTTACGAGAGTTGTGCAATCTATGTTGGTGGCTTTTAACTTAATAGCAACAAAGTGTGAGGTGTTGGAATAAAAAGGTGTAGATTTCTACCCATTGGCCGCAGGGATGGTGTCAGACAGGGGGGCATCTCCATCGTCCGCTTCGCGCAGAATGGGTTGCTGAGGTCCGAGAAAACGAGGTTGAGTATCAATAATGTAGAGATCCAGCAGTGCTTTGCTACGCGCAAAAACTTCGCGAATACGCACCGACCACGTTTGCGATGGGTTGTCCGGCCCGGCAACCGCTAGACACTGCGCGTTAATGTGGTATGCATTCGCGATAAGAAGTGCGCGCTCACAGTGAAAACGTTGCGTGATGATGAGAAAGTTTTCGGTAACAAAAATCTTTTTTGCCCGCACAATCGAGTCGAGCGTACGAAAACCAGCATAGTCGAGATGAATGGCCGTTTCAGGCACGCCCGCTTTGAGCAGATCGCGTTTCATTGTCCAAGGTTCGTTGTAGGAGCGATGGGCGTTGTCACCGCTGAGCAAAAAGTGTTGCACCTTGTCTAAGCGATAGAGCTCAATTGCAGCTTCAATTCGGTGTGTGTAATAGCTGTTGAGTGTCTTACCGATGTATTTGCTGGTGCCAAGTACCACTGCGACATCGAATGGCCGTACTTGGTCGTAAGAGGTGATGATGCGTTCACTCGCTTGATAGCTGACCCAGCGGTCAACCGCGATGACCGCGACGGCAAACAGGATCAGCAACACAAACACCAGCAGCACCAGTTTTTTCCAGCGACGTTTTGCGTGTGTTTGGGAAAGCGGATGATCCAATGTTCTTCACTCCAAGTTATTGAGAACTCACATCATAACGGAAAGTAAAGCAGACAATGAAGCTCTATTCTCGTAAAAATCGACAAATTGGTGAAGAAAAAGCCCTCGCATGCGAGGGCTGAAAGGGAGAGGTTTAGAACGCGGTACGTTTGTAACGACGATAGACCGGTTGCCAGAAATGCTGTTCAATGGCCACTTGCAGAGCATCGTCGGCGATCTCCAACGCGACGCCTTGTTCAATGGCCTTCTTCGCTACCGCATAGGCGATGCGTTTAGATACCGTATGGATCTCTTCCAGTGGTGGCAGCAGGGCGCCACGACCATGAATCGCCAACGGCGAACAGGTCGCTAGCGCGCGGCTCGATTCCATCAGCATTTCGTCAGTGACGCGTCGCGCGTTAACCGCCAACACGCCAAGGCCAATACCCGGGAAAATGTAGCTGTTGTTGCACTGGGCGATCGGGTAGGTTTTGCCTTCATGAATCACCGGATCAAACGGGCTGCCAGTTGCCACCAGCGCTTCACCTTTGGTCCAGCGAATAATATCAGCCGGAATTGCTTCCACACGGCTGGTCGGGTTTGACAGTGGGAAGATGATTGGACGCGGGCAGTGTTTGTGCATCTCTTCGATGATCTCTTGGGTAAACAGACCGGGGGCACCAGAGACACCGATCAGCACCGTCGGTTTGGCGTTCATCACCACATCAAACAGAGAGAATCCGTTGCCTTCCGATTGCCACTCGCCGGTGACGGCGTGTTTTTGCACTAAACGCTGTTGGAAATCGAGTAGATTTGGCATGCCTTCTTGCAAGAGGCCCCAACGGTCAACCATGAATACTTGCGAGCGCGCTTGTTCATCCGAAATGCCTTCCGATACCATCTGCGCGATAATGGCCTCTGCAATGCCGCAGCCCGCAGATCCAGCACCCAAGAAAGTAATACGCTGCTCTGACAACTTGCTACCTGCCGCTTTACACGCCGCCAGTAGCGAACCGACCGTCACGGCAGCAGTTCCTTGGATGTCATCGTTGAAACAGCAGACGCGATTTTTGTACCGCTCAAGCAGCGGCATGGCGTTTTTCTGCGCAAAATCTTCAAACTGGATCAGCGCATCCGGCCAGCGGCGATGTACTGCCTGCATGAACTCATCAATAAATGCATCGTAATCTGGGCCAGTAATGCGTGGATGACGCCAGCCCATGTACATTGGGTCTGCCAAACGTTGTGGGTTATTGGTACCGACATCGAGCACAATAGGTAGCGTATACGCAGGGCTGATGCCGCCACAGGCGGTGTAGAGAGAAAGTTTTCCGATAGGAATGCCCATCCCGCCGATCCCTTGGTCACCCAAACCCAGAATACGCTCACCGTCGGTAACAACAATCACCTTGACGTTATGGTTCGACGCATTGTTGAGCAGGTCATCGATGCGATCGCGGTTGGCGTAAGAGACAAACAGCCCGCGGCCACGGCGATAGATATTAGAAAAGTTTTCACATGCCGCGCCAACCGTTGGCGTATAAATGATCGGCATCATTTCGGTGATGTGATTTTGTACCAAACGGTAGAACAGCGTTTCGTTGGTATCTTGAATGTTACGCAAGTAGATGTGCTTATCCATGTCGCTTTCGAATGCTTTGTACTGCATGTAAGCACGTTCAACTTGCTCCTGAATGGTCTCTGTCGTTTCGGGAAGCAGACCTTCAAGGTTAAAAGAAACGCGTTCTTCACTGGAAAATGCGCTTCCTTTGTTGAGTAGTGGCGTGCTGAGAAGCGCAGGGCCCGCGAAAGGGATGTAAAGTGGGCGTTTATCGTTATTCATTGGGTGCCTTAACGTAGGGTTTTGAGGAAACGGCGAAAATGATAACGGCTTCACTGTTTAGTTGTAAATAGGACTTGATATACATCAAAACATTCGTTGGCAAAATTGTTTACACGCTAGCCAAAACGCCTTTTAAAACAATTGATACCAATTGGAATACGCAATTGTCCGCCGTTAAGCCTGTTGTTACCTGCCTGTTTGACTATAATGCGAGTCCAAATTAAACACGGCGAATTTGTTATGACGGCTCTGCCCATCGATAGTGTCAAATCACAATTTGAAACAAAAATTTTACATTCTCATTTGGTGGTAGAGGCAGAAACCGGCTCAGGAAAGTCAACGCGTTTACCATTGTGGGCGTCAGAACATGGCCGGGTGTTGGTGATAGAACCGCGCCGTATCGCCTGCACGTCATTGGCGCAATACCTAGCGCAGCAGTCAGGCTCGGCACTTGGCGTTCAGGTCGGCTACGCGATAAAACTCAAAGCGGTTTTTGAAAAGAATACACCGATTGTGTTTGTCACACCCGGTGTGGCGCTGCGCTGGTTTGCCGAGGACGGTCTAAAATCGTTTGATATTGTTTTGATTGACGAATTTCATGAACGCCGTTGGGATATGGACCTACTCACCGCGATGTTGAAAGTGCGTGGCGAGCATCGTTTGATCGTTACGTCAGCGACCATGGCGGGAGATCGCTTGGTCAGCTATCTTGCGGCTCAGCGCATCGTCTCTCACGGGCGCTGCTTTCCGGTCGAAGTGCAGCATCTGGCGCAAGAGAGCAGGCAGTTGCCGCAGAAGAAATTTCTAGAACGCTCCGTGGTTGAGACCATCGGCAATGAACTGACGCGAGGCGGGGAAGATATTTTAGTGTTTTTGCCCGGGCGAAAAGAGATAGCGCAAGTGGCGCAGGCGCTAAGAGCCTTCACTGACATTATGGTGGTGACGCTGCATGCCAGTGTGAGTGACGAAGAAAGGCAGCGAGCATTAACCGTCCAGCCGCTGCGAAAAGTGGTTCTTGCCACCAATGTGGCTGAAACCTCGCTGACCATTCCTAACATCACCTGCGTGATCGACTCCGGCTTAGAGCGGCGTAATGTGCAACGCAACGGAAGAACCGCGCTGGTATTAAGTACCATTTCCAAAGCGAGTGCAGCGCAGCGAGCGGGGCGCGCAGGTCGAGTGATGGCTGGCCGTTGTCTAAGACTGTTTGGCGAACATGCGCCGATGGAGCTGGCTACACCACCACAGTTACAGCGTGAGGATCTCACCGAGCCGATGCTCTCTGCAGCTTGTTGTGGCTATCAATTGGCTGAGTTGCCGTTTCTCGACCCGTTGCCGGAAAAATCGCTTGCTCAGGCCAGCGAAGTACTGCGTACCATGCAAGCCATCGATCAACTCGGGCGTGTGACAGAACACGGTAAAATACTCAATCCACTGCCGATTGATACACTGTACGCCGACCTTGTTACACGTATGCCCAGCAAAGCGCTTAAAGAGGCGATGATTGACCTTGCCGCGGCGCTCTCGGTGCCCGCTAACTTGTATCAGCTCGCTGGTGGCGAACAAGCGCAAGAGCTCGATGCTGCTGAACCGAACTTGTGTGATGTCACGTTATTGATTGGCCTAGTACGCGGCAAACGCTATCCCGGCGTCAACATCGATGAGCAAGCTCTGACAGAGGCGATGGGGCTGGCAGAGCAAATGCGCGCTCTGTTTGAGTTACCAGAACTGGAGGTGACGTCGCGCTATCAGCGGGAAGCGCTGGCAAAAGCAATCGCCACGTTACACCCAGAGCTGCTGTTTGTTCGCCGCGCCAAAAGGCAGGAGGCGCTTGGTAACGGCCAGATGGAGATGCTGGTGGGCAAACAGAGCCGCTTTGGGGACAAGGCGCAAGCAGCAGTAGTGCTGGATAGCCACTCTTTGCCCGGTCGCGGCGTTAAGCAGACGCTCAATCTCGCTTCGGTAATGATGCCCGTGGCGCTAACCTTGATTGATGAGCTCGATCTGGGAGAGTGGCGTCAGGGGGAAAGTTGCTTACAGACCGAACAAGGCCAAGTGTTGATGGAGCGAATATTCGCCGGACGCGTTGTTACCAGCAAGCTCGTGCAGCCGCAAGGTGAAAGTGCGATTCAAGCGATAATCGCGCAGGTGAAGTCGGGTCAACTTCTGGACGGATTTTACACCGAGCGCCACCAACAGATTGAACATTGGAAACTTTTTTGTGCATTAGGCCTGAATGACGATAATTCAGTTCACAGTAAAGAAGTGAGTTTTGATGTTTGGTTTGCCGAGCAGCTAGAGGCATTGGGGGTGAATACTCTGGAAGAGATGGCGCTGTTTGAAGCCGCCGACTTTCCTTTTGCTGGCATTCCAGACTGGCAATACGCCGATTTTGCACAGCACTATCCGTTATCGTTGACCTTATCGGATCTGCAATTGCAGGTGGAGTATTTCCCGGCGCGTAAGCTGGTGCAGGTGGTCCACTGTGGCGGCAATCGTAAAGAAGATCCGAAACGTTGGGAGTTGCCGCGCTTTTCAGGTTGGAAAGTCCAGTATCGTAAAGCGAGCCGTATAGTCGATGTGCGTTAGCCACAGGTAAATGGGAATAAAATTTGCTTTCTCAAACGATGAGTGTTTACATTTGCCGCTTATCCTCTTGATACGGCAGCCATTTGCCTAAAAAAATGAAGATGAATATGAAGTTTAACGTATTATGGTTTCTTTTGGCGCTGCCTTGTTTTGCCAGTGGCAAAAGCTTAGTTAATATCTCGAGCTACGAAGATAACTATGCGCTCGGCACCTACACTACCGATGTGAATGAAGAAGAATACGCAGGTACCGATCTAGAAGATCTGCAAAACTTCGAGGTCAAATATCAATTGTCAGTCGCAGTGCCCATCTATCGCTTTAGCAAGAGTACCGCGATTGTCGGTTCTTACACGCAAAAGTCGCTGTGGCAGTTGGCTAACTCCAGTATCTCTTCTCCGTTTCGTGAGACCAATTACAAACCACAACTGTTTATTGCTCACCAAAGCAACTTGCTGCTTTTCAATCATTTGGAAGCGGGTTACAAACACGAGTCCAATGGTCGCTCGGGGCCTTATCACGCAGTTGGGACAGGCTCTACTTGGCTGCGGAGCGACTGGAAGGTCCGGTAGAGTGGGGCGTTCATTTGTGGTCGGTTGTCGGTGATACGTCGGAGAATCGCAACATCGAAGACTATTATGCACCTTATGAACTATGGCTGAAGTTCTACAGCGCCGCTGGCATTTTCAATACTCGCGGATTTTACAACTGGAACGACGATCGTGGCGGTGTTGAGGTTGGCTACACATTTTATTTCAATGACATAATCGGCTTCTACTTGCAGGCTTATCATGGTTACGGCGAAACGCTGATCGACTATGACCACAATCAGACACGCATTGGCCTCGGGTTTAAATTAGTCAAGTGGTAGGCTTTTTCTAGTTTTCTGATTCGCAATTTGTTTTTAGCTTGAAATATTAATCAATCAGATGCGCATGGTTACAGAATGTGTGCTGTTATTGTTACGAATTTGCTTTTGATATTTCCTTTTTCCTTAAAATAAGGGCATAAAAGACGATTGTTTTATATCCTATTGCTATATCAAAGTAATTGTCTAATAGTGGATAGGCTGTGTTGACAGTCTGTCGGGGGACAAAATGGAAAAGAATGAAAAAACGCATGTTGAGTTTGATTACACCAGTTTTCTCGGGGCTTCTTGCAACAAAAAATGGACATTCTTAGAAGCGATGACCACCTTCGCGCCTGTGTTTAGTACGGTGTGGAAAGAGAGCATTGCCGAACTTGCCAAGCCAGAGGATCGTCTTTGGGATGCGGCACTCAAAGCGATGTCTTCTCGTCGTAGCGATGAATCCAATCTGGTGACCCTGCTTCGCCTCGCGAAACTGGAAGGGATTGATGAGCTTACCGTGGTGATGCCTTACGCGTTGGAACCGAAACAAATCGATTTTATTCAAAGCCGTAGCGACAGTGTGATTAACTGCTACGAGCAGGATGTTTTTACCATTCACCTCAAAGACTTTAGCTAGACCCTGTAATTAACCGTTTTTAGACGCAGCCAGTTTGATGACTTATCACTGGCTGCGTTTTATTTTGTCTCGTGTAAACGCTTTTTCCATTTAGAGTTTTTACTGCAACTGGGACCTTGTTTCATTATGCATGTGATCTGCTCAGGAATAATGTTATTTAAATGTTAATAAATGAGTTTTCTGACATCTTAACGTCATTAACTTATGCATACTTTCTCTTTCTGGTATGACCAGGTGTTTCTGGAAGAACGACCAGAGCGTTGCTGCTTTGGTCTCAACACAACAAGAAAAGGAAGTAGTTATGTCTTTGTCTCGCAGAGGCTTTATTAAAGTCATGTCATCAGGCGTGGTCGCCACCAGCTTAATGGCATGTCATTCAGAAAGTGAAAATAGCACCAGTTCAGCCTCGTTTGAGCATGGCGTTGCCAGTGGGGACCCATTGCAAACCGCCGTGATTATTTGGACGCGCGTGACAACTCAATCCAGTCAAGCTCGCGTTACTTGGCAAGTGGCTTCGAAAGCGGATTTTAGTGACATAGTGGCCTCCGGTGAAATCACCACTGATAGCGAAAAAGATTTCACCGTCAAAGCCGACGCTAAGGGCTTGTCCGCAGGTCAGCCCTATTTCTATCGCTTCTTATGTGAAGGCGCTATCAGCCCAACAGGTCAAACAAAAACCTTGGCGCAAGGCGAATTATCTGCCGCTTCACTGGCCGTGGTTTCTTGCTCCAACTACCCAGCGGGTTATTTCAACGTCTATAGAGAAATTGTTAATCAACACGCGCAAAAACCGTTCGATGCCATTTTGCATTTGGGTGATTACATCTATGAATATGGCAAAGACGGTTATGCTACGACTCATGCACAGGAGCTCGGTCGTGTGCCTAGCCGCGAAACTGAGTGTCTAAGTCTGGAAGACTATCGGGCGCGTTATGCTCAATATCGACAAGATAAAGACTTACAAGCGCTTCATGCGGCCATGCCGATGATCGCGGTGTGGGATGATCACGAAATTGCCAACGATACGTGGGCGAATGGTGCTGAGAATCACCAAGCAGGTGAAGGCAGCTTCGAACTGCGCCGCGCGGCGGCGGCGGCCGCGTGGCTGGAATGGCTGCCAGTGCGCGAAAATCTTGAATCTTCGGTACTTATTTATCGCCAGTTCTCTTTCGGTAATTTACTTGATCTCTATATGTTGGATACGCGAGTGGTCGCGCGTGCAGAACCTCTCGATTATTTTTCGCTCGATACGCCGTCAATGGAGGGAATTGTCGATTTAGTGACCAAAGCGCGTCAACCAGACAGAGCGTTGCTTGGAAGTCATCAGAAGGATTGGCTACAAACCGCAATGTCGCAGAGTAGCGCAACGTGGTCGGTGATGGGGCAGCAGGTATTAATGGGCCGACTAGAGCTGCCAAGTTCGGTGATGACGGCAATGTTTGGCCTATTTACCGCAACCGATGAACAAAAACAGGCGGCGTTGATGAATGTTAATAGTACGATCAACGCGTATCTCAGCGATCCAAGTTCAGATTCCAACTCAGTGCCATACAACTTAGACGCTTGGGATGGTTTCTACTACGAGCGTGAATGGTTGTATGGATTGGCGCGAAATTTAAACAAGAAATTCATCAGTCTCGCTGGTGACAGTCACAATGCTTGGTGTAGCCAACTAAAAGACCATTCCGGCAATTCGGTTGGCGTTGAGTTCGCTACCGCGTCTGTGAGCTCGCCCGGTCTAGAGGAATATTTGGGGTTGGACAGCTTAGCCATTAGTCATATGGAATACGTCCTACCTGAAATGGTGAAAGAGTTACAATGGGCAGATCTCAAGCAGCGTGGCTTTATGCGCCTCGATTTGACGCAAGAGAAAGTTGATTCCACTTGGCATTTTGTCTCCACGATTTTGCAGAAAGATTATTCCGTTGAGACAAAACGCGTTACTACCAACGATGGTAAAACCATTTCCATGAGTTAAACGCAGCGCTGCAATAAAAAAACAGCCCGCTTGGTGGCGGGCTGTTGGCACTGACGTTGTTATATTGAATTCATTTAATCGATAAGACCGTAATCACGCGCAAGGATATCAATAATCTCTTGTTTTGGATTTTCGCTTAAAGTGATTGATTGGCCGGTAATTTTTTCTGCGATGCCGATGTAGGTGCGAGATACCGCCAGTAAAGCCTCTTCTGGCAACGTGTTGTCACGAGCCAGTGCTTCGCGCTCAGGCATGCGATCTTTGTTGAGCAGAATATCAGGGTCTGGGAAGTAGTTAAGCAGAAACTGTCTGAAACCCTCTTTCGAGTTTTCAACAATTTTACCCGCTTGATACGCTTCGCTATCCCAAATCCGTGATGAATCGGGCGTGCCCACCTCGTCCATGTAAATCAGCTTTTCGTTGCCTTGCGCATCTTGCACATAACCGAACTCGAATTTGGTATCGACAAAAATTTGTCCTACTTGTGCTAGAGCATCACTGATCACAGCAAAACCTTCTTTCAGCAGCTTCTCGTAAGTGGCAATGTCGTCAGCGCTGGAAAAGTTAAATGCGGCAAAGTTGTCGGCAATATTTTGTCTGGTAATGTTCACATCATCGGCTTCAGGCACGCCAGGAATTCCTTTTAAAATCCCTTTGGTTGATGGTGTCATCAGCAGTTCGTCCAGAGGTTTGTCTTTGCCTAACCCTTCTGGTAGTTGAATACCACAAAACTCACGCTCGCCTTTTTCGTATGCGCGCCACATGGAACCTGTGATGTATTTGCGACAAATGGCTTCAATACGCACAGGCTTGGCTTTCTGCACAATCCAAACAAACGGGTGTGGAATATCAAGAATGTGGCTATCGGCCAATCCGTTGTCTTTAAACAGTCTAAACCAATGATTAGAAATGGCGTTCAATGCGGCCCCTTTACCCGGTACGCCGTTGAGCCCGTGTTCACCGTGCCAAATACAATCAAAAGCGGAGATGCGATCGCTGATCACCATGATGGCAAGGGGCGCATCAGGGGCAACGTTGTAGCCTTTTTCTTTGATTAGGCGGGCACTGTCTTGCTCAGTAAGCCAGTAGACAGAGCGAACTTTTCCACTGTGAACAGGTTTATCGGTACGGATGGGCAGATCGTCATTGACGGCAAGTACTTGATCAGCGAGGCTCATTTTGACATTCCTATCATAATTTCAAACGTCATGCGGAAACGAATCGGACAACAAAATCCATCAGATTCATCGATTACCGGGGCATGATACCAGAACTATTTGAACTCGCCAGAAGAAAAGCAAACGTTTGCCTTGGTTTGATGAAATTTAAAAAGCCTTCATAAAGAAGGCCAAATGCAGGATGGATAACGTTGGCTTATTAATGATACTGTGTCGCTCTGCCTTCAACGAAAAAGACTTCACAGCCAAACTCCTTTGCCATCTCCTGCAGCAGAGATTGGTTGACTAAATCAATCTGGCTAGACGCGACAACCGCGGCAGCATTGCCAGAGCGTATCGCTTTCATCACGATTTCAATTTCAGTCAGAGAGTGGGATGGTTTCATCTGGATGACATTTTTACAGCAAATATTAGACGCAGTGAGTTGGCTAAGATCCGGACGTGGGCACTCGGAGGTAAATAAAATCCATTGATTCAACTGAGACAAAGCGGCCAATTGTTGCAACAATTTTGCTGAGGCATTGATTGGCTGAGTTGGTTGTGCCAGAACATTGAAATGTGAGTATGTACGAGTTTGACCTTGAATCTGCATTTTACTGTTCCCATATACATGCTGTATGTGTATACAGTAGTTTTTCCGGTGATGTTCGTCAACCTATTTGCTCTCTTTTTCGCCACGCATTGCGAGCCTGATGGTTGGGGGTTATAAATAACTCATTGTTTTATATTTAGTTAATCGCGATTTGTTGTGTTTGGAAGAGTGTGAGTTTTTGTGATGGACTTCTCAGCGAAGAGTGAAGGTTTATACAGGGTTATACAGTACTACTCAGTAAGGTTTGCAGGGATGCATCGCGTAATTAAAGAACAGTAGGTAAAAGAAAAGCACCTCGTAAGGTGCTTAAAGAATCCGTTCTTTTGCGTGACTTCCCGTTTTAGCAGGCTCTCGCCTGACGGTCGCGCATTTGCTGCTCACCAAGATTAAACAGACGAACGTCAATCTTAGCGATGTCGTTACACTCTTCACAAGAATGGTTGGATTTACCATCCAGATAGTCGTGACGTGTCAACAATCTTGGTCTCTTGCACCAATCGCAGGTGCCTTCAATATTAAACATGCTGCTTCTCCTCACCAGGCTTCTCGTTGTGCTGGTGTCATTTTCGGGGCACATTATGCCATAAATTTCGTTACTGCGTTAAATATCTGTTAATAAAAAATGAGAGGGAGATCGATTGCGATCCTTTATTAACAAGGTAAAGCTGTCGAATGAGACGAAGAACTACAAGGTTCGTTTACGAGTTTGCAACATTTTGTAGCAGGATCTTCAATGCGCCATTGAGGCGCTTCATTTCTTCTTCGCTGCCACGGGCGTCAGGATGGTAGAGACGGGATAACTGGCGAAAGCGAATCTTGATGGATTTTTCGTCGGGAATGGCACTCGGCGAATAACCAAACATTGCACACGCTAGAGAGAGTTTCTGTTTTCCAGCTTGGGCCTGTACCTTCTTGTATTCATTAAAGACTTTTTCCAGTTGTCGCTTGAGCTGCTTGTTGCTATAGCGTTGTTTATTGAGCTCGCTTTGCAGTTCAAGCTGTTGCGTTGTTTCCCGCGACACTTTTTTACGGCGAAAGTAGAACATGACGCTACTGAAGGAAAGCGCGAGAAACAAAATGGCGCTGATGGAGATCCAGTCGGTGTAGATAGGTGAGGGCGGAGTGGTAGTTGCAGCCGAAGTCTCTAGCCCGGTGTCTAGTGATTGCGCTTGGGTCGCAAACGCAGAATCCAGTTGCGAAATGGCTGATACCTGTTTGGCACGCATTGCATTGAATTTGATCTCGAGAATGCGATTGTAAGCGTTCTCCGCTTCGGCAGAATGTTTGGCCGCTACACCAAACCAGAACTGAGCGATATCAAGTTGTGAAAAGAGAGAACCTTGCTCTTCAAACAGTGTCCCTAATTTGATTTGCGCGTCCAGATTGCCTTGTACGGCGGCTTGCCAATACCAATTGGCAGCAAGTTTAAGATCGATTGGTGTGGCGATACCGCTTTCGTAGGCTTGAGCTAACTTGATTTGTGCGGGCTCATAGCCCAGTTGTGCCGATTGTTGCAGCCAATAAAAGGCGTCGGCTTTGGCCGCCTCGCCTTCTTCCTTGGCCAACTCAAGTGACAACTGGTATTGCGCGTTTGGATCTCTTTGATTGGCTTGTTCGGTTAACTGTTGCACTGATTGGCCGAATACCGAAGTGGATAAAAGAAGTCCGATAAGAATCAAAAGATTATAGCGCAAAGTCGTGCCTCTCAAATTCAGGTTCAGTGCAAAGTATAGACGGAACCTGAATTGAAATCAGCAGTAAACATGGCCGTTCATATTGGCCAGTTCGCGCTATTTTAAAGGTAGAATTTGAATTTCTACCCGTCGATTGCAGGCCCGTCCTTCGGCAGTAGTATTGGTGCAAAGTGGGTATCGTTCGCCGTTGCCGCGTGCAACCGCTCGGCTTGCCGCTACTTTTTGCGAGATTAAGAAAGCACGCACAGATTCAGCGCGGCGTTCAGACAAAATTTGGTTAGATGCATCGCTGCCTGTGCTGTCGGTATAGCCATCAATCACTAAACTGGTGTCTGGGTACTCGACTAATACGCGTGCGACGCCTTGCAGTGTATTGTGGATGGAAGCGTCGAGGCTGTAAGAGCCCGAGCTAAAACCGATGCCATTTTCTAAACGCAGCAGCAGTTGATTTTCGCCAACGCGCTCGACCTGAACCCCGGAGTTGAGCAAGGCTTGACGTAGTGCTTTCTCTTGTTGATCAAAATAGTAGCCGACACCGCCACCGATGGCAGCACCGCCAGCCGCACCAATCAGAGCTCGTTTACCGCGGTCACCTTTATCGCCACTGGCTGCGCCTGCAACGGCGCCAGCGAGAGCACCAAGTAGTGCGCCTTTGGTTGCGGAATTGGTTTCGGCTTCGCCTGTGGTGGCGTTTTGTCGCTGAGTGGCTTGACAGCCGCTAAGGGTCAGCAGAATCGCTAAGGCAAGTGAAAGGTTTTTCAAAGTTGTCTCTCCATGTAAATCGGAGGCGGGCTTCTACCTCCGGGAGAGAATTATTCACGGAACTAATGTTTTAATTGTCAGTGTAAGGTTATCTTTTTTCTATTTGTTTGGCGGCTTGTTGACCACCAACGGGGCGGTTAACCGACACTTTTCGACCTTTTTTCAAACCCACTTCATAATCGGCGGTGAGATTTTTCATCGCTTCGCGTAACTGCTTTTTGAACGTTTCGCGATCAATGTTTTGAAACTCTTTGTCGATGTAACTGTTGATTTTGTTTGCCGACTCTTCATCGGGTGTGATCACGGGCAGTTTTTCCAAAGCGCCTTCTACCCAACCGGAAACGTAGGAGTTGACTCGTCTAGTCACCTCAAGACTGGAGGTGCCAGAGCCTGCGAAGCTATTGCGAAACTGTCCGGTACTTTCGTTCATCTCACGGTAAATAATGTCGAAGGCAAAGGCTGCAAAGATAGCGCGATCGGCTTCGCCAATAAACTCCAGCCTCTTTAAGCCTTTATGGTTAAGCAGCACCGCTTCGACGCCAAATTTGGTATTGATTCCACGGATCACACGCAGCAAAACGGAGCTGACGTTGGCTGGCAATAGATGACTCGACTGGGTCTTGCCCATTTTAATGAACTCGATATCGTCTTTGTCTAGCCCATATTTCATCATCAGGCTATGGGCCATTTTAATCGCATTGGCCGCTTCGTTAACGTTCGCAGAGTTACCTAGTTCAAGGCACTTGGCGATCTTTTTTAGTGCTTTTTGTTTATCCATGGACAACGGCAAAACCTAACTCAAATCAGCAAAGTCGGACATATTACCGTTTTTTTTGCAAAATTTGAATCTCCATTGAGTCAACAAACCCTAGTGTTTGAGGGTATAAAATCCGGAGTGTATGCGGGTAAAGGTAGTAAACCAACATGCCGCACCAAAAAAGTAAGCAATGACTGAAAAGTGCTGCGGCATCAGGCAAAACAGCACAAAACAGCCGATGGTTTCTGTGCCTTCGGTTAAGCCGCTCATGTAGTAGAGAGATTTGTGTTTATACACCGGATTATCGATGCCTTGCTTTCCTGCCATGATGGCAAAAGCCAAAAAGCTGCTTCCCGTTCCGACAAAGGAAAAAATCAAAAATGCCCCTGCAATGGCATTTTGTTCTGGATTTGCTAACACAAATCCAAAAGGAATCAGGGAATAGAACAGAAAATCCAAGCTGATATCGAGAAAACCGCCCGCATCGGTAATGCCTTGAATCCTCGCCAGTGCTCCGTCTAATCCATCACAGATTCTGTTCAGTAAAATAAACAGCAACGCCAACAAGTACTGTTCGGCTAACAAAGCTGGCAGGGCAAAACAGCCAAGCACAAAACCAAATACGGTCGTTTGGTTTGCGGTGATGCCACATTTATCGAGGTATGTCGCACTGAGTGCCAGCGGTTTGCGGATGAGCTTTATACTCAGGCTATCAAGCATGATTTGTCTCCCACGGCCAGTTTAGGCAGCGGCTACCATGGGGAATATCGTCTTCATCGTGCGTTACCATCAAAGTAGGGATGTTCGCTTGCTGCAATTGCTCGACTACCCAATTGCGAAATTGTACGCGCAGATCTTTATCTAACTTGCTGTAAGGCTCATCAAGTAACGCAACTTTCGGTTTGGCCAACAGCATACGAGTCAAAGCGATACGAGCACGTTGACCTCCGGATATTTGATCCGGAAATGAATCGGCCAGTTTTGTCAGAGAAATGTGCTTCAATGCGATCATCGCTTGCGTTTTTCGATCCGCGCCTTTCACGCAATTCGGTAATGCAAAGGCAAAGTTCTCCCACACCGTCAAGTGAGGGAAGAGCAAATCGTCTTGGAACAGAATACCGACCTGACGCTTATGGGCAGGGAGGGCATCCAACTTTTCGTTATCAAGCGTAATGGATCCAGAGTAGTTGAACTCGGCGGATAGGTGCCCTGCAATGGCATCCAACAAAGTGGATTTACCACAACCACTTGGCCCCATCAGAGTAACAATTTCACCTTTCTCTACGGTTATGTCGAACGCTGAGAAAAGCGTGTCGCCATTGGCTTTATGGATGGCGAGGTTTTCGAGACAAAGACTCATTCAGCAGTAAACCTTTAATAGACAAGCGGCGATACTTCATGTGTAAGCGGCTTAGGAGTATCGCAAAGGAGAAGAACAAGAACGGCAAGAGTGCTTGCCAAATGGCGTAAATCGCGGTGACACGTCGGTCAAAACCACTGGATAGCGCAACGGCTTCGGTGGTGATGGTGCTAATGCGCCCAGCCCCTAGCACCAATGTCGGCAGGTATTGCGCCAGACTTACGCTAATCCCAACCGCCCATGCGAATGCAATCGCAGGTAGGAGGATTGGCAGTTTCACTTTTAACCAAGCTTGCATCGGTGACTTACCTAGGCTTAGTGCGACGCGAGTTAAGCCGTTATCGAAGCTGCGCCATGGACCGTCTAGTGAGAGGTAAATAAATGGGAATGCGAAGAACACATGCGCCCAGCATACCCAAAAGAAATACGCATTACTGTTTAAGTACAGCGTCACTACTTGCATACCGAATAACACCGATAGCTGAGGAATCAGCATTGGGATGGCGATGATGTAACCGGGCACCTGCCAGCGATAACGAAGGCGATACTCATGTGCGATCAAGGCAAGGGCTAGAGCGACGGTCGCGCTGATAACGGCAATTAGCATGCTCTGTTCCAGCGTGCCAAGAATGCTGTGCCATTCGTATTCCCAAAAACGCAGGCTATAGCGGCTCGGTAGTAAATCTGGAAAGCGCCAGCGTTGAGCAAAGCTCCACACCACCATGAGCGGGATCATGAGAAGTGCGAGTAGCGCAATCAGTGAAAATAGGGTTTTACCGGGTAAACGAAACCCGTTTCGACCAGAGTACTGCCAGCGTTTGAAGCCTTTGGTAATACACCATTCCATCAAGCGTGCAAATCCAATCAAAAGACTAGCGATCGCAAATAAGACTACCGCGCCTGCGGCCGCTCTTGGTAGCAGGGATAAATCTGGGTCGTTAAACCACTGCCATACCAAAACCGCAAACGTTGGTGGGTTGGTAGGGCCAATAATCAATGCCACATCGACAACCGACAAGCTGTAAGCCAATACCGCCAGCATTGGGAAACGCAGCTTCGCTAACCATTGTGGGAAGACGCATTTCCACCACGCTTGCGCTGAACTGTAGCCCATTGAGTGACTGACTTTTTCAATCTTGTCGACGTTCAATTGCTGAAGAATAGGAATACTCATCAACAATAAAAACGGCACTTCTTTAATCGCAAGCATGATGATCAAACCGAGCGCATGCGGGTCTTTGATCAGCAATGCTAAGTCATTCACCGTTTGCGCATTTGGGTCGTAACCAAACAGTTGGTTGAGAAACCCTAACGCCCATACCTGTTGGTGCAAATAAGAACGCAAAGCCAATTGCAAACGCGACGTGCGGCATAGCGAGAAGTGGTGAAAGGCTGGCTTCAATTTTCCGCCAGAATTGACTTCCCCATGAGGCTTGCAGAATCGCAAATGTGATTAAGCAAGCCAAATAGCTACTGAAAATGGTGGAGTAAAAAGTTAGCGCGATCGATGTCCAAACACCCTCCCAATCAAAAACAGCGTTAAAGCCATCCAAAGAAAAATGGTGCAAGCCGATAGGAGGAACATAACCGAGCGCAGAAACCACCACTCCGAGTAATCCCGGAATGGTGGGCAAAATACAAACTGCGACAATGACGAGATACAGCGCTCTTAACATGGGTGCTTATGAATTCCCGTAGCGTTTCAACCACTCTTTTTCTAGCGCGGTTTGCCAGCTTGGATGCGGCTCAGCGATAGATTTGAATTGTTGAGTATTTTTAGCCGAACCTGTTAGGTATTGGCTGCTTAGCACTGAAGGATCGCCCCAGATGTTAAGGTTACCTTTGCGAGATTGTGCTTCAGGGCTCAATAAAAAGTTTATCGCAACTTGCGCACCAGCACTGGCGTTTGTATTCCAAGGAATCGCTAAGAAGTGAATGTTTGAGAGTGCACCTGCATCCATCGCATACGCTTTGGTGCTTTCTGCAAGATTACCGCTCGACTGCGCAGAAAAAACCGCGTTTGGGTTAAAGGTAATCGCAAGATCAATCTGACCATCATCCAGCAATTGAAGCGTTTCAGCCGTCCCTCCAGGGAATTGCTTGCCGCCACGCCAAGCAACTTTATGGAACGCATCTAGGTAAGCCCATAGCGGTTGAGTGATTTGCTCAAATGTTTCAGCAGTGACTGGTTTTTGCAAAGCGGGATCGTTGTTGGTCAACTCAATTAACAGCGCTTTAATAAAGCTTGTGCCATGAAACTCTGGTGGGCGAGGGTAAGTGAGGCGATTTGGAAACGCTTTTGCGTAACTCAGCATTTCAGCAAAAGATCGAGGAGGGTTTTGCAGAGTTTTCTCATCATGGATAAATACTAGTTGCCCCACACCCCAAGGTGCTTCCAGACTTTCAGTTGGCTCTGAAAAGTCCACATCAATTGGCAATGATTTATCAACGTACTGCCAGCTTGGCAAACCTTCAACAAAAGGACCAAACAGCAATTGGTTATCCTTCATTGATTTGAAGTTCTCGCCATTGATCCAAACCATATCAACACTGCCACCGCTGTTTTTGCCTGCGGCTTTTTCTGCGATGAGGCGAGTGGTGGTTTCAGAAATATCAGTGACTTTCACGTGATTTAGCGTCACGTTATAGCGAGATTTTAGCTCTTTACCAGCCCATTGGATATAGCGGTTAATCTCTTGGCTGCCGCCCCAAGCATGAAAATAGACGGTTTGTCCGTCGGCTTGTTGTTCGATTTTTTGCCACTCATCAGAGGCCGATGAGTCGGCATAAGCAGAAGTTGCAAAAGTGGTGGCTAAAATGCCAATGGTGCTGAGTAGCTTTTTCATACGTAGTCCGTGTCTTTCTTCTGGTTTTTGTTTGAAGCTTCGCTGTGTTTGTGAGCGCATGGCTTCCTTCCTTCACAAGGATAGTAATCTATCTCTCGGTATTATCAATGTGAATCCCAATAGGATTTATTAATTGATTCAGAGAATTACTATCAATGATGTCAAGGTGAAAGTGCAGCCCCGAGAGCTGCACTCTTTTAGCCTCAATGCTTTATAGACCGGACTACTTCGCTAATTCTTGCATGTTGATGCCTTTTTTCTTCGCGATGTATTTTGGAATCAGAGACATACCAAAAAGTACAAGACCCGCAACCGCAAACTTCACTAGCAACATTGCAGACACGCCGTTTGTTGCAATATCACCCGCCATGTAAGCGAAGATGAATGCGCCTGGTGCCATTGTCAGTAGAGAAACCAGGGCGTAAGTGCCTAAGTTTAGGCTGGTTAGACCGTAAGCGTAGTTCTGTAGGCTGAAAGGGAATACAGGGACAAGACGAGTCAGAATTAAGAAGCTTGTACCATTTGCTGCTACACCGTCATCGATTTTCTTGAAGATTGGGTTATCGCCAAACTTTTTCATGATGGTGTTGCGCAGTAGGAAACGTGCCACGATGAATGCCGCCACCGCACCAAGCGTTGCAGAGAACAGCGCTAAGATACCGCCTTTGATAGGGCCAAATACGATACCTGCCACAATGGTGAACGCGCTGCCCGGTAGTAGGAAAACACACGCAAACACGAATGCTGCTATGAATACGGCGTAGCCCCATACACCAAAGCTGGCGATCCAATCTTGTAGGCTCTTGATGTCAGTGATGATTTCAAGAATGCCAGTTTGTTTTGCCGCGAACAGAGCAATAGCTACAACTGCGACGATAAGAGCGATTTTTACGAATTTCATAAGTTCAACTTCACTTAAAGCTTAATTACAGAGACATAGCTACACAGACATACACTTGATCAGACCCGCTTTTGATTTGTAGCGGTTGAACCAAGCTTTCACAGGGCTAGCGAGTACGTTTACCGGCGGTTCATCACCTTGCATGACCACAGGGCCGAACATCAGGTCTAGAATGTGCCAAGATTTCGTGCCAACACCCATCATGGATGCACGACAAGCTGAGCAATAAACCACGACGTAGTCTGTCTCGAACTCTTCAACACGGCGCTTGATTACGCGCGTTGCGACGTCTGGGTTTGCTGGCACGACCATGCCGCCGAAACCACAACAGCGCGTGTTTTCACGTGTGTGTTCTGGCTCAGAGGTTTTGTAGCCAAGCTCGTTTAAGATCCAGCGAATGCCGTCTTGCAGTTCTTTTTCGTAGCGAGTAGAGCAAGAGTCGTGAATGGTGAATACCACGTCACTGTTTTTTGCTTTGCCGCGTAGCGCTTCTGGCAAACCGATTTCTGGAAGCAGTTTCCATAATGAAACCGGCTTTTGAGTGCCGCCAGATTTCTTGATCATGCCGTAGCAGCTTTGGCACGCCACGATGACTTCTTGTGCATCTAGCTTGTCGAAGTCTGCTTGAAGCTGGCCGTAGCGTTCTTTGAATTTCTCGGTTTGACCGATAGCCGCGGTCGGTTTGCCACAGCATTTCTGTACCGCGCCCATTTCTGGGAATACTTCTTTTAGGTAGCTCGCAATGGCCGCTACGCCTTCTGGTGAATAGGATGGCAAACTGCATCCTGGCATAAATACTTTATTACTCATTTTGTCGATACCGCTCGTTTTGCCATAGTGAAGATTTTTGAGAAGCCCAGTTTCTGGTGCATATTGATCGCTTTATGACCCGGCATTGGTGATTCACCATTGTTTGCCTTAACAAAGTCAGTACGTGCGCCTAGGAACATTTCCTTCATCGGGAAGTCTTTCGGACAAACAATGGTGCATTGGTCACAGGCGTTACATGAGTAAGCCAGCAATGGATCCATCGACTTGTTGTTCACGAAGTCAGAGAAGATGGTCTTTGGACAGTCACTGAAGTCGTTCATCATGATGCACTCGCTCATACATAGCTTGCAGCTACATTGCAGACAGCGAGATGCCTCTTGTTTGATTTGTTCTTCAGCAAAGCCTAAATCCACTTGGGCAAAGTCTTGCTTACGCTCTTCAGCGTCACGCAATTCACCGTGTAGACGAGGGGTATCTACCGTACCTTTTGGTAGTGGTACGTCTAGACGAGATGAGTAGCTGTATTCTTGCTCGAAGTCGCGACCTTCAGTCAGTGGGCGAGCTGTTAGGAAACGCTCAACACTCATTGCTGCTTTACGACCTAATGCCATCGCTTCAATTACGATGTTACCGCCACATGCATCACCAGCGACGAAGACGTCCACTAGGCTAGAAGCTAACGTTTGTTTGTCGACCACGTAACGACCACTACGAGTTTGCTCTAGGGCACCGTCAGTGATGTCTGCCACGATTTGACCGGTTGCGAAAACAACAGTATCCACAGAGATGGTTTTACTTTCTTCGCTGTACTGAGGTGCAAAGTTGCCTTGCTCGTTGAAGATAGACAGGACTTTCTTAATAGTGATGCCTGTAACTTTGCCGTTTTCGTGTTCGATAGCAACTGGGCCCCAACCTGCGTTGAACTCGACACCTTCTTCTAGCGACTCGTCGATTTCGATTTGGCTTGCAGGTAGGTTTCTCTAGGCTCTCAAGCGAACACTGGTAAACCTCGTTTGCACCGATACGCCATGAAGAGCGTGCACAGTCCATGGCAACGTCACCACCGCCGATAACCATTACGCGTTTACCTGCACGTGGAAATTGGCGAGTTTCAGAAATCTCTTTCAAGTATTCAACCGCAGAGAACACGCCATCGTTGTCGTGACCTGGCAGAGGGATGATCGAACCGACGTGTGCACCGTGAGCCAGAATAACAGCATCATGCTGGTTGCGCAGTGTGTCGAAACTGATCTCTTTGCCGATCTCAACGCCGAACTGAGTTTTGATACCCAGCATCGCTAAGTAGCTGTATTCGAAATCGATAACGTCGCGCGGTAGACGGTATTCAGGGATACCCACACGCATCATGCCGCCGTAAACGTCTAGCTTTTCGTAAATCGTTACTTCGTGGCCTTGACGACGAAGCTCAATAGCGGCTTGCGCACCAGCAGGGCCGGCACCAACGATCGCGATGTGCTTGTTGGTTAGGGGCGCAATATTGAGATCCCAGTGATCTTGGCTATCCATTTTCTCTGCGACGAAACGTTTGATGCCCGCTACGCTGATTGGCTGACCAAACTCAGTGTTACGGCGACAAGAAGCCTCACAAGGGTGGGCACAGATACGGCCAAGCGTTTGAGGTAGGAATAGTTTGCGGCGGATCAGCTCCAAAGCACCTTGGTAGTTACCTTCGCCTGCCATGCGAACGTATTGCTTTACGTCTGTGTGCATTGGACATGCGGTTTGACATGCCGGATCGGCATCACCCATACAGCCATCGACAATCATTTGAGCGGTGTCGTATAGCTTTTGGCTAAAAATTACATTGTTCATTAACTGGGGTTTCCGTGTTGATTAGCTCTTACCGTTGATAACGTGTACTTCAGGATTCTTCTGCTCGTAGTGAGCATGGCTGTACTCAATCCATGAGCCGTCGTAGTTGTAGACGCCTGTTGCACCTAATACTTCAGTAAGAATCATGGTGGTATGGGCAGAGCGGACACCAGATTGGCAGTAAGCGATCACTTTTTTACCTTTGATGATGTTGCCGTAAAGGGCTTGCAGCTCTTGCGCGGATTTCAGAGTGGTGTCTTCGTTTAACGCTTTAGTCCAGTCAATGTGAACGCTACTTGGGATTGTGCCCGGACCGTACGCGCCAGAAATCGAAACCTTGCCATTGAACTCGTCGTTGCCACGGGTATCTAGGATCACCCAGTCAGGGTTGTTTTGCGCCGCAATCACCATGTCTAGCGTTGCTAGAGCGTTGTTATCTTGTCGAGGGTTAGGGGCCTTGTATTCAACCGCAGTAACACTTTGGTTTGCAGAGCCCGTTGGGTAGCCCGCGCCCTTCCACACATTCAACCCTCCGTCTAGGTAACGAACGTCTTGGTGACCAAGGTTATGAATTTGCCAGTAAAGGCGGCCAGCATCGTGATGAGAGCCAGCAGCATAAACCACGATTGTGCTGTCTGCCGTCGCACCGAAGCTTCCTAGAATCGTTTCCATCTCTTCTATGCTGTTGCTCATGCCGTCGAAGTCGTAATGACCGTTTCGCCGCAGAGTAATCGTTTCGCCACAGAGCATAAGACCCTAAAATAGGACTGTCTGGCTTGATAGGGTTTAGCGCGCCGATCACTACCACGTCTTTGCCACTGTCCATCATTGATTTAAGTTGATGCGCAGAAATAAAGTGTTCTGGGTGAGCGTATTGTGTGAACTTCTGCTCTTGAGCAGCGGCATCCACAGTCACCGACTTAGCCGAGAACAGCGTATTGTAAGCTGAGTAGCCAACAGCAGTGACAGCGGCTAACACACCCAACGCAATCGTCGATTTTTTCATGAGTTGCTTCCATATTTTAATGTAATATTTTGCTGCCGATTTCTCGATGTTTCGACAGTGAGAATATTTTGAAGGGGGAGCTGGCATCGAGCGTTTGCGATTTGTGCTGGCGCTCGAGGTACAAATGGTTCACAAGAAATGCTTCTACCCCTTATGGGTGAGGCATTCTGATCAAATCAATAATCGGGTGGTATTGTGGTTTCCCACAATAATGAAGTGGGCTTGATCTAAAGCAACAAAGTGATAAGGGGGGACGGTGATAAAATACGCCACCAATACACTGTCGTTGTGCTTTGTTTAGTGATTAAGAACTATTTTCAGAAACGCTTTTTTTCTATTGTATTTATTTGTTTTACCTGTATTTCTCAAGTCAAAGCAGGCATTCAGCCGGAGAGGACAGCATTCGATGTCGGCGTGTTGGCATTGAGAGGGCATTCTCACGCTAAAGAATCTTGGCAGCCCACAATGACATGGTTGCAAGAACATAATCCCAGCTATGAATTCAACTTACATACTTACGATTTCGACCAACTAGAAGAAGCGTTTTTACACGGTCAGTTAGATTTCCTATTAACCAGCCCTGGACAGGCAACTAAGCTTGCTCGTGAGTATCCCATTCACTGGCTAGCGACGCAGAAAACGGCGTACAGTGATATGCCGAACAAGTCGATAGCATCAGTCGTGATTGTGAGTGAAGAATCGCCTTTTAAAACACTAAGAGACATCAACAAAGCCAGTGTTGCCGCTGTATCAGAAAAGGCGTTTGGTGGCTTTCTTGCTCTACGTTATGAGCTCGACAAACTTGGGTATGTCAACTCATCGTTTTTCGAAACAATCCATTTTACTGGCCCACCGACCGATCAGTTGATTCTTGATGTGATTGATTCCCAAATTGATGTAGCTATTGTTCCCGCTTGTACGCTGGAAAATATGGCGGCTGAAGGAAAAATAGAGTTGCGCAATTTGCGAGTGCTTAACGAAAGAAAATCTGCTGATTCGGTTTGTGCTGTGAGTACTCCCTTTTACCCTAATTGGACCATGGCCATGACTGAACGTACACCGATAGATGTTGGGCAAAAGGTCGCGCAAACGCTGTTAGCAATGCCAGCCGATCACCCTGCCGCTATTGCTGCCCACAATGTCGGATGGATGCTACCTGCACCTAATGTTAACGTAGATAAAGTCTATAAGCATTTGGACTTACATCCCTTGCAGAAGCCTTGGGCACAAAAGGTTCAAGAGTGGTTACATAAAAACCTAGCCGTTGCTATCGCAGCGCTACTCACGCTGGTTTTGCTGACTATTTATCACTTTTGGCTAGAGTGGACGTTCAAACGCAGCAGAGAAAAGTTAAAAACTACGCTTAATGACTTGCGACGTAAGAGCAGCATGTTGGAACATGCGCAGCGTATTACGATTGTGGGGGAGCTAGGTAGTAGTCTAGCGCATGAAATTAATCAACCTTTGGCGGCGATAAAAAACTACAGCCAAGGTGCTAAGGTACGTATAGAGAGAGGGGCAACATCAGAGGAGATGTTACCAATTTTAGAGAAAATTCAGCAACAGGTGACATGTGCAAGCGACATCATTGAGCGATTGCGAAGTCTCATTCATCGGAATCCAATTGAGAAAAAGTGGATCGATTTGCCGAGCTTAATTGAAGAATCGATGAAGTTAGTTGATTATGAATTTCAACGCAATTGTATTCAGTTAGGCGTGCTTTACTCTGGTGAAAGTCAGCCCGTATTTGCCGATGCGACGGGATTGCAACAGGTCATTCTCAATGTGCTAAGTAACGCTAAAGACGCCTGTTTGAGTCATCTCCCTATGCGTGAAGATTTGTTCGTTGACTTGCATGTGAGTTTTAGTGACCAGTCGGTAATTATAGATATCGTTGACAATGGTATCGGCTTTAAGGTCTCCGAGGTGCCGCTTGAGCAAGCCTTTCATACAACTAAAGAACATGGTCTTGGGCTGGGATTAGCGATTTGTCGTGATGTTATTGATGCGCATAGAGGCAGTATTCATTTTCGAGCAGTTGACCCCATAGGTTGTCAAGTGACCATTGTTTTACCTTATCAGGAGACCTGTCATGAGTCGTAATCTTTGTCCGCTTTATATTGTTGATGATGAAACCTCGGTGCTGGAATCGATGGCATTCATGCTCGAAAGTTACGAATATGAAGTGAACACTTTCTCAGCTGGCGCGGATTTCCTGCAATATGTCGATTTATCTCGTCCGGGGTGTCTGTTGCTTGATAGCCGTATGCCCGAGATGCGTGGACAGGAAGTTCATCGTATCCTCAATCAAAAGAGCAGCCCTATCAGTGTCATTTATCTTACTGGTCATGGCGACGTTCCCATGGCTGTCGATGCGCTCAAAGAGGGAGCATTAGACTTTTTCCAAAAGCCCGTCGATGGCAATGCCCTGATAAACTCGGTCGATGAAGCGATGGCGCATTCGCTAAAAAAAAGTCATACACTAGACGCAAAACAGGATCTGCAAAGCTTAACTAAGCGTGAAAGAGAAGTGCTATCGCTGGTGGTGAATGGAATGAAAAATCAACAAATGGCGGATTTGCTGTGCGTTTCTCTTAGAACCATTGAGGTACATCGCTCCAATGTCATGAAAAAGCTCCAAGCAGACAATCTTGCAGAGTTGCTGCGAAAGGTGGCGCATCTCATTTAGTAAGAGACAAATTGAATCATTTTTGCATGTGCTGCTGCGGTGCCAAGCTAGGTTATTCACTTACGTAGATATCGCCACTGAGGCATTGCTGCCCCAGTATTGATGTCCATTGTTTAGTCAACGGTTGCGCTCGGCTGACGGGAAATTACAGACCCAACTCATCGAGTAAGTCTGAGGTTATGCCTAGGTCATCGTCAGCGACTTGATTCTCTTGCTTTTTGCTGCGCATGTTAGCTTGCGTCATTTCTAAGATGTCATCTGGATTTTCATCTTCACCCACTTCAAAATCTTCTAGCTGGATGAACTCCGTTTTATCCATGGCGAGCTCAAGATAGAAAATGTTGTTGTTCTCTGTGGAGAAAGTAACGCGACGTGCTTGAGGACGGTCAAGGTTAGTATCCACCGACAGCAAAACCTGCTTATTCAAAGAAAGCATTTTAGGTTGGTTTTGTGTGATGTTGGTTTGCAACTCTTTGCGGATTTTGTTGGTAAAATCGCCCACTAGTTGGTTCATCAGCTCACCGAGCACATCGCCCACTTCGTCGGAGGTGTGTAATACGGCCAGTTCTTCCTCAGGCATACCCATGCTGCGCATGTAGTTGGTGTAGATTTCTAACGCCGCTTTTGCCGTGAAATTGATGACGACTAATCCAGTAAAACCGCCATCAAAGAGTACGAAACAACCAAAGTCTGGCTTTAAGCTGGTTTTGTTGATTTTCTGCACCATGGCAGAATAGTTGATTTGTGACGAGGTGGCGGAAGTTAATACGCCAGAAACGGATTGGCACAATTTTAACAGGATGTCTTCAGTCGTAACGACTTTATTTTTTTTCATTATCAATGCTCTGTGTGTGTTCTTTACAATATCTCTTGTAATGAATTTAGGTTTTAATCTGCAGAAAAGAAAGCAACTCTTCCATTTTTGCATTGAGATTCTGATTTGATCACCTTTTTAAATGTTGTAAAGTGACGAAATTCAAAGATTATTTTCAAACTCAAAAATATTAACCCGCAACTGATTGGATCAGTGTTGTAGGGGCAGGAAGCAAATGTTACCAAAACTTAACTCGCAATCGGATGTCGATCCTGTTGTGCTGAGCTTTCTCAAAGAGCTCAAGCAGGCTGGTTTTAGCGGCGACATCGAATCCCAATATTCCAGCCGTCTTGCGGTCGCCACAGATAACAGTGTTTATCAGCAGCTTCCTCAGGCGGTTGTTCATCCTAGAACTACCCAAGATGTGGCTTTGATTGGCAAGCTGATTCAAAAGCCTATTTATGAACGAGTTACCTTTTCTCCGCGCGGCGGTGGCACTGGAACCAATGGCCAGTCGCTGACCAAAGGCATTGTGGTCGACTTGTCGCGGCACATGAACAAAGTATTGGAGATCAATGAGAAGGAAGGATGGGTTTCGCGTTCAGGCTGGGGTGATCAAAGATCAACTCAATGATGCGGTGAAGCCCTACGGCTACTTCTTTTCTCCTGACCTCTCGACCAGCAACCGCGCGACGCTGGGCGGAATGATCAACACTGACGCTTCTGGCCAAGGCTCGTTGAAATACGGCAAAACCTCCGACCACGTGATCTCGTTACAAGCGGTATTTGCCGATGGTTCCATTCTTGAAACCGATCTCTCACATGGTTTGCCGCAAGAAGGTGAATACGCACACAAAGCGCTGCAAGTGACCGAAGCCGTTTGCCGGGAAAAACGTCAGCAAATTGTAGATAAGTTTCCGCCGCTTAACCGTTTTCTTACCGGTTACGATCTGAAAAACGCCATTGATGATGAGAGTGGCGAGTTTAATTTTACTCGTGTCTTGTGTGGTGCAGAAGGTTCATTAGCTTTTATTACAGAAGCGATGCTCAACCTCACGCCAATTCCCAAAGCGCGTACTTTAGTCAACGTGAAGTACAACAGTTTTGACGCCGCGCTGCGTAATGCTCCATTTATGGTGGAAGCTAAGGCGCTCTCGGTGGAAACGGTTGACTCCAAAGTGTTGAACCTTGCCAAACAGGACATTGTTTGGCATACCGTGAGCGACTTAATCACCGATGTGCCGGGACAAGAGATGTTAGGCATCAACATGGTTGAGTATGCCGGGCAAAATCCGCAAGAAGTCAACGAGCAGGTAAACGCGTTGATCGTTCGCTTAGATGAAATGTTGGCAAACGGCGAAGCGGGCATTATTGGTTACCAAGTGTGTGATGATTTGGCCAGCATTGGCCGGATTTACAACATGCGCAAAAAAGCGGTGGGCTTACTCGGTGCCGCGAAAGGGCGTGCTAAACCCGTTGCTTTTACGGAAGATACTTGTGTGCCACCGGAAAACCTCGCCGACTTTATTGCTGAGTTTCGCCAACTGCTTGATAGCAAACAGCTAGACTATGGCATGTTTGGTCACGTTGATGCCGGAGTGCTGCACGTACGTCCAGCGCTGGATTTGTGTGACCCTCAGCAAGAGCTGCTGATGAAGCAGATATCCGATGAAGTGGTCAAGCTGGTGTCTAAGTACGGCGGTTTGATGTGGGGTGAACACGGCAAAGGTTTCCGTTCCGAATACGGCCCGGAGTTCTTTGGTGAGGAGCTGTTTACCGAGCTCAGACGCATCAAGTCGGCGTTTGACCCGCATAACAAAATGAATCCGGGTAAAATCTGTACGCCGCTCGAGAGTGACGAACCTCTGGTGAAAGTGTCCGATACCAAACGGGGTTATTACGATCGGCAAATTGACGTCAAGGTGCGAGACAGCTTTAAACAGGCAATGGAATGTAACGGCAACGGTTTGTGCTTTAACTACGACACCAGCTCGCCGATGTGCCCTTCCATGAAAGTCACCGCCGATCGTCGCCACTCGCCTAAAGGGCGTGCGGGCTTAGTGCGTGAATGGCTACGCCAGTTAACGGAACAAGGCATTGATATTCTTGATTTGGAACAGCAGCTTGTCGCCGGCTCACCCACGGTGAAAAGTTTATTGGATAGAGTGAGAAACTCGATCAATAAGCGTCATGAGTATGATTTTTCGCACGAAGTGTATGAAGCGATGAACGGCTGTTTAGCGTGTAAAGCGTGTGCCAGCCAATGTCCAATCAAAGTGGATGTGCCGAGTTTCCGCTCGCGATTCCTCAATATTTACCACAGTCGTTATCAGCGCCCAGCGAAAGATTACCTAGTTGCCAACATAGAGAGTTTATTGCCGCTGATGGGCAAAGCGCCCAAGTTGGTCAACGGTGTCATTTCTCAGCCTTGGGTGCAAAGCCTGACGGAAAAAACCGTTGGTTACGTCGATACGCCGCTGCTATCTGTGCCGACGCTGAAACAGAGACTCACCACGTTGAAGAGCTTTGATCTGCAGGCGCTCAATGCGTTGTCTTCTGAAGAAAAAGGCAATCATGTGCTGATTGTGCAAGATCCCTTTACCAGCTATTACGATGCACAAGTGGTGGAAGATTTTGCCAGCTTGGCCATCAAGCTGGGTAAAACGCCAGTGTTGTTGCCCTTTAAGCCCAATGGTAAAGCGCAGCACATTAAAGGATTCTTGAAACGTTTTGCCGCGACGGCGGCGGATACCGCAAAATTCCTTACTATGGTGGCCGATCTTGGTATCCCTATGGTTGGCGTCGATCCGGCCCTGGTGCTCTGTTACCGTGATGAGTACAACGAAATCCTGGCCGATAAACGCGGCGAGTTCCAAGTGCTTACCGCGCACGAGTGGTTGTTGCCGCGCCTAAAAGAGTTTTCTCTCACCGCCGCAGATAGCCAGCCTTGGTATCTCTTTGCTCACTGCACGGAGAAAACCAAGTTGCCAAATGCGGAAAAAGAGTGGGGCGCTATCTTTAGCCACTTTGGCGCTGTGCTGCAGACGGTACCGGTAGGCTGCTGCGGTATGGCGGGAACCTTTGGTCATGAAAGTGACAAACTACAGATGTCGAAAGATATCTATGCGCTGAGTTGGAAGCCAAGCTTAGAGCGGCTGCCCAAGGAACGTTGCTTGATTACTGGCTATTCATGCCGTAGCCAGGTAAAACGTTTTGAAGGCACGAAGCAGATGCACCCGATTCAAGCGCTGCTCAGCATTCTGTAATCCCTCAACCCGGCGCTCAGCCGGGTTATTTTTTGGAGAAGTTATGCGTAAGTTAGAGCTCAAAATTCCCCGGTGGCGGTTTTCTTGCTGATGTTGGCTGGTATGTTTGCCGTTGACCTATGGCTGGCCGAGCCTTTGTTTCGCGTAACGTTTCCCCGGGTGATTGCCTTGTTGCCATTTGTACTTTCCGGTGTCGTTGGCATTACGGGTGTGAGAGAGTTTCGTAAGGCAAAAACAACAGTCAACCCAGTCAAACCAGAGACGGCCTCAACCGTGGTAGCAAGTGGCATTTTTGCTTACAGCCGCAACCCGATGTACTTGGCGCTGTTGCTGCTGTTACTCGCGTATGCTTGCTGGTTGCAAAATGCTATCACTTTTGCGTTTGCTCCTTTGTTTGTGTTGTATATGAATCGCTTTCAGATTGAGCCCGAAGAACGTGCGCTCGAAAAGCGGTTTGTTTCGGATTATTTGCAATATAAACAAAAAGTTAGACGCTGGATTTGATGGTCGGCGGTTGGAAGCTGTCGCTATATTGTCATGGTAGTCATATTTGTATTTTGGGCGTTGATAGAGTATCCCTTTATATATTGAACGTGAAGTCACTTGCATCTGCGTGTTAATTGTTACCTGTCAGGCGATTAGAATACAAGGAAGTCACATGCTTAAGAAAAGCGTCGTCAGCAATGTTTTGATTCTATCTGGCCTTTTTACGTCAAGCACTCTTGTGATTGCCAAACCTGTAACTCACGTTGAAGAGCGTATTATCGGTGGAGAAGTGGCACAAGCGGGGGCTTGGCCGACGATGGCTGTCCTCTACCGTGCTGACGCAGAAAGTGTTTATAAAGGGCGATTTTGTGGTGGAAACTATATCGATAATGGCTATGTGATAACCGCTGCGCACTGTGTCCATCATTCGCAAGCCAGTTCGTTGAAAGTCGCGATTGGTCTAACGGACCTTTCTCAAGCGGGTACGCAGGGTGTTATCGCCGATGTTGAGCGCATTTACGTTCATGAAGCGTATAATACGGTGACTTCTGGGTTTGATATTGCCATTTTACAGCTTAAAACCAAGCCAAGCATTAGCGGGGCAACGCTAGCCAATCAGTCCTATTTTGATTCCCTCGGGCCGGGTGAAGAGCTGACAGTGATTGGATGGGGGAACCTCAATGCCACGGGTAACCCCGATTATCCCGATGCGCTGCACCAAGTCAATGTGCCGCTGGTAGACAGCGATGTTTGTCGCGCGCTCGGTAATGGCTACCAGAATGTTGGCGACGATGCGTTCTGTGCAGGCTACGCTCAAGGTGGCAAGGATTCTTGTCAGGGTGACAGCGGCGGCCCTATCTGGGCGGTCGGGAACAGCTCTAAGATTCAAGTTGGGGTGGTGAGTTGGGGGAACGGATGCGCCCAAGCTAATGCGTACGGTGTATATGCCAACGTAGGCAACTTACTCTCTTGGGTCAAGTCGAGAACGGCCGGGGTCGATTTTACCCAATACCATGATTTAGGCTATGTGGAATTTTCGGACATTGCCCATGATTTTGTGGTGAGCAACAATTCAACTCAAACAATGACGTTTAATCTCAAGAGCAACTCCGGTGTCACCATTTTAGAAGACCAGTGTAGTGCAGTGCCCTTAAACAACGGCGAGCGCTGCGTTATCAAAGGCACAATCGGCGTGAACTCTGCTAAGTCGACGAGCGCGCAACTGACCATGCAATCAGATTCGAATCTGGTGCCGGAGATCAAGATGGAAGTGGCCTATACCGGGATCGCTCTCGCCGCAAATGATGTCGCCTCGCTCTTTTCGATGGCCAACAGTGGCGTGTTTAATAGTGAGAAGCCATGGTCTGTCAATAATGGCAAACTTCAATCTGCGGCAATTACCCATGGAGAAGAATCGACGCTGGTGGTCAAGGGGCTAGAAAAAGGTTACCTGAGTTTTAACTATTCGGTTGATTCTGAAGAGAAATATGACGGTTTGAAAGTTTACGTTAATGGTAAGCAAAAAGCGTTCTTTAGCGGCAATAACGTAATAGGGACGCAAACCTTAACTCTCGACCAAGCTTCGAACGAAGTCAGTTTTGTCAGCATGAAGGATGAAGAAGTCACTGAGGGTAGCGACATTGCCACATTAAGCAATCTCAAATTCTCCACCAGCAACAATACTTCATCTGGCTCATCTTCGGGCGGTTCACTCGGCTTTATCGGCCTTGCGCTGTTAGCGGGTTTGCTACGTCGTCGTGGATAAAAGGGCAACTCAGTAAATAGTTAGCCCAAAAGAGCAAGGGGCCAAATGGCCCCTTCTCATCATTTTGCTTGGTTAAGCTGCCGCGGCAAAACGTTGCAAGAACTCTTCTTTGCGCAAATGAAAACGATTGACTAAATCGTCCACCGCTTCTTGGTCGTACGGCTTCAAGCCGCTGGCGACCATTCGTTTGATGCCATGGCCAACCACTTCGCCTTCCTCTTTAAACGCAAAGTTCATGGTGACTACGCCACGTTTGCCATCGACGTCAAATGTTGCGCCAGTAAATTCCACTTCAGGGTGGGTCAGGTCGAGACGGCTAAATTCCACTTCCATGCTCTCGTAAATGACCAAAGGGCGCTGGCAGTTGATCATCATCTGCTGCTCTTCCATCAACGGCACCATAATGTGCGGGAAGTTCATTCCGGAGAATTGAACGTAGTTAGTGACCACATGCTCGATAAATTCGGGATTGTGATTCACTTGGCCTTCCCGCTGCATATGCAAATACTCTTTGCCTGCGGCATCGACTACTGCGCTCTCTTTCTCACACTTATTTTCAATGTGCAGTGCAACGCCTTCGCTAACCATCCCAGAGAAGTCGAAACGCATTTTCTGGCTCACGCCTTCTTTACGCAATAGCACGGCAAAAAGCAGATCGCCGGGTACGCAAAAGCGTTTGCTGTCTTCATCGTGGATAGGGTTGAAATCACCGGCGACCTTTTTGGCAAAATGGCTTGCCTGTTCGCGGGTAAATTGGAATTGTTTTTGATTGCTTGAAAAATAAGGTGCTAGAAACATATTTCATCTGACATAACTTAAACTGCCGTGGATTATATGCCAACTTTGAGAGGTCAATGGTCCATCCAGTGTCAAGATTGCGATGTGCTCACGGATTTATATGCAAAAGATGAATTAAGTAGGTATAAAGCCGAGAGAATCGCAACTCTCTCGGCTTTTTCGCTTAGATAACGCTCGGCAATAGCGCTTCAGGCATCAGTGGATTGTGTACCGCCAGGGCGAGTAACGCATTGGCTTTTTCGATATCTGGCGCAAAGTAGCGGTCTTTATCGTAGAAAGCGACTTTTTCACGCAACATCTGTTTTGCTTGCTCGATACGTGGTGAGGATTTGTGCGGTGCACGGAAATCCAACCCTTGCGCAGCGGAGAGATACTCAACTGCAAGAATGCCGCGCGTATTTTCGCCCATTTCACGCAGTCTGCGCCCCGCAAAGGTTGCCATCGATACATGGTCTTCCTGATTTGCCGAAGTCGGTAAACTGTCGACAGACGCTGGGTGGGCCAAGGTTTTGTTTTCACTGGCCAGCGCGGCTGACGTGACCTGAGCGATCATAAAGCCTGAGTTCACGCCGCCGTTATCTACCAAGAAAGGAGGAAGCTTCGACAGCGCGCTGTCGATCAGCAGCGCCATACGCCGCTCTGACAGACTGCCGATCTCCGCGATCGCCAAGGCAAGGTTATCCGCGGCCATTGCTACCGGTTTCGGCATGGAAGTTACCACCAGAGATGATGTCATTGTCTTCGGCAAACACCAGCGGGTTGTCCGATACAGAGTTCGCTTCAACCAGCAATATCTCGGCTGAGTTGCGGATCTGTTGCAAACACGCCCCCATCACCTGTGGTTGACAACGCAGCGAGTATGGGTCTTGCACTTTTTCGCAGTTGCTGTGGGAATCGCCAATTTCGCTGTTGTTTTCCAGTAAGTGACGATACGCCGTTGCGGCATCCATTTGGCTGCGATGACCGCGTACGCGGTGAATACGCGGGTCAAACGGACGACGACTGCCGAGCGCAGCTTCCACCGACATCGCGCCGCACACGGTGGCTGAGGCAAATAGATCTTCTGCAATAAACAGCCCTTCCAGTGCAAAGGCAGTAGACGCCTGTGTGCCGTTCAAAAGTGCCAAGCCCTCTTTGGGGGCCAACGTAATTGGCTCGAGCCCGGCGATTTTCAGCGCTTCCGACCCTGAAATGACTTCGCCGTTATGACGCGCTTGGCCTTCACCGAGCAAAACCGTGCTCATGTGCGCCAGCGGCGCGAGATCGCCCGAAGCGCCGACCGAGCCTTTTTGTGGCACGCAAGGGTAGACTTCAGCATTCACTAGATCGATCAGCATGTTGATCACTTTCAAACGAATGCCGGAAAAGCCGCGAGCCAAGCTGTTGATTTTCAAAACCATCATCAAACGGACGGTTTCATCCGCCATAAACTGACCGATCCCCGCAGCATGCGAAAGCACAATGCTGCGTTGCAGTGTTTCGAGATCTTCTGGCGCGATACGCGTATTGGCCAGCAAACCGAAGCCAGTGTTGATGCCGTAGACGGTGCGATTTTCCGCGATAACGCGATCCACGACTTGAGTGCTCTCCTCAATCGCTGGAATCGCCGATGCATCCAAAGACAGTTTGAGCGGGGAGCGGCTTACTTTGCGCAGTTCATTTAGGCTCAAGTGGCCTGGGTTTAGCGTGAGATTAAACATGTCGATTTTCCTTACTTCAACTTGCGCAATTCTTCGTTAAGCATTGGTAGATCAAGACCTTGCTCGGCAGCACATTGTTTGGCGATGTCGTAACCGGCATCGGCATGGCGCATCACACCAGTCGCAGGGTCATTGTGCAGCACACGAGCAATACGCGCAGAGGCGTCATCGCTACCATCACAGCAGATCACCATACCAGAGTGTTGTGAGAAGCCCATTCCCACGCCGCCACCGTGATGCAGCGAAACCCAAGTTGCGCCGCCCGCCGTGTTCAGCAGAGCATTGAGCAGTGGCCAATCAGAAACTGCGTCTGAGCCATCCATCATGCCTTCTGTTTCACGGTTCGGACTGGCGACAGAACCCGAGTCGAGATGGTCGCGACCAATCACGATCGGCGCTTTTAACTCACCCTTTTTCACCATTTCGTTAAACGCTTGGCCCAAACGTTCGCGATCTTTCAAGCCTACCCAGCAGATCCGTGCTGGTAAGCCTTGGAACTGAATGCGCTCACGTGCCATGTCGAGCCAGTTGTGCAGATGAGGGTTATCTGGGATCAGTTCTTTGACCTTCTGATCGGTTTTGTAAATATCTTCCGGATCACCAGAAAGGGCTGCCCAGCGGAACGGGCCAATCCCTTCACAGAAGAGCGGACGAATATACGCGGGTACAAAGCCCGGGAAATCAAAGGCGTTTTCCACCCCTTCTTCCAGCGCCATTTGACGAATGTTGTTGCCGTAGTCGAGCGTCGCAGCGCCGCGAGCTTGCAGTTCGAGCATGGCGCGAACTTGAATCGCCATCGACTGTTTTGCTGCTTTGACAACCGCAGCCTCATCTTGCAGACGCATTTCGGCGGCGTGTGTCATGCTCCAACCTTGCGGAAGATAACCGTTAAGTGGATCGTGCGCCGAAGTTTGGTCGGTGACCACATCCGGGGTGATGTTGCGCTCAACCAGTTCAGCGAAGATGTCGGCGGCGTTACCCAGCAAGCCAACCGAAATCGGTTTATCGGTTTCTTTGATCATCGCTAAGGCTTCGTCAAGCGACGTGGCTTTTTTGTCCACGTAACCAGTGCGCAGGCGGTAGTCGATGCGTGATTCGTCACACTCAACCGCAATCATAGAAAAGCCAGCCATTGTCGCTGCCAGAGGCTGCGCGCCGCCCATGCCACCAAGGCCACCCGTCAAAACCCAGCGTCCTTTGGCATCACCTGCAAAATGCTTCTTCGCCACGGCAACAAACGTTTCATAAGTGCCTTGCACTATGCCTTGTGAGCCGATGTAAATCCAACTGCCAGCCGTCATTTGGCCGTACATCATCAAACCTTTTTTATCGAGCTCGTTGAAGTGCTCCCAGTTCGCCCAATGCGGCACCAAGTTTGAGTTGGCAATCAGAACGCGTGGTGCGTTTTTGTGGGTGGGAAAAACGCCCACAGGTTTACCCGATTGCACCACCAGCGTCTGGTCTTCTTCCAAGCGCTCCAGCACTTCAACAATTTTATCAAAACATTGCCAGTTACGAGCGGCACGGCCAATGCCGCCGTAGACCACCAGCGCGTGCGGGTGCTCTGCGACATCAGGGTCGAGGTTATTCATCAGCATGCGAAGTGGCGCTTCAGTGAGCCAGGATTTGGCTCGCAGAGTCGTACCGTGCGGGGCGCGAATGGTTCTGCTGGTGTCAAGGCGAGGATCGTGTCCTTGTGTCATGTGGAGACTCCTTTAATTTCACGAGTTGGCAGGCTCATTGGCCGACCTGATAGTAGTTGTTTTAAGTCGCCTGAACGCTGGCGCTGTTCAGGCCGAGTTCGGTCTAAAACTTGTTATTCATCGCGTTGGCGATGTCCCAGCACAATCTGGCGGCCAAACGGGCGGTTTGACTGTCGACATCATAGGTTGGGTTGTATTCGGCGATGTCTGCTAGCATCAGCTTGGAATGATGGCTGAGAATGCGTTCAAGAAACGGTGCCAAGTAGTCATAGCTCACGCCTCTGGCGGCTGGCGCACTGACGCCCGGTGCGGTTGCTGCCGGGAAAACATCGAGGTCGATGGTTAAGTAGAGGTAATCACAACCATCGATGAAGTGCTGCAGTTGTGTCAGGTGATAGTCGAGATTGAGTACCGCGAGATCTTTATCTTCCACATACCAAACATGGAGTTGATCCGCGCGTTCAAAGAGCGCTTTGGTATTGCTCGCTCGGCTTACCCCAAGGCACGCGTAGTGGAAATCCCATCCCGCCTGCTGGCAAAAGTGCTGGATCTGATTGAATGGTGTACCTGAGCTTGGCTTAACTTCGGCGTGTTGGCTGTGAAAAGCGCGCAGGTCGAAATGTGCGTCGAAGTTGATGATGCCAATTTTGGGCGTACTCTGTGGCTGATGAGTTTGCAGATAACCCGCTAAGCCTTGGAATGAAGCCCATGCGACTTCATGTCCGCCGCCTAGGGTAATGACCGGGCAGTGGGCGAGCGCTTGACTGATAACTTCTGCACATTGCTGCTGACTGCTTTCGAGTTGGTCATCCTCACACACTACAGTGCCGAGATCGTAGAGTGGCGCATCGCTGTGCCAAGCCAGGTTGGCTAGCGCACGGCGGATCAAATCGGGAGATTTTTTCGCCCCGATACGCCCCTTATTACGCGCCACACCCGCATCGCAGGCGAAACCCAGCAGGGCAACGGCGCGTGAAAGTTGGTCGATAGCAGTATAGTCGACATGACGAATGGCATGATGGACGCGTTTACCCAGCGCACCATCTTCGGCATCGTGTCGGCCTTGCCAATGAAACTCGTTGATAAGATTAAGTGGACTTTTCATCACAACACTCCTTTGTGCTGTTGGTAATCACCATCAACCACACGGGCATGCAGGCGTTTCACACCGACTTGATAACTTAAATCAGCAGGGTGATCGATATCCCAAATCGCCAAATCGGCTTCCAACCCAAGACCAATTTGCCCACGTTTTCCTTGATAGCCAAGTGCTTGCGCCGCATGTTGAGTGACGCCGCGCAGCGCCTCTTGTGGCGTGAGCCTGAACAGTGTGCACGCCATGTTCATCATTAAGGTCAAATCGGCAAAAGGGGAAGTGCCTGGGTTGATGTCGGTGGCTATTGCCATGGGCACTTGATGCTGGCGCAAGAGATCAATCGGCGGCTGTTGCTGTTCACGTAGGAAATAGAAAGCGCCGGGCAGCAGTGTGGCGACTGTGGATGAAGCGGCTAACGCGACAACGCCTGCTTCATCTAGGTATTCAATATGATCGGCCGACAGCCCTTGGTACTTGGCGGTTAATGCACTACCACCGAGGTTAGATAACTGTTCGGTGTGGCCTTTGATGTGCAGACCATGCTCAAGAGCACAGCGAAACACCTTCTCCGTTTGCGCGAGGTTAAAGCCGATCGACTCGCAAAACACATCCACACTCGAAGCCAGTTGCTCTTGTGCAACCGTTGGAATGATCTCTTGGCAAATGAACTCGATATAGTCATCTGCTCTACCTGCGTATTCGGGGGGAAGGGCGTGGGCGGCCAAGAGAGTCGTCGTGACCTTAACTTTACGATGACGTTGTAACTCTTTGGCGGCTCGCAGCATTTTGATCTCGTCAGCCAAGGTCAGCCCATAGCCAGATTTCACTTCCACGGACGTGACACCGCTGGCAAGCAGCCCATCCAATCTCGGCAGACTTTGCTCAATCAAGGTGTCGATGCTCGCCAAACGTGTGGCTTGTACCGTAGAGAGGATTCCACCACCTTGTTGGGCAATTTGCTGATATGGCACCCCGTTTAACCGCATCTCAAATTCATTCGCGCGATTTCCGGCGTACACAAGATGGGTGTGGCAGTCAATCAGACCGGGTGTGACAAGACGGTTTTCCAGGTTGATACGTTGGTTCGCATGGCGCTCAGTGTCCGCACCCACATACGTGATCAACCCATCTTGAATACCAATGGTGAGCGGAGCAGTCGGGTGGTAACCCGTATCTCCATCAATCATGGTAACGAGGCGAGCATTGGTGAGCAGCAGATCCATGATGTCATCCTGATTAATTGTATGCATTAAATGTATATACAAATAAATAGGTCAAAAAAGTGTTTATGACAAGTTGGATGTTGCAAAAATGTGATCGAATCGAAGTGGCAAGATGGCGATCAAAGCAGAATCTTGGAACTTAGCTTGTAGCGGTTACCAGGGTGATAGAGCAGGGCAGTACTGACGAGTCGGTCGTCGCTCCATGTGCGTCGGTTGAGCAGCAAACAAGGTTCGCTCACTTTCATATTGAGTTCTTGGCGCACGCGCGCATCGGGAATGATCGCCTCTACCGTGTGTTCCATCGCGCTCAGTGGGCAGCTTTCCGATAAATATTGGTTTGGCGTTATCTGTGTGAAATCCTGCTGCAAGTAATTGGGTGCATAGCTGCTATTGACCCAACGTAGCTCAAGTTGGATCGGCTCTTTGTCTTCGTAGTGGATGATCTCACTGTAAAACACTTGTGTGCCTAGCATCACGCCCAACTTAGTTGCAATTGTATCGTCCGCTTTCAAAGCTTGTTGGCGAAGCACTTTGCTGCGGTACGCTTTACCGCGATTACTTACTTCCTCAGCAATATTGCGAATATCCAGTAACGGCGACTCGGCCTTTTCCGTCGGTTCGCAGACAAAAGTGCCTAAGCGTGGTCGACGCTGCAGTCGCCCTTCATTGACCAAATCGCGGATTGCTTTGTTAACCGTCATGCGGCTGACGCCAAATTGCTCTGTCAGTGCCAGCTCCGTGGGGATTTTGAAGCCGATATGCCACACGCCGCTGTCGATTTTCTGCACAATAAACTGTTTGATTTGCATATAGATTGGCGATGACATAAAGGTTCCTTTTAATTGACTATACAAATAGTGCGGAAAAGAGGCATAAAAAGCAACTTAAGATGACCGTTTTGTGCTGTGACACATTCTTACCATTCATTTGCGCCATTTACTTGCGACACGTTATGCGGTTGTGTAAACAGGGGCAAAGTACAAATAAATCAGCACAAAAAAGGGATCTCATGTTTAAAAAACTTAAGGCGTCATTGGGACTTGGTTCAGCCAAGGTGGATACGATTCTTGACCAAATGAGTGTGTATCAAGGTGAAACACTCAAAGGCTACGTTCACATTAAGGGCGGCGATGTGGAACAGCAGATCGACGCGATCATCATCAAGCTTAATACCGAAGTCAAAGTAGAGAGCGAAGAGAGTGTCAGTTACCAAACGTTCACGCTGGACAAATTGGCTGCCGTTCAGCCATTCGTAATCCAAGCAAATGAAGAAAAACAAGTGCCGTTTGAGATGAGATTGCATGAAGAAACTCCGATCACCGCGGTCAATGCACTGAAAAACCAGTGCCATGTTTGGCTGGAAACGACATTAGATATTGGTTTCGCCATCGATCCCCGTGACCGAGATTTCATCGAAGTCAAACCACTGCCCGTGGTTAGCAAGGTCATCGACACCATTATTCAGGCGGGGTTCACTATGGTGAAAGCGGACGTCGAAAAGGGGCAGTTGCGTGGACAGAGTTTTTCTTCTCGTTCCGGCTGCTATCAAGAGCTTGAGTTTCGCAGTAACGGCTTTATCGGTAGTAAAGAGATCGAACTGTCGTTTATTTTGGACGCTCAACGAGTCCATTGCTTGGCGGAAATTGATCGCTCATTGAGCTTTTCTGGCGATCAATATCGTTCCTTTACTCTGCCGTTAGATGCGTCTGCGGCGCAAATTGCTCAAGCGCTTGCTCCGACGCTCAATCTGTAGGCTTCACAAACAAGAAACTCATTGCGATTTCAGCTTCATTGGTTAGAATGCGAGGTCAGTACTTAAGCTGGTGCATCCGTAATTGCACCAAAATTCGTACCAAATCAATTACACTCGCAATGCGTTTTTCATACCAATATGAATCTAAAGCGTATTTCTTAAAACATGTGTTGCTTGGTGTGCAACACCACTGTAAAGGAAAAAACATGCCAATTATTACTCTTCCTGACGGCAGTCAGCGTCATTTTGATAACCCAGTTTCTACTATGGAAGTTGCGCAATCGATCGGCCCTGGTCTTGCGAAAGCGACCATTGCAGGTCGTGTCAACGGTCAACGTGTGGATGCGTGCGATCTGATCGAAAGCGATGCCAGTCTTGAAATCATCACCACAAAAGATGAAGTGGATGGTCTTGAGATTGTGCGCCACTCTTGTGCGCACCTTTTGGGGCACGCGCTTAAGCAGCTTTATCCAAATGCAAAAATGGCGATAGGTCCGACCATCGACAGCGGCTTCTACTACGATATTGATCTTGATGAGTCGTTGACCCAAGACGATCTAGAAAAGATCGAAGCTCGCATGAAAGAGCTGGCGAAAACCAAATATCAGGTTATCAAGAAGAAAGTCAGTTGGCAGGAAGCGCGTGATGCGTTTGAAGCGCGCGGCGAAACCTACAAGATGGAAATTTTGGACGAGAATGTATCTCGTGACGATCGTCCCGGTCTGTACCATCATGAAGAATACATCGACATGTGTCGTGGTCCGCACGTCCCGAATATGGGCTTTTGCCAACACTTCACTTTGTTGAATGTGGCTGGTGCGTACTGGCGTGGTAACAGCGATAACAAGATGCTGCAACGTATCTACGGTACGGCTTTCCACGATAAGAAAGCGCTGAAAGACCACCTGACTCGCCTTGAAGAAGCGGCAAAACGCGACCACCGTAAGATCGGTAAGCAACTTGATCTGTTCCACATGCAGCAAGAAGCACCGGGCATGGTGTTCTGGCATCACAACGGCTGGTCAATTTTCCGCGATTTGGAAGTGTTCATTCGCGCCAAGCTAAACGAATATGGCTATCAAGAAGTGAAAGGTCCATTGATGATGGACCGTGTATTGTGGGAGCGTTCTGGCCACTGGGACAAATACGCTGACGCGATGTTCACGACTTCTTCTGAAAACCGTGAGTATGCGATTAAGCCGATGAACTGCCCAGGTCATGTGCAGATCTTTAACCAAGGTTTGAAATCATACCGTGATCTACCACTGCGTATGGCAGAGTTTGGTTCTTGTCATCGTAACGAGCCTTCTGGCGCACTGCATGGCATCATGCGTGTTCGTGGCTTTACTCAAGACGATGCGCACATTTTCTGTACAGAAAGTCAAATTCAAGAAGAAGTGACCAACTGTATCAAGATGGTGTATGACACTTACCAAACTTTTGGTTTCGATAACATCGTCGTGAAACTCTCTACTCGCCCAGAACAACGTGTTGGTAGCGATGAAATTTGGGATCAGTCAGAAGAAGCATTGAAACTGGCTTTGGAGTCGATGGAGATTCCATTCGAAATCCAAGAAGGTGAAGGGGCGTTTTACGGCCCGAAAATCGAGTTCACACTGTATGACTGCCTAGATCGTGCTTGGCAATGTGGTACCGTGCAGCTCGACTTTAACCTGCCGTCTCGCCTTGGTGCAACTTATGTTGGTGAAAACAACGAACGTCTTATCCCGGTCATGATTCACCGTGCGATTTTGGGTTCCCTTGAGCGTTTCATCGGTATTTTAATCGAAGAATACGCGGGTTTCTTCCCAACTTGGCTGGCTCCAGAGCAAGCCGTAATTATGAACATCACTGACAAACAGGCTGATTATGTTCAGGAAGTTGCTCAAAAACTACAAAAATGTGGAATTAGAGCAAAAGCGGACTTGAGAAATGAGAAGATTGGCTTTAAAATCCGCGAACACACTTTGAAGCGCGTACCATTTATGTTGGTTTGCGGCGACCAAGAAATGGAAGCTGGCGAAATCGCAGTGCGTACTCGTAAAGGTAATGATTTAGGTAAATTTAAGGTGGATGACTTCATTTCTTACATCCAAGACCAAATCAGTAGCCGTAAGCTCAATCTGGAGGAATAAACTATTAAAGGCGGAAGACGTGGCCAAGTTCCGGTCAAACAAAACCAGCACCGTTTAAACGGTGAAATTCGTGGCGTTCGTGAAGTTCGTTTAACAGGCGCTGACGGTGAATCTGTCGGTATCGTATCGATCCAAGAAGCATTAGCAGCAGCCGATGAAGCTGGTATGGATCTCGTAGAGATCAGCCCTAACGCCGAGCCACCAGTCTGTCGAGTTATGGACTATGGCAAGTTCCTCTTTGAGAAGAGCAAAGCTACTAAAGAGCAAAAGAAGAAGCAAAAACAGATTCAGATCAAGGAACTCAAGTTCCGTCCTGGAACTGATATCGGAGACTACCAGGTAAAACTACGCAACCTGGTGCGTTTCCTTGAGGAAGGCAACAAAGTGAAAGTAACTATTCGCTTTCGTGGCCGCGAGATGGCTCACCAAGAGATCGGTGTTGACGTTCTTAATCGCCTGAAAGAAGACACAGTAGATATCGCTGTTGTGGAATCTTTCCCGACGAAGATTGAAGGTCGCCAGATGATCATGGTGTTGGCCCCTAAAAAGAAGTAATTAACGGCTTTTGCAAGTAATAAATACCCGCCGTTTAACGCGGCGGTTTTTTATTCGCCCTAATTACGTTGTTTATTAAACTACTACAATGCGGAGTTATTCATCATGCCTAAGATGAAAACCAACAAAGGTGCTGCTAAGCGTTTCAAGAAAACTGCTGGTGGTTTTAAGTTCAAACACGCTACCAAACGTCACATCCTGACTAAGCGTACTACTAAGAACAAGCGTCAACTGCGTCCAAACTCAATTCTTCCTAAATGTGAAGTTGCGGGTATCGTTCGTTGTTTGCCATACGCTTAATTTGTTTTTAGTTTTTAATTCGTTTAGTTTAGGAGAAGCATAATGCCTCGCGTAAAACGTGGTGTACAAGCTCGTGCACGTCATAAGAAAGTTCTGAAACAAGCTAAAGGTTACTACGGTGCACGTTCTCGTGTTTACCGCGTAGCTTTCCAAGCAGTTACTAAAGCTGGTCAATACGCTTATCGTGACCGTCGCGCTAAGAAACGTCAATTCCGTCAACTATGGATTGCACGTATCAACGCAGCATCTCGTCAAAATGGTCTATCTTACAGCCGTTTCATCAACGGTCTTAAGAAAGCTTCTATCGAGATCGATCGTAAGATCCTGGCCGACATCGCAGTATTCGACAAAGCAGCATTTGCTGTTCTCGTTGAAAAAGCGAAAGCTGCTCTTTAATTAGCAGTTTGGGTTTAAGAAAAGGAGAGCATTTGCTCTCCTTTTTTCTTATCCTTTTTCTTCATTTACAAACGAGATAGCGGGCTGAGTACGCCCGATGCGCCTCTGTCGAGCACGTGAGTATATATTTGCGTCGTTTTGACATCTGAGTGTCCTAACTGTTCTTGCACGGTACGAATGTCAGCGCCCGATTCAAGTAAATGAGTTGCAAAGCTGTGCCGTAAGGTGTGGCAAGTGATGCTCTTTGTGATGCCAGCGTCGGTTGCAGTTCTTCGTACCGCTCGCTGTAAAGCGGCTTCGTTGATATGTTGCCGGCGCTGTAGGCCAGTTTCAGGATCGATGGAAAGCTTGGTTGATGGAAACAGGTAATGCCAGTTGAACTCAAACTCAGCGCCTGGGTGTTTTTTCTGTAGCGCGTTCATCATCCACACGCCCGCATAACCTGGTGTGATCATATCCTTCTGATAATATCGCCGTGCCAGTGCTTCTTGCTCTTTGAGCAGCGGGTGGAGCTCTTTCGCCAGTGTCACCGTTCGATTTTTTCCGCCTTTACCTTGCCAAATACGGATCGCACCGTAGTCATAATCAATATCTTGAACTCTGAGCCTTACACACTCCATGACTCTTAATCCTGAGCCATAGAGGAGCATTACGTGCAATTTGTATTTGGGGTCTATGAACTGCATAAAACGGCGCATTTCATCTTTGGTGAGCACTACAGGCAGTTTCTTATCGACCAAGGATCGCTTAAATTTCAAATCCTGATTTAGAGGTGTGCGAAAGTAATCGCGGTATAAAAATTGAATCGCATTAAGAGCAAGCGCTTGTGTTTTGGCCGCGACTTTTTCTTTGACCGCCAAGTGCGTTAGAAACTGTTCGACTTGTTCGTCATTCAAGCGAGCAGGGTGTTGCATCTGATGAAAGACGATATAACGTTTGATCCAGAACAGATAGCTTTTTATGGTTTTATTGGCGTAGTACTTGGCATGCATAAACTCTTGCAGGCTAAGAAAGAACTGAGATTTCATTGCGTGAAGTGTCCAGTTGACTGTTTATATAAACAGTATTGGTACCTATCCTAACCAGCAAGATGTTTTCTGAGCAATTGATGAAGTTGCAAGCGATGCTGTGAAAAGTAAACCTTATCAGACAATCTTGTTGCAGCAGAAACAGCTGCATGTCGACACGCTCCAGTAAGGTATTTAGCAAGGAGCGAGTCTCTCTGGAAGGCTAAGAACACCTTGATGCGCTCAGCTAGTTAGCTCACTCTTTGTTATCTGTTTGATTACCCGACATGGATTGCCCACAGCGACCACATTATCGGGAATGTCTTTTGTGACCACGCTGCCCGCGCCAATAACACTAGAAGATACGCTGGTGTAGAGCCTATTTGCCTTCCTCTGAAGGAGAGAATGATTCTCCAGAGGAAGGCTATTTACAAGTTTGTTTATCCGAGATAGCGAGAAACTAAGTGAGCCTTAAAGTGCTCGGCATTTAATGTTTCGCCCGTTGCCGCTTTGACCAGTTTGTCGGTGGTTAAAAGGCTACCTTTGCTCCAGATATTGCTCGACAGCCAGTGGAAGATTGGCGTTAAGTCGCCAGAACGAACCACGCTGTCCACATCTACCGTCTTTCTCATGGCTGCCATAAATTGCGCCGCATACATCGCGCCCAATGTGTAACTTGGAAAGTAGCCAAAGCTGCCATCTGTCCAGTGAATGTCTTGCATGCAGCCGTTGGTGAAATTGCCAGCAGTAGAAAGGCCAAGGTAACTTTGCATTTTTTCATGCCACAGTTCAGGTACGTCGGTATGTTTGATGGCACCGTTCATCAGATCGCGCTCGATTTCGTAACGTAAAATAACGTGAGCGGGGTAAGTGAGCTCATCCGCATCAACCCGAATAAAGCCTTTTTCAACATGGGTGTAGATTTTTGACAGGTTGTCTTTGGCAAATTCCGCGCCTTGGAAATGATTTGAGGCGAGACGCGATAAGTGTTCCACAAACGCTTCACTGCGGCCAAGCTGCATTTCGCAAAACAGGGACTGAGACTCATGGATGCCCATAGAGCGAGCTTCACCAGCAGGTGTTCCTGCGAAGGCTTGAGGTAAGCCTTGTTCATAACGTGCATGACCTGTTTCGTGAACAATGCCCATTAAGGATTGTACAAATTCGCTTTCGTTATAACGGGTAGTAATACGCACATCGCTCGGTACTCCACCACAAAATGGGTGGGCGCTCTCATCCAAACGGCCGTGTTCGAAGTCAAATTGCAGCAGCTTCATCACCTCTAAACCGAGTGCTTTCTGCTTTTCAGCCGGATAGTGGCTATTGGGCAAAAGTATTGAACGTGATTTCTGCTTTTCGACAACGTTATCGATGAGCGAAGGAAGCCAAGTTTTTACATCGGCAAAAAGCGCATCGAGTGACGCAGAGCTCGTGCCGGGTTCATAGAGATCGAGCATAGCATCGTAGGGCGATGTGCCAGTGGCGTCAGCACGAATTTGCGCCTCTTCTTGGGAAAGCTTAACCACTTCAGCCCAGTTTTTCTCAAAACCCGCCCAATCGTTGTTTTTACGTTGACTGCGCCAAGCGTGCTCGCATTTTGAACCGGCAAGCGATTGAGCTTTAACTAGCGCTTCCGGTAGCAGGTTGTCTTGCTGCCAAGTGCGTTTCATCTCGCGCAGCACGGCTTGTTCTTCTGTTGAGAGCGGAAGTTCTTGTGCTTGGTCAAACAAATCTGCGAGGTGCGGCTGTGTCATCAGCGAATGGATATGAACATCGAGCTCTGCCATGGCATTGGAGCGTGCTTCAGCGCCGCCTGATGGCATCACCGCGGCTTGGTCCCAGCCAATGATGGAGGAGAGATGTTGAAAATTGGACACTTTCTTTGAATGTTCGACCAGTTGTTGAAATGCGTTCATGTGACTACTCATTATTTATTGTTCTTTCCGTAAACACCTGTTTTTAAGTGCAGGTTTCCTCTGTACTTCATTGGTTTTGTTAACCAAGGGTAAACCAAACCAAGCCTATTATTCTCCACAAATGAGAACGATTGTATACAAGCGGTTGCGATTGTTATCGCTAATGTGAAAGCGGCTTGCGCAAATGAAAAAATCAGAGTATTGATCAACGCCTGTTTCACATTTTTATTCAACAATATGGACATTCTAAACTTCGAAGCATTTTTGCTCGCTATCACCATACTGACATTGACTCCCGGGTTGGATACCGCACTGGTGATTCGTAATACCAGTCGCGCAGGGCTTAAAGATGGCTGTATGACCAGTCTGGGTATCTGCTTTGGCCTTTTTGTGCACGCTCTTTTCTCTGCGATTGGCATTTCTGCCATCCTTGCACAATCTGCCGAGCTTTTTCAGATGGTCAAAATGATTGGTGCCGCCTATCTTATTTGGCTGGGACTCAGTAGCTTAAGAGCGCTGATGAAAAGTGGTGCAGGCATGACGGTCACGGAAATGGCTCACCAGTCATACAGTGCCAAGCGTTCACTCAGGGAAGGGTTTCTTTCCAACGTGCTCAATCCGAAAACGGCGGTGTTTTACTTGGCGTTTTTGCCTCAGTTTGTTAACCCAGAAGGCTCTCCGCTGCTGCAATCCATGACCATGGCGGCGATTCATTTTGTGATTGCGATGGTGTGGCAATGCGGACTAGCAGGGGCGTTGAACTCGGCGAAAAATTTGCTCAAAAATGCCAGCTTCATGAAATGGATGGAAGGGGCAACAGGAACGGTTTTGGTGGTTCTGGGTATCAAATTGCTGATTGAGAAACCCGTGTGACTCGCGTTATCTATCGTTTGATTGGTTTGCAACTTTTGTTGATTGCGGTTTTAGGTGGCGTAGTAGCGTGGATAACGTTACCACAGCTTGCTTATGCTCCACGAGGAATAGACTGGCATTGGCACTGGTCCTATTTTCAACCTTTTGCTAATGGCATTCAGGTGACTCGTACGCAAGATACTAAGCAACTGGTTCTACGTCGAGTCTATCTTAATGATGCTCTGGTGGTGTACCTCTCAACCACGATTGATAATAAGTTTGAGATCGATGTGGTGAAGGAGGGAGCGTGTGAGGCCAATACGCAGCAGTGGGTAACGGCTGCGGTGAACAACCAATCTCTTTCCCATATTCCGATGGTCTGTGAAAAATCCGGCCAGAGTTCAATCTTTCGATACGTTACGCCAAGGCCACAAACATTGGAGTTTGGTATTGATGAAACCTTTATTACCGAAGCGTTTGTTGACTGGCCTATCAAGGATATAAAGGTAGATCAGTTCCAGCAGCAGCATCCAGAGTTCTTCAAAAAGCAAGGTGCTCAAGTGCCCCATCAGTGGCTGAGAGATTAAAGCGGTTTTGAGCGTAATGGAATGTAAAAAGCCCACGTGAGATCGTGGGCTTTTTGCTGTTGGTTATGCGTTTACTGTGTCCAACTCGTCATTGCGCGATGCGGACTGAAAAAAGAGCTTGGTCTCTTCAATGACCACGTGGCGCAGCGCGATCAAGCCGATCAAATTGGGAATGGCCATCAAACCGTTCACGATGTCAGCTAAAATCCAAATCATGTCGAGTTGCATAAACGCACCAGAGGCGACCAGCGCTAAGAAAATCACCTTGTAGGGTAATACCGCCTTGGTGCCGAGCAAAAAGACCACACAACGCTCGCCGTAGTAATTCCAGCCCAAGATGGTGGTAAAGGCAAAAAACATCAGACCGATTGAAACCAGAATGGGCCCCAGAGTTTCGGCATTGAGTCCAACGGCAAACGCATGGGTTGTCATCGCCGCGCCAGAGAAATCACTTTGCCAAGCACCAGTAAGGATGAGTGCTAGCCCCGTCATGGTACAGATAACGATGGTGTCGAAGAAGGTGCCTGTCATGGAGATCAAACCCTGCTTGACACAAGAGTCGGTTTTGGCCGCTGCGGCCGCCATAGGCGCACTGCCTAGGCCCGATTCGTTGGAGAAGACACCGCGCGCGATACCCGATTGGATAGCTAACATGATACTCGCCCCAAGGAAGCCACCGGTTGCCGCCGTTGAGCTAAACGCTGAAGTCAGCACCAGCTCAAGCGCGCTGAGCAGTTGATCGCCATTCATGATGATGACGCTCAGACAAGCCAGAACATAAAACAGCGCCATCGCAGGAACCACTTTGCCTGCCACGCTTGCAATTGATTTGATGCCGCCTAAAGTGACGAACGCTACCAGCAGAGTGAGCACCGACGCGGCTATTTCTCGTGACACACCCAGAGAAATTTCGCTCGCATCAAGGATGGCATTTACCTGCGGGAAGGTACCGATACCGAAACATGCAACGCCAAGAGCGAACACAGCAAACAAAATTGCCAACGCTTTTGAGCCGACACCGTATTGCAAGTAGTACATAGGACCGCCGATCATCTGTCCTTTGTCATCCACTTTACGATATTTCACCGCCAGCAAGCATTCCGCGTATTTGGTTGCCATGCCGAATAGGGCAGCAAGCCACATCCAAAACAGCGCACCCGGGCCACCGAGTTTAATGGCCGTGGCGACACCAACGATATTACCGGTACCAATGGTGGCGGAAAGTGCAGTACAAAGTGCAGCAAAACTGGACACATCGCCCTGTTTGTCGGTGGATTTCTCTTTACTAAAGACCATCGCTAAAGCGGTCGGTAAATGTTTGAACTGGATTAAGCCTAGAGTAAAGGTGAAGTAGATGCCCGTACCAACCAACAGCAGCAGCAGTGGTGGTCCCCAGACAAAATTATCGATAGTTTGTAGTAAAGTTTGCAGGTCGTTCATGATTTCCCCTTAATAAAACAACTAATAAGGAGAAGAGGGAAAGGTAAGATCAGCGATCTTTTAAATAGCCAAGTAGCAGCGAGATTTCGCTAGACAACGGGATCTGCAAAATACTCACATCATTGGGATGTTACTTTCCACTCCTCTGTCCTTTTGCCTGAGAGTTTCACCTTGCACATGGGCAGGGCTTGCTCCTTCGGCGACCGATTTAACGGTTCTCTCCAGAGGTTCCTCCAACTACAGTCCTCGCATCATCTATCCAATTTCTTGAAAGATGATTGCACCTGAAAGATTTACTTCTTCGGCGGGTATGACTAACCAAATGTTAATAATTGGTTAATTACCACTCTCCTGTAGTCTTCATCGGAACAATTATCTGGCAATGCCAGATAATCTGTACGCGAATCCTAACCAAATAATTTTGTGATGTCATCCCCATATTTTTCGAACGAGTATTTATTGCTCAATCGTCAGAAAAAACTACCGAACCTTGACTTAATCTGGACGCCAAATGGCATAGAATGCTACCGTTTAGTCACATAAGTTGATGACGCAAGGAGAGGTTATGATTCGGCTGATTGTGATTGCAGTGTTAATTGTGCTGGCGTATTTCTTGCTGAGATACCGCACGAACGAAAAAATCCAAAAAGGGGTGGTGGTGACCTTACTCGGTCTTTTCGCCATTTATACCTTGGTTTTGGTGGCTACAGAGCTGTTTAGATAATCCTATTAATCGAGATTGGAGTGAGATGTTGTGACTTCGCCAAATAATCAAACTGATGAACAAGATGATGTGGTCGTCATCGAGGAACGAGACAAACGTACGTTCGTGTATATTGCGATTGCTGCTGTATTAGGCATGGCGTTTGGTGGTTTGATCGGCGCTCACTTTACGGCTCAAAAATGGCAAGAGACTTATCAAGGGCTGCAGCAGCAGTACCAAAGCCTAGCCAATGACAAAACTCAGTTGGTGGCGAGCGTTAAATCACGCGAAGCGAGTTTGGACTCTGAGGTGGACAAGAAACTCGAAGCAGAAATCGCACTGCGACAAAAAGAGCATCAGGCGGAGCTTGAAAAGCTGCAAAATCAGCTCACTGAAATGGAAAAACTGAACATCACCTTGGAAGGGCAGATCAAATCGCAAAAAGCGCAGATTGAAACCACGCAAAGCGAGAACGATAAGCTTAGCCGTCAGGCCGATATGCAAAACAATATGTTTGAGCGCTCACGAGAACTTTTCCGCCGTGAAATGGAGATTTCTCAAGAATTGGAGGCGCTGCAAAAAGAGCGAGAAGTGTTGGTTCCGAAGTTGGAAGCGTTGAAGAAAGCGTGTGAAGTGTATCTTTCCGGTAAATCTTGGGACGCGAAATCTGATGCGTGCGATAACCAAGATGAAGCCAGTTCGCGCTTAAGCCAAGTGGATCAACTGATCGAAGTGTACAAAATGGATTTGAAGCAGATTAAATCCATTACCCAAGAGATGGGATTGTAACGACAACAATAAGGGCTCAAAATTGAGCCCTTATTGTTTGGTTTACCTCTTAGCAATCACGACCGTTGGCGTCGCCACAATAACAAGCAGGCACAAAGCCAAAACAGCACCAACGCCCACAAGCTGCTCCACTGAACGCTGACTTGTTGCCAGCTCGCCCCCATTTGATTGAGAGCGAGAAAGCCTTTTATCGCGCTGGTACTCGGACTCAATTGGGCGAGCCATAGAAGCGGCGCTGGGATCATCTCGACAGGCCAGATGAAACCAGCAAGGAAAATCAACGGCATGGAGCTGATAAGCACCACCAGTGTGACCAGTTCACGGCGCGGAAGCAAATCACCCAACCAATAGCCAAGCAGGCAAGAGGCAAGCAGAAACGGCAACAGCAGGCTGAGCAGTGTTGAGATGCTGGCCAGCGTGTTGATACCATGCATAGTAAAACTGGCACCGAAATAGTAGGCGCTGAGCAGATAATAGATAGCCACCAGTACTGCGGTTCTCACGCTGAGTAACTTCCAGCGCGGCACATGTGACCAATAACCTTGGCCATGTTTTTGTGTGCCGACGATAAGCCCCGCCGCCATGATCAAAGTCTGCTGCAGGATCAGGACAAACACCGCGGGCACCACATAGTCGACGTAACCCATGGTTGGGTTAAAAGTTGGCTTGAGATTTAGCTTCACCGCGCTGTACTGATTGGCCGCGAAAGCGAGCGGTACACCATCTATCAGCAGTTTCGAGACTTTGACCTGTGCTGCCAGCGTACCACCAGTTTGCGCCAACCCTTCCACCACGGTGCCATACACCAGAAAGTAGGAGGCATCGCCTGCATACGACAGTGTCGGACTTTTACCCAGCAATAGGTCTTTGTAGAAATGCTCCGGGATCAACAAAATGCCGCTCACCTTACCAGCAAGAAAAACCGCTTTTGCCTCAGCCAACGTGCCATCGCGGCGGACGATTCTCACTTGAGGAGTCGCGTCGACCATGCGTTCGAGCTTCAAGCTGGTGGGGCTCATATCAAGGTTGACGACTGAAATCGCCTGCTCTCGTGGCGTTTGCTGCGCGTAGGGCAGTGGATAGAGAAACGAATAGAACAGCACACCACCGAACACAGTCAGGGTTACCACCGGATTGGTTAGTAGCGCTTTCAACTCTGCTTTGAGTAGATCAAGCCAGCTCATGATTTTCCCTCCGCTTTGTTAAGGTGCTTTTTCATCAGAAGGAGAGTGAGCAGTGCAGGCAGCAGATAACCCACCATCGGCGCAAGAGGTTGCAATGCGTTATAGAACTCAGCCCCATAGCTGGCTTGAGACACTTGTACTTCGATGTAATGACTCACCGGTAATAATCCACGCCAAAACTGTGCGGGCGCGCTCATGTCGGTAACCGGGAAGGTAATGCCCATAAAAGCAAAACTGGGCGCGGTAAATGCGCCGGCAAAACTCATCGCTCGGGCGGCATCAAGCGTCATAGAAAAAAAGAAAGTGCCCATGATCATGCATGCTAATACGGTGAAAAGCTGCGCAATCACAATGGGCAAAAAGTGGCCGTGAAAAGGCCAGTCAAGGATGAAGTAGAACCAGCACAGAAAAGCCAAACCATGCAGCATAAAAATAGGCAGATAGCCGCTCAGAGTACGGAAAAGGGTGAGTAGAATGTTATCACCAAGCCAGAGCCCCAGTTTTTCAGGGGATCGCGCATAGACTCGTAAATTTGCCGCCAGAATTAAAATCGTGCACACCACCATCATAATTTGCCAGATAGCGGGCACCACCGCTGAAACTAAAAATTGCGCGTAGTTAGTATTTTGGTTGAACAGCGGCGAGATTTGCGTGGTAATGGTCACGGCGCTCCCCATGGCGCTCGCAGTCGTTTGGTTACCATGACTGAGGCTTTTGACCGTTTCTAATGCGGCGTTAAAGTGCCCTTGCGCTTGCATAATGGCAGAGTTGACTAAGCGGCCAGTCAGTATGTATTGGCTGTTGTAAAACGCCGAAATCTGCGGAGGCTGCTTGAGATAAATATCGCGATCAAAATGGTCGGGGATGATCACGTAAGCGTATATCTCACCACGAATCAGGGCGTCTTTGGCGGCGGTAACGTCTGAGTATGCTCTCTCTGTGCTGAGTGTGGGCGAAGCATCCAGCATTTGCACTAATTTGCGTGATAACGTGCTGTGTGACTGATCTACAATACCAATTGGCAAATCACGAGCGATCCCGGCAGAAAATACGCCCCAAATCATTAAGGCAATTAGCAATGGGATCCAAGTCAAGCACGACAAAAGCCATTTGTCGTGCCGCAGCACATGCAGTTGCGCGTAGATAGCGTTCATCATAAGGCCAATTACAGCTCAACCACTAAACTCATGCCCATGCGTAGAGCAGAAATGGGCTCCACAGGACGAGCTTCGACTTCAAAAGTGCGTAGGTCGAAACCTTGTGAGGCGTCGGTCGCCCGCCAAGTGGCAAAATCGCCCATCACTGCAATGTGGGTAACGCGAAACTGCACTTTTTTATCCAGAGCAGGTAAATAAGCATTGAAGATCTCACCTTTTTGAAAGTGTTTTAACAAATCTTCTCTCACGTTAAGCACGGCCCAAGCATCATGGGTATCAATCACGGTCACGACAGGGAAGCCTTGAGGCGCTAACTCGCCACTTTGTAGCAAAACCTGAGACACTTCACCGTCAAACCAACTCTCAATACGGGTATCACTTGCGTAAGCTTCCACTTCCGCAACGGCTCCTGCCGCCATGCGCGCCTTTTCTGCCGCTGCGAGTTTGGTCTCATCGCGCGCGCCTTCTTTGGCGAGCTCATACATTTGGAATGCCGCACTTTCGGTGTATTTGGCGGCTTGCCATTGGGTCATCGCTTCATCACGTTTTTGTTCAGCGACCACGCCGTCTTTATACAGGTTATTGACGCGCTGGTAAGTCTTCTCCATCAAATCAGCGGCCGCTTTCGCTTTAAGCCACTGATCTTTGGCTGCTTGAATTTGCTGTGCGCGAGCGCCTTTCTCCGCTTCTTGCGCCAGTGCTCCCGCGGCTTTTTCTCCCGCTTTGGCTTGCTCTAGCTTTGCCTCGATCTCTGGGCTATGCAAGGTAAACACCAATTGCCCTTTGCTCACCGTATCGCCTTTGCGAACCAAAACTTGGTCAATGCGTCCCGGCACTTTGGAGGAGATACTGTATTGCTGCGCTTCAATCATTCCCTGTAAACGTACTGGCTTTGGCTGATATGCTTGGTAAAACTGGTAGCCGATCCAGCTCACCGCACCCACAGCGCAGAGAGAAAGCAGAATAGGTTTGAGCGATTTCATAGTGATTCCTTTTGAGTGGGTGCGTAGGCGCTAGCTTGGTATTGAGCAAAGCTATTCATTTCACTGCTCAGTGCCAGCAGCTTATTGAGCGAGATGAGATAGCGAAAGCGGGCGGCGGATTGCTGCGTTTCAATACTGGCCAAGTACAATTGTGCATCGACCACTTCCAGTGAGTTCGAAAGCCCTTGATTAAAGGCTTTTTCCCGCAAATCGAGGTTCTCTTTGGCAAGGCGAATACTCGATTCCAAACCGATCACTTCATCCACCGCTTGCTGCGCTTCAAGATAGGTCTTTTGAACCAGCACCGACAGATCTTCTCGCGCTTGTGCCTTGAGTGAATGTACCTGCGAGACCATGCTGCTGGCGGCTTTGACTTTTTCGCTGCGCCCCGATGTGTCAATCAATGGGACATTTACCCCAACACCGACCAACCAGTCCGGTTTCATTTCGCTGGCGAGTGAATCATCTTCATACAGACTGTAGTCGCCGTAGAGATAGACTTGTGGATAGTATTTGCCCTTTTCTGCTTTGATGAGCGCGCTGGCTTGCTGCTCTTTGGCGTCCAACAATGAAAGGCCCGGATAAGTGGCGAGAGTCTGCTCAGTGAACGCAGAGAGAGGTGGCAAGTTATGGTTGATAAACAACCCTTCGGCAGGTTCGACCAAGCTTGACTGAGCCAAAATTTTGCTCAGCGCTGACTGCGCGATCTCAAGATTACTTTGTGCTTTGCGCGTTTCGACTCTGGCTTTATCCAATGAGGCTTCAGCCTGTAAACGCTCGACATGGGCGATCTGCCCTTGTTTTTCCAGTTTGATGGCGAAATCGCGGTGCTGAGTCAACCCTTTTTCGACCGCTTGGCGCGTTTGCAACACCTCTTTGGCGAGTACCACGGAGAAGTAGTACTTACTGAGATCTTCGTAGCGTGCTTGCGTTTCCATTTTCAGCTGACTGCGCGCTTCTTCGGTTTTGCCTTCTGCCGCCGCTTGTGCAGCGCTAATGCGCCCGCCGGTGAAAATGGGCCAAATAGCGCGGATAGATGAGCTAAAGAGATCTTTTTCGGCGATGGTGGTTTCTATCCCGCTCAATACTGGCATAAGCGCTTGCAGTATTGGCCCTGTCGATGCGTTGAGCGCCGGCATTGTGGTATTGGACATTAACTGTTCACCACTGAGCGTGACATCAGTATCCAGACGAGTGTAATTCGCACCGATGCTTACCGAAGGCCAGTCCAAACTGCGAGTAGCACTTTGCATGTGCTCTTGGCTGACCACGTTGGCTCGCTGTGCTGCGAGCGAGTGATTGTTGTCTTGTAGCAACTGCCAAGCTTGTTGAAAGGTGATCGGCGCGGCCTGACAAGTCAACGAGATGGAGCTTGAAAGCAGCCCAATCATTAGTAACTGATGAGTTCGTTTCATGATAGTCGTATCGAAATAGAGCAATGACTCTAATATATAGGAATTGTCTTTTTCTGTTAAGCGCAACCTTGATAAGTCGGCGGAAATAAAAAAGCACAGCGCGTCGGCTGTGCTTCCTCATGAAGGATGAGCTGACTATTTTAATGAAGGGCAGAAGAATTCTGCTCGCCATTCAAGCTGTTTGGAACCTTGCATGGTTTGCAGAAGATCGCGCCCGCTCATTTGAGGGAAGGCGAGCAGAACGCGTAGGTCGCTCTCTGTATGACCGTCTCTCTCGTAAGCCCTGACGTGTGTAAAGGTTGAATGCATGTTCTTCGACAGCATGGCCTTACTAAGGCGAATTCCAAAGGTATCTCTTTCCATATTGATCGTTCCTTATCAATTGATACCACCTTGTGCTTATTATTGTCGTTATGTTAGGTAGATTGTTACTCTAGACACTCGGAAAAGTATACGTGTTGTTGGTTAAAAAAACCTCAAAAATTCCTAAAAGTGAGATGATCCAGATCAACTAAAAGTAAAATTCATATGTAACTTGTTGATTATATATTTTTATGTTTTTTGAGCCCGAGTAAAACAAACGCAAGAGCATGGCAAAAATCTATTGGCATTTTCCATTCCCGTTTCACACTTCCGAACGTGACTCTGCACTTAAGTGTTAATTCAGTGTTAACTTATCGCGGAAGAGGTCGCGATTGGAGGGTGAAATGAAGTGGCAGAGTGTCAGTTTTCGGCAGCGAATGTTGGTCATTATGACGTTGTCAGGACTGATCGAACTGCTAATTCTTGTCGCTGCTGGTTTTGCCTATCTTAAACATTCCCAAGAAGAGGAAATGGGGCAAAAAGCCTTAGGCGTTGCCCGATTTTTGGCCAGTTCTCCTATTGTGATTGAGCTGATAGAACAGCGTGATAACGTGACTCACCAAGCCCGCTTTCGTGAACTTACTGGTGCACTTGGTGCCGCTTTTATTGTTGTCGGCGATGAGCAAGGTTTGCGTCTCATCCATCCGCTTGATTCTCGCTTAGGTTTGCCAATGAGTGGTGGCGACAACGAGCGGGCGCTCAAAGAGGGTGAAGCTTATATCTCGACAGCAAAAGGCTCGCTTGGCTATTCGGTGCGTGGCAAGGCTGCTGTGTTTAATGCGCAAGGAACAGTGATCGGCGTCGTTTCGGTTGGCTATCTGCTTGAGAGATTGCAAGATCGCATTGAGCCATTTATCTGGTTTTTGATCGCGATGACGGTTTTAGTGGTTGCCGCTAACGCACTGGTGTCCAACTATGCTGCGCGCAAGTTCCAAAAAGCGATCTTGGGTTTTGAACCAGAAGAGATTGGCCGTTTGTACAGCGAGTTGGATGTGACTATGAGCACTATCAAAGAGGGGATCCTCAGTATTGATGCCAACGGTGTGTTACGTTCGATTAACCGCAGTGCGGCGCAGATTCTAGGGCTTGATCCAACAACGGTGCTTAACCGCCCTCTGGCTGATTCTTTGCCAAGCAGCGATCTCTACCGAGTGCTGGAGACCGGACAAGAAGATCACGATATTGAGCTCTATCTGAATCACAAACATTTGATCGCTAACCGCACGCCCGTTTTGGTTGATGGAAAGGTTGTCGGTGCGGTATCGAGTTTTCGCCTGCGTGATGAGATCAGTGAACTGACTGAGCAGCTATCGCAAACCAAGGAGTACGCGGATCTGCTGCGCTCTCAGACACATGAACATCGCAATAAACTCAATACCATTAGCGGTTTGGTGCAAATGGGTGAACTAGACGCGGTGCAGCAACTGATTGGTCAGGAAACGGAACATTATCAAGGTCTGATTGAATTTTTGCGTGACACGATTAAAGATCCCTTGGTCGCGGGGATGCTGCTTGGTAAAACGGAACGTGCAAGAGAACTTGGCCTTGAACTCATTGTAGAAGAGGGCACTCGCTTGGAGCCACTACCGGACGGGGTCAACGCGGAAGACATTACCACCATATTAGGTAATTTGATTGACAATGCTTTCGACGCCACCATGAGTGGTATTGCTCATCAACAACCGTTTGCCAAATCGAGAAGGAACATTGAAGTCTCGGTGAGCGATTACGGCACTGAAATCATCTTGGAAGTGACCGATCAAGGTTGCGGACTACCCGAAGGTTATTTACCACAGCAACTGGTTGAAAAAGGGGTTTCAAGCAAAGCCAAAGCCAATCGCGGTGTCGGGCTGTATTTAGTCAGCCAGTTAGCCCAGCGTTATGCTGGCCACATCGAAATGAGCCCAAATAAGCAATACGGAACGCGAATGACCGTCTACATCCCCAAGGAAGAGCAGCAATGAGTGCCAATAGCCGAGTGATGATTATTGAAGATGACCTAGCGATTGCGCAATTACATCATAACTATTTGCAGCAGTTGAATGGCTTTGAGGTGATAGCCATCGCCACGACGTCGGCGGAAGCGCAACTGCAGTTGACACTGTTGGAACCGGACTTAGTTTTGCTCGATGTCTATCTGCCCGATGGCAGTGGTCTGGATATTTTAAATCAAATCCGTGGTAGTAATCGCCATTGTGATGTGATTTTGATCACCGCCGCGCGCGATGTAGAAACGCTGCAAACGGCGATGCGTGGTGGCGTGGTCGATTATTTGCTCAAACCGGTGATGTTTGTGCGCCTTGAAACCGCGCTCAACAAGTACCGCGCCCAGCGAGAGCAACTTGGTCACGTGTCTGCGGATCTCAATCAGGGGCTGGTGGACAAGATGTTACAGTCAGGCAGTGCGCAGGAAAAAGCAAGCCATTTGCCCAAAGGAATAGATGGTGTCACGCTCGACAAAATACGTGCACTCTTTCAGCAAGAAGAAACCTATACCGCCGATGAAGCGGGGGAGAAGATGGGGGCCAGCCGCACCACTGCAAGGCGTTACTTGGAATATTTGATTGCTACGGGCGAGCTGCAAGCCGATCTCAGCTACGGTACAGTGGGGCGGCCAGAGCGCTGCTATAAAAAAGTGCTGAGATAAAATGACTCGATTACTCCCATAGCGAGCACTGATAGTGATCTATTTTGTGGCGAAAATTTGCGCAAAAACAGCGTAATGCAACTACAAAAAATAGTGCTAACTGGTCTAATCAGTAAAAAATCAAATATCACTTCTGATACAAATAGTTATCTTGAAATCGCGTCATTATTTAAACGATTGCACTTTCAACTATTGATGTATGTCAAAGAGTCGTAGACAATACGCCCCCGTGTCGGGCAAATCATTCTTATTACCAACCCACACACTCTAGGTTTTGCCTATCGCTGATATAGGCAAGATCAACTATCAATTTTTTAGTGTCATTGATAGGGTTGGCTCATCCTTTAAGCCGTATCCAGGCACAAATAAGTACCTCGTTTTTAAGGGAAAGATGATGGTAATACCAGAAAACAGCAGCATCGTGATTTTTGGTGCTTCGGGTGACTTGACCTACCGCAAGTTGATTCCTGCCTTATACCACCTCTATGCAAGTAAGCAACTTCCAGAAAACTTCGCCATTCTGGGTGTCAGCCGAACAGAGTACAGTGATGAGTCCTACCGCGAAAAGCTCAAGAATTCGCTTCAGGAAATGGAAAAAACAGAGCCAGCAACGCTGGATGCCTTCATTAGCCATTTGCATTATCAAGCAATCAATACCTCAGATACTGCAGATTATGCCAAGTTAGTGACTCGCTTGAACGAGTTGGCGCAACAGTATCAGTTTGAACAGCGCAATACGTTGTTCTACATGGCGACGCCACCAAGCCTTTACAGTGTGATTCCAGCGAGCCTAGCTCATCATGGCTTGAACAACGAAGACGATGGCTGGAAGCGACTGATTATCGAAAAACCTTTTGGTTACGATCTGGCCTCTGCCAAGCAACTGGATAAAGACATTCACGAGTGTTTCCAAGAGCATCAAATCTACCGTATTGACCATTATCTGGGTAAAGAAACGGTGCAGAATTTATTGGTGTTTCGTTTCTCCAACGCGATGTTTGAACCCCTGTGGAATCGCAATTTCATCGATTACGTAGAAATCACTGGCGCAGAGTTTCTTGGCGTCGAAGAACGTGGCGGTTACTACGACGGTTTCTGGCGCGGTGCGCGATATGTTCCAAAACCATCTTCTGCAAGTGTTGGCGATGGTGGGCATGGAACCACCTGCGCAGATCAACGCGGACTCTATGCGTGATGAAGTGGTAAAAGTGCTGCAATGCCTCAAACCGTTGGATGAGCACGATCTGCGCAACAACCTTGTGCTAGGGCAATACACCGCCTCTGATGTGCGTGGACAACACCTTCCCGGTTACCGCGAAGAGCATGGTGTTGCCGAAGATTCGCGTACCGAAACGTATGTTGGCCTTAAAGCTTACATCAACAACTGGCGTTGGAATGGTGTGCCTTTTTATGTGCGTACCGGTAAACGCCTGCCAACGCGCGTCACAGAAGTGGTCATCCACTTTAAACGCACACCGCATCCTGTATTTGGGCAAAATGCGCCTGAAAACAAGCTCATCATTCGTATTCAGCCTGATGAAGGCATCCAGATGAGTTTTGGCTTGAAGCAGCCAGGTGCTGGTTTCCATGCCAAAGAAGTGAAAATGAATTTCCATTACACCTCACTTCAAGAAACACAAATGCTGACCGCGTATGAACGTCTACTATTAGATGCGCTCAATGGCGACGCGACACTGTTTGCACGTAGTGATGCAGTGGAAGCGTGTTGGAAATATGTCCAGCCGATCCTTGATTTCAAACAAGATCCGCAAGCCTTGTTTGGCTACGCCTGTGGCACTTGGGGACCAAAAGAATCGGATGATCTGCTCCAGCGCGATGATCGTGCATGGCGCTTCCCATGCAAAAACCTAACTGACACGGATTACTGCGAACTATGATCAATCATAAGATTTTTAATACCGCAGAGCAGGTCGTTGAAAGCCTCGCGAACGATATGAAAGCGTTTAGCGAAATGGGCCGGCCTGTTCATATTTCTCTTTCTGGTGGCAGTACGCCCAAAATGTTGTTCAAGCTATTAGCGTCCGCTGCATATGCAACGGCGATTCAATGGCAGAACCTGCACTTTTGGTGGGGGGACGAACGATGTGTGGCGCCGGATGATGCAGAAAGCAACTACGGCGAAGCCAATGCGCTTTTGTTTAGCCAAGTTGCCTTGCCAGCCGAGAACATCCACCGTATTCGTGGTGAAGATGAGCCTCAAATGGAAGCGGAACGTTTCGCGAGAGAAATGCTGGCGTTGATCCCGACCGAAAATGGTACACCTGTGTTTGATTGGATCTTGCTCGGTGTTGGCGCCGATGGCCACACCGCCTCGCTCTTTCCTGGTCAAACAGACTACGACGAAGAAAAACTCGCCATTTTAGCAAGCCATCCTGAATCGGGTCAGATCCGTGTATCCAAAAGTGCGCGCGTGCTTGAGGCAGCGAAACGTATCAGTTACCTCGTTTTGGGCGCTGGTAAAGCAGATATCGTGGATGAGATTAATCGCTCACCCGCAGAAATTCTTCCATATCCGGCAGCCAAGATTCAGTCTCATCAGGGGCTGACGGAATGGTATTTAGATTTAGACGCAGCGGCGAAAATCGTGTGATCGCGATAGCCAAGTAAAATTTATTGGAGAGAAAAAATGAAAGGTGATATCGGTGTAATTGGCCTAGCAGTTATGGGTCAAAACCTTATCCTCAACATGAATGACCACGGTTTTAAAGTGGTGGCGCACAACCGTACTGCGGCAAAAGTAGACGAGTTCCTAGAAGGCCCGGCCAAAGGTACCAACATCGTTGGTGCTTACACGCTGCAAGAGCTGGTGGACAAACTGGAAGCACCACGTAAAGTCATGCTAATGGTTCGTGCTGGTGCGGTGGTTGATGCGTTCATCGACCAACTGGTTCCTCTACTGGATAAAGGCGACATCATCATCGACGGTGGTAACACCAACTACCCAGACACTAACCGCCGCGTTGTAGCACTTCGCGAAAAAGGCATCCACTTCATCGGTACTGGCGTATCAGGCGGTGAAGAAGGCGCTCGTTTCGGACCATCTATCATGCCAGGTGGTGCACCTGAAGCCTGGGCAGCAGTGAAGCCTATCTTCCAAGCGATCTCGGCAAAAACGGATGCTGGCGAGCCTTGCTGTGACTGGGTTGGCAACGACGGTGCTGGCCACTTCGTGAAAATGGTTCACAACGGTATCGAATACGGCGACATGCAGTTGATCACTGAAGCTTACCAGTTCATGAAAGATGGCCTGGGCATGACTGCTGATGAAATGCAGGCAGTGTTCGCTGACTGGAACGAAACTGAGCTGAACAGCTACCTGGTAGAAATCACGGCTGACATCCTTGGCTACAAAGATGAAGACGGTGAAGCACTGGTCGAGAAGATCCTCGACACTGCAGGCCAGAAAGGTACCGGTAAATGGACAGGTATCAACGCTCTGGACCTAGGCATTCCACTGACGCTGATCTCTGAATCTGTCTTTGCTCGCTGTCTGTCTGCACTGAAAGACCAGCGTGTTGAAGCGGAAAAACTGTTTGGCAAAACCATCACTCCGGTTGAAGGTGACAAACAAGAGTGGGTTGATGCACTTCGTCAAGCGCTGCTGGCATCAAAAATCATCTCTTACGCACAAGGTTTTATGCTGATGCGTGAAGCGTCAAACGAAAACGGCTGGGATCTGAACTACGGTAACGTAGCGCTGATGTGGCGCGGTGGTTGTATCATCCGTTCTGCATTCTTGGGCAACATCCGTGACGCGTTCGAAGCGAATCCAGACCTAGCATTCCTGGGTTCTGACGATTACTTCAAAAACATCCTAACGGGTAGCCTAGCAGCATGGCGTAAAGTGGCAGCGAAATCTCTGGAAGTGGGAATTCCGATGCCATGTACCACTTCTGCTCTGACCTTCCTAGACGGTTACACCACTGCTCGTCTGCCAGCGAACCTGCTGCAGGCACAACGTGACTACTTCGGCGCGCACACGTATGAGCGTACTGATCGTGCACGTGGTGAATTCTTCCACACCAACTGGACAGGTACAGGCGGTGACACTGCGTCGACTACGTACGACGTATAATCCATTCAGATCTGCAATACGCTAAAAGAGATGCCCAAGTGGCATCTCTTTGTTTTCGTGTCTAAGCAGAGTTGAACAAAAATTCTACGCCTTTCATCTCATCCTATAAATTTTATTCCATGGAGGATGACGCTGTTGTAGGCATCCACTATTTTTATGCTGCCACAGGGATAAATGGTTTTTTCATGTGGTACTAACAATTAGCTACCGGAAGGTGAATTTAACTAGTTCGAGGTTCTTAAGATGACTATTAATAAATACTTTGTTTTTGTTCCACAAGATGTAGAACAAGAAATAGAAAATCAATTGGTATCAGATCAGGAAGCTCAACGTCAGGCATTAGTCAAACAGGCCCAGCAGGAAGGCGGCTTGTAACGCTAGGTTTCATTGCAAAGAGTGCATAGATGCACTCAGTCTGCTGACAAAGGTCTAGCATCCAAGCTAGGCCTTTGCCCATTAAAACATCAAAATTCAGGACACTCTCGGAAAGTGTTGCGCTAAAGCGACATCTCCCTCCAAGTCTTTCTGACGTTATGAATCTATAAAAACACAATCTTAGTAGTCTCACATAGCACTACGAATAGTACACATTGTTATGAGACGGCTTTCCTCAAACAATATCGAGAACATCAACAACTAGACAACATTTCGCAGTCTAATTTTCTATGTGAGCAATCCTTCAACACTAACACGTTGTTCTAGATGGTTTTATTTGAGTTCTGTATGATTGCCTTTGTATAAACGCGACACTTCAATGGTGGGTTGTGGGATATTATGTAGTTTAGAAAGCGTTAGTACTGGATTGGCATCAACGGTAAATTTTTCGGGGGTTATCGGTTTCTTTTCCTAGCTTTACACCTGGTTAAATGTGCCTTTCACGTTCTTTCCGGTGGCACTATATGAGTTGTGTACGCGTAGATTTCACCGTTTACGGTTTCTAACTTTCGGGTTATTTCTTTGGTGTGGTTTCTTTGATGCTGGGAAATTTTCGTCAAACACTGAGTTTCTTTGGCGCGGTTGTTTAGTTCTAAAGCCCGTCTTCTTTGCTAATTTGAAAACGGCGAAGATAGGGTAGTTAAGCAAGTTTTTCTTCTCGCCAACTTGCGTTTTGAGAGTGAGTTCTAGTTTGGCAGTTGTCCCTTTGGTGTCAGCGTTTTAAGCCATAACTTTCGTGCTATATTTCAATATCTTGGCGTGTGAAAAAGGTTTACGAGCAGCGTACTAACAAACAATTCAAGAGGGATTCGTAACGCGTGGCATTTTGACTATGCGTTAATTTTAGTGATTAAGGTGGTTTGCGGTGGCATCGGTGTTGCGTTACTCACCCCTTAATTGGGCGTTAGCTGCGCATTAGGAATGTTGGTCATAGAAAGGAAATAAAATGAAAAAATATCAGTTCTTTTGTCAGCCCGGACAAGAAAGGAAGAACTTTACGTTTTTACGTATGGATTCAGATGCTTTTTTACGAGAAAAAGGTCAACTGTTAGATTTGGGCTTAGAAGTTGATGGTGATGTAATATTTGCATCCACAGACAATGAAGCGATAGAGAAGTACCAATCCAATTTTACTCATTTAACTGAAGAAATGAATGATTCTCATGCAGAGAGTGCGATTCCGAATGTAGTCATCGAAGCATTCAGGGAAATTAGTAAGTTATTGTCCAAACGAAAGTAGGTTCGATTTTTGGCTTTCTTAGCAATCGATTCTTGAGTTGATTCATAAAAATGCTTTAGTAGTTCGCCCTACAAAAATCTATATTTATTCCCTGTAGTTATGGTTTTTGAGGTGCCCAATTTGTATTGTAGTTTGAGGCTGTGCGATTGCAGTGCGCAGGAAATGCGCGCTAACAAAGCGTTTAAGGCGGATTCACAACGCTTGGCAGTTTTGGTTTGAATCAGCTTTAGTGTTTACAGCGCAATGGTTTAGGTTTGGTGGTCGCGTTGTTCACCCCTTAACGCGGCGTTATGCTTAATCACCAAAAATCAGTGGTTTATGATTGTTCTTTGTTCCCTTGGCTTGTGAGTTTTGTGTTTCTCGGCAAGTTGGCTTCAGTGGGCGCGGTTTTCCGGACAATTATTCTTTGGCGCTGGAAATTCAGCGAATTGCCTCATTCAATTTTCGGGCAAGCACGAGGTTAGGGCGGTTGGCGCAATCAGTATTTTGAACACAGGTTATGGGGCTTGAATTGCCGAAATTCAAAGTCAGTTTTTCAAATCTATGAGTCGTTTCAGTTTTTTAGGTCTTGGCTTTTGGTTGTGAATCAAAGCTGAGTTAATCTTGGTTTTGGTAAAACGTAAGTCATTGAAGCTTAAGCATAACAAACGGTTCAAGAGGGACAGCCAACGCGTGGCATTTTTACTATGCGTTGGTTTTTGTGATTACGGTGTTATGCGGAAGCTTGGTAATGGCGTTGGCTGCCCCTTAACCGGGCGTTAGCTTAAAATAATGAAAATCAATTGTTTGCAGCCGTTTTTTCTTCCCTTGGCAGTTCGTTCAGGTTATTTCGGCAAGTCAGCATTGTTTGCCAACGTGAATTTTGAGTTGTTGCCTCAATTGGGTTTTGTGGCTACACGAGGTTAGCCAGTTTGGCGCAAAGTCGCTTTGGAAGTTTTGCTTTCGCTTTGAGTTCTCCGAAAATGAGTTCTCAAAATTTACTGATTTTCAAAGAGCACAAAATGCCACAAAGTTTGAGTCAATTCGGGTTTTAAAACTTAGGCAGTTTGCCGGCTTCCCAAATCCGGTTAATCTCGGGTTTGGTAAATCTCAGGTGCTGAAATTTAAGCTAACAAACTGCTTAAGCGGGATTCGCAATGCGTGGCATTTTCAGCATGCGGTGAGTTTTGTGATTAAGTCGGTGTGCGGTAGCTTTTGCAGCGCATTGCTCACCCCTTAGCAGGGCGTTAGCAATAGTCAACAATCAACAATAAATAATCGAGGAGGTTTTATGAGGCTCAAAGCAGATGTGGCAATTTTGGATATAATAGGTCATTTAATTATTTGGTTAATTCTCTGTATTGTTACTTTTGGTATAGCTCTTTTCTTCTTCCCATACTCTTTTTCTAAGTTCGTCATCAATCGAACTTGCATTGTAGATGAGTATGGAGTTGAACGAAAAATGAATTGCAACATAGACTTATTTAGTGATTTGGGGCATGTGATAATTTGGTTCTTAATCTCTATAGTTACATTTGGCATTGGGTACATTTTCTACTTTTATCGAGTCTGGAACTATGCCTTAAACAATACAACTGTAAAGTAAATTGCTAACAAACGCTTCAAGAGGGACAGCCAACGCGCGGCATTTTTATCATGCGTTGGTTTTTGTGGTTACGGTGTTATGCGGAAAGTTGATTGTAGCGTTGGCTGCCCCTTAAGCGGGCGTTAGCTTAAAACAATAAAAATCAATTGGTTGCAGCCTGTTTTTTCTTCCCTCGGCAGTTCGTTCAGGTTTCTCGGCAAATCGGCATTGTTTGCCAACGCGAGTTTTGAGCTGCTGCCTCAATTGAGTTTTGGGGCTGCGCGAGGTTGGTAAGTTTGGTGCAAGGTCGCTTTGGAAATTTTGCTTTCGCTTTGAGTTCTCAGAAAATGAATTCTCAAAGTTTTCGGTTTTTCAAATTGCATGAAAGGCCACAAAGTTTGCGTTATTTCGGGTTTTAAAACTCAGGTGGTTTGTCGTTTTACCAAGCTGGGTTAGTCTCGGGTTTGGTCAATCTAAGGTGCTGAAATTTAAGCTAACAAACTGCTTAAGCGGGATTCGCAATGCGTGGCATTTTTAGCATGCGGTGAGTTTTGTGATTAAGGCAGCGTGCGGTAGCTTTTGCAGTGCATTGCTCACCCCTTAGCAGGGCGTTAGGCTTATAGAACGAGAAACTATGAAAATATTATATTCAGGCGGTCTACAAATCCGCTCTAATGATGCACAAGAGCGATTGTTAAATGTTAATACTTTCTTAGATGGTGAGTTGGCTTTCCACAACTTATATCGAGAAGTTAAAGCAAGTGATTTTCCTATTGCTCAGGATTGCTTTGGTGACCAGTTTTTTATTCGAGATAATTTGGTAGTTAAATTGAATGCCGAAACTGGTGATATTGATGAATTTGGTTGTACTTGGGAACAGTTTTTGGCTTGGGTTGACGAGGATCCAATTGAAAGGTTGAGCATTCCAAACGATTTGGATTTAAAGGTTGGTCAGCTATTATTCGCGTATCCACCTTTCTGCACTACAGAGGGAAATAATGCATCTATAAAAGCAATAGATGGTGTCGAGCTAATCAGGTTCCACGCTAATTTTGCGAAGCAGATAAACGGCGAATGATAAGCCTAACAAACTGTTCAAGAGGGATTCGCAACGCGTGGCATTTTCACTATGCGTTGGTTTCTAGTGTTTAAGGTGGTATGCGGCGGCTTCGGTATTGCGTTGCTCACCCCTTAACAGGGCGTTAGCTTAAAACAATAAAAATCAATTGGTTGTGGTCTTTTTTCTTCCGTCGGCAATTCGTTTAGGTTTTTCGGCAAATCCACATTGTTTGCCAACGCAATTTTTGAGCTGTTGCCTCAATTGAGTTTTGAGATGGCGCGAGGTCAGTTAGTTTGGCGCAAAGTCGCTTTGGAAGTATTGCTTTCGCTTTGAGTTTTCCGAAAGTGATTTATCAAAATTTTCGGGTTTTCAAATCGCACGAAAGGCCACAAAGTTTGAACCAATCCGAGTTTCAAAACTCAGGCAGTTTGTCGGTTTTCCAAATCAGATTAATCTCAGGTTTGGTCAATCTAAGGTGATGAAATTTAAGCTAACAAACTGCTTAAGCGGGATTCGCAATGCGTGGCATTTTCAGCATGCGGAGAGTTTTGTGATTAAGTTGGTGTGCGGTCGCTTTTGCAGTGCATTGCTCACCCCTTAGCAGGGCGTTAGCACTCAAATTTCTTGAGCATTTCAATACATTTAGATGTGATTTCTTTTCCATCTCCAGACAAGTGGGCTGTTACAATGGCACCTTCTTTCATTATGCAAATAGCATCAAGCAACGAATCATCTCTACTTTTGAGATGAGAGCTAATAATTTGTCTAACATGCTCTTTGTGGAGGTTACAGAAACGGAAAATTTCGCTGTTGATATCGCTAAATTCAGAAGATGTATTAATGAAAAAACAACCTCGAAAATCACCTAACATACTTTCTTTGTTTTGAAACCAATTGGCTAGTGCTGAAAATAGTCGATGAATAACCTCTTGGTTTGACTGGGAGCCAGATAGTTTTTGCTCTAACCAAAAAGTGAATATTTCGTGCCGTTTTTGTAAAGCAGCAAGAATTAAGGCTTCTTTACTTTCAAAATGAGAATAGAGAGTTCGTTTTGCAATACCAGAAACACTGATGACCTCATTTATTCCAATAGAATTGATTCCATTTTTATAAAAAAGGTTTAGTGCAGTATCTATCAACAATTGACGTTTTGGGTTCATTTCATATCTCCTCTAAAGTCATATTGACAATGGTAGACCATTTTGTCTACTCTGATTTTGTAGACAGAGTGGTCTACTTCATGGAGATGTTTATATGCACAGTTTGTTCATGTCGATTTTGGCGGGCATTGGGGCCTGTTTAGCAATAGGGATGCTTTCCTTTCTTGATTCAACAATGGGTAATGTCGTTTTACTTATGGCTCCCTTTGGTGCTACTGCAGTTCTTGTGTTTGGTGTTCCGAATAGTCCTCTTGCTCAGCCTAAAAATGTGATATTCGGACATTTGATAACCGCTTTCATAGGGGTGATTTTTACTCAATATATTGGTGTGTCAGCGATATCATTAGCTGTAGCAACCGGGCTTGCTGTTAGTGCAATGCTGATTACGAAAACGACACATCCACCTGCTGGAGCTAACCCACTATTGATTATGCTTTCTGGGCAAGGTTGGAGTTTTCTTTTCACACCTGTTTTATTAGGTGCAGTTGTTATTGTGTTAGTCGGGAAAAGTATGCAGATGTTAACTCGACAATGGGTTAAAAATTAGAGTGCTAACAAACGCCTCAAGAGGGACTGTCAACGCGCGGCGTTTCCAGTTCCAATGAGCTGCGGTGGTTATGGTTGTTGTGTTTGAGCTTAGTTGTTATGCGTTGTCAGCCCCTTAGGCGGGCGTTATGTTCTCGCTGCCAAACATTGAGGTCGACCGAGTTTTACGTATTTTGGTGCTCTAAGCATTGCGTATTGCTTCATAATGCTTCCTTCCGTACGGAGGACATATGGATCAAATCAAAGTTACCAATGCGATTGTTACATTTCTTCTAGGTCTCGTTATTGCGGTAACGGTTTCAGGAGGAGCCTTTCTTACTACAGCCATTAAGTATCCTTTTGACTTTATATTTATTGGATTAGGTGGCTTTTTAGCGTTTGGAGTATCTCATTTCTCGGTCAAATATATGCAGAGAGGCTTTTGGAAAGAGTCTGTATTGATGTACTTACTCTACTATTATGGCTCGTTTGGCTTATTTTCGGATGGTCATGCTGCAGGGTGGGCCCACAGCGAAGGGGTCTTAGAAAAGTTAGTGATGTCACAAATGTATATTTTGATATCAGTATTTTCGTTGTTTATTCCACTTTTGTTTATTGCTTTGACCGTTACTCATACCTTTTGGCTTTACTCTGAAGTGAAAAAAGCGCGAACATAACAAAGCGTTAAAGCGGGATTCATGCCGCGTGGCATTTTGGGTATGCGGTGAGTTTTAGTGGTGAAAGTGGTCTGCGGGAAGTTGGTTTAGGCGGCATTCACCCCTTAACGCGGCGTTAGCTTAAAACGAATAAAATCAGTTATTTGTGGTTTTTCCCTTCTTTTGCCATTCGTTCAGGTTTTTCGGCAAATCAACATTGTTTGCCAATGCAAGTTTTGAGCCGTTGCCTCAATTGAGTTTTGGGATTGCGCGAGGTTAGCCAGTTTGGCGCAAAGTCGCTTTGGAAGTTTTTGCTTTCGCTTTGAGTTTCCCGAAAGTGAGTTCTCAAAATTTACAGGTTTAAAAGCAAACGAATGGCCACAAAGTTTGAGTCAATTTGGGTTTTAAGGCTCAGGTGGTTTGTTGGTTTTCCAAATCGGGTTAATCTCAGTTTTGGCAAATCTAAGGTGTTGAAATTTAAGCTAACAAACTGCTTAAGAGGGATTCGCAATGCGTGGCATTTTCAGTATGCGTTGGGCTTTGTGATTAAAGCGGAGTGCGGTCGCTTTTGCAGTGCATTGCTCACCCCTTAGCAGGGCGTTATGCTTAATCACCAAAAATCAGTGGTTTATGATTGTTCTTTGTTCCCTTGGCTTGTGAGTTTTGTGCTTCTCGGCAAGTTGGCTTCAGTGGGCGCGGTTTTCCGGACAATTATTCTTTGGCGCTGGAAATTCAGCGAATTGCCTCATTCAATTTTCGGGCAAGCACGAGGTTAGGGCGGGTGGCTCAATCGGAAATTTGGTCTTAGGTTTTTTCGTTTTAGCTGCCAAAGTTCAAAGTCTGATTTTCAAAATCATGAGTCATTTCAGTTTTTTGGTTTTTGGGTTTTGTTTGTGTATCAAAGCTGAGTTAATCTTGGTTTAGGTAAAACGTAAGTCATTGAAGTTTAAGCATAACAAACGGTTCAAGAGGGACAGCCAACGCGTGGCATTTTTACTGTGCGTTGGTTTTTGTGGTTACGGTGTTATGCGGAAGCTTGGTAATGGCGTTGGCTGCCCCTTAACCGGGCGTTAGCTTAAAACAATGAAAATCAATTGTTTGCAGCCTGTTTTTTCTTCCCTTGGCAGCTCGTTCCGGTTTTTCGGCAAATTGTTATTGTTTGCCAACGCGAGTTTTGAGCCGTTGCCTCAATTGAGTTTTGGGATTGCGCGAGGTGAGCCAGTTTGGCGCAAAGTCGCTTTGGCAGTTTTGCTTTCGCTTTGAGTTCTCCGAAGATGAATTCTCAAAAATTTACTTGTTTCAAGGCAAATGAACGGCCACAAAGTTTGAGTCAATTCGAGTTTTAAAACTCAAGCGGTTTGCTGGTTTCGCAAATCGAGTTAATCTCAGTTTTGGTAAATCTAAGGTGCTGAAATTTAAGCTAACAAACTGCTTAAGCGGGATTCGCAATGCGTGGCATTTTTAGCATGCGGTGAGTTTCGTGATTAAGTTGGTGTGCGGTAGCTTTTGCAGTGCATTGCTCACCCCTTAGCAGGGCGTTAGCTTAAAACAATTAAAATCAATTGGTTGTGGTCTTTTCTTTCTTCCTTTGGCCATTCGTTCAGGTTTTTCGGCAAATCAGCATTGGTTGTCAAAGCGAGTTTTGGGTTGTTGCCTCAATTGAATTTTGGGATTGCACGAGGTTAGGAAGCTTAGCGCAAAGTCGCTTTGGAAGTTTTGCATTCGCTTTGAGTTTTCTGAAAGTGATTTCTCAAAATTTTCGGTTTTTCAAATCGTATGAAAGGTCACAAAGTTTGAGCCAATTCGGGTTTCAAAACTCAAGTGGTTTGTTGGTTTTCCAAATCAGGTTAATCTCGGGCTTAGTAAATCTAAGGTGCTGAAATTTAAGCTAACAAACTGCTTAAGTGGGATTCGCAATGCGTGGCATTTTCAGCATGCGGTGAGTTTTGTGATTAAGGCGGTGTGCGGTAGCTTTTGTAGTGCATTGCTCACCCCTTAGCAGGGCGTTATAACGCTCAAAATAGTTCTGTGAAAATAGGAGTGGTTTGTGAATAATAAATTCACTATATCTGACATCTACGATGTGTTTAAGAAAAAAAGTTGTTTCTTATATCACGGTGTAGGGAATGGTATGGGGGCTGGTGCCAATACTAACATTGATCCATTGCAGCATCTAAAAAATGCGTTATCGACAAACTACGAATTGTGTTGTTCGACGATCTCAAGTGGTGATTCGCTTTATACAAACAATTACTTTGGGGAACTTGGATTTATACTTAAAATTAAACATCCAGATTCGATAACTTATATTTGTCCTAATGATGCGGGCTCAAGCAAAACTGCAAATAATCGTAGGCACACTACTTATGGTATTTCTCAGCCTATAGGGTTAAGTGATGTTGAAGACTCGATTACAAATCGAGGAATAAGTTACCTTAATCTTCCAGGTACAGCATGGAAACGAATGGGGCGTTCAGAGTTATGATGTGTTTGGGCTTTTCATAGATACGGGCTTGCCATTTAGCTTTTTTATTAATAATCAGATAGTAACAATTGGTCTGAATAATATAGAAAATGCATTTCCTGGTATGAATATTTACGCAAGAGATCATGTTGGTGACTTGCGACAGGTATTTTATTGCCCTAAGAATCACATTTCTTGGGGAAGTAGTATTACTATTTCGAATATCTACCCATAGCGTTATAACAAAGCATTTAAGAGTGATTCGCAACGCTTGGCTGTTTCGCTTCGCTCAAGTATAGCCAAGCGCGCTCACACCTTAATGCGGCGTTATGTTTAATCACCAAAAATCAGTGGATTATGATTTTTCTTTGTTCCCTCGGCTGATTGGTTTTGTTTTTGTCGGCAAGTTGGCTTCAGCGGGCGCTGTTTTCCGGACAATTATTCTTTGGCGCTGGAAATTCAGAGAATTGCCTCAATCAATTTTCGGGTAATCGCGAGGTTAGGGCGGCTGGCTCAATCAGTATTTTAACCACAAGTTTTTGGGCTTGAATTGCCAAAATTCGAAGTCTGTTTTTCAAATCTATGAGTCGTTTCAGTTTTCTGGGTTTTGGCTTTTGTTTGTGAGTCAATGCTGGGTTAATCTTGGTTTAGGTAAAACGTAAGTCATTGAAGCTTAAACATAACAAACGGTTCAAGAGGGACAGCCAACGCGTGGCATTTTCACTATGCGTTGGTTTTTGTGGTTACGGTGTTATGCGGAAGCTTGGTAATGGCGTTGGCTGCCCCTTAACCGGGCGTTATGTTTAATCACCAAAAATCAGTGGATTATGGTTTTTCTTTGTTCTCTCTGCTGATTGGTTTTGTGTTTGTCGGCAAGTTGGCTTCAGCGGGCGCTGTTTTCCGGACAATTATTCTTTGGCGCTGGAAATTCAGAGAATTGCCTCAATCAATTTTCGGGTAAGTGCGAGGTTAGGGCGGTTGGCTCAATCAGTATTTTGATCACAGGTTTTTGGGGCTTGAATTGCCGAAATTCAAAGTCTGTTTTTCAACTCTATGAATCGTTTCAGTTTTTTAGGTCTTGGCTTTTGTTTGTGAATCAAAGCTGAGTTAATCTTGGTTTTGGTAAAACGTAAGTCATTGAAGCTTAAACATAACAAACGGTTCAAGAGGGACAGCCAACGCGTGGCATTTTTATTATGCGTTGGTTTTTTGTGGTTAAGGTGTTATGCAGAAGCTTTGTAATGGCGTTGGCTGCCCCTTAACCGGGCGTTATACCGCAATCAATCATCTAGCCTTTTCATAGCTTTACGGTAAACGTCGCTACGTTCGCGTTTTCCGACTGCTAAGACGGTTACAATGATGACATCGTCTTCAACTTTGTAGACAAGACGGTAGCCCGATTGACGTAGCTTAATTTTATACATATTGTCAGCTCCAGAGAGCTTTGAGGCCGGAACATGCGGGTTATCTAAGCGCTCGATTAGCTTTTTCTTAAATTGTTGTTGCAGCGTTGAGCCAAGCTTTTTCCACTCTTTGAGTGCGCTCTTTTTAAAGTCGAGTTTATAGGTCATCAATGTTTACCGAAATGCTCTCTTCAGATTCACGCTCTTTTGCAATAGCTAGTAGTTCAAGATCTTCGAGTCTGTCCATCATCATTTCGTACGCTTCGGCAGGTACGCAATAAAATGCTGGCTCATTTCGGTTCAATACAGCAACAGGTTCACCGTAAGCACTAGTTGCAACTTTCATAGGATTAGCTTTCAACTCAGTAATGCTTGCAGCAACATCGGCTAAAATTCTAGTGGTCATATAATCGGTCTCTTAGATGGTCTTTATGTTGGTCATTTTAGCCTCAATCAAGCGGTATAACAAGGCGTTCAAGTGGGATTTGGCACGCGTGGCATTTTTAATATGCGTTGAGTTCAGTGTTTAAGGCGCGTTGCAGAGGCTTTTGTATTGCGTGCCGGCACCCCTTAACGCGGCGTTATGTGCTTCAAGGATGAATGATATGAATTACGATGAGTTCAATGCGTTTTGTGGCTCTTTTCCTGCGACTAGTCATGTTGTTCAATGGGGCAACTCTGATGTATGGAAAGTCGGAGATAAAGTATTTGCGGTCGGAGGCTGGAGTACAGAAGGGAAATCAGCGTTCACTTTCAAAGTGTCAGAGTTAAATTTCGACTTTTTGAGCAATTGTGATGGTTACAGACCTGCGCCATATTTTGCAAATCGTGGTATGAAATGGATTCAGAAAATCGACACAAAGGGTCATCTTGATGATGAATTACGTTATTATCTATCTGAATCATATAAAATTGTTGCAAGTGGATTAAGTAAAAAGAAGCAGATTGAGCTCGGTGTTCTTTGTCAATCTGAAACGCGCACATAACAAAGCGTTAAAGAGGGATTCGTGCCGCGTGGCATTTTTGGTATGCGGTAATTTTTGTGGTGAAAGTGGTCTGCGGAAAGTTGGTTTAGGCGGCACTCACCCCTTAACGCGGCGTTATGTTTGAGAAAAGGTTCTATGAAAACATTATTAAGGCAAAAAAGAATATTCAATATCAATATATTAAATCAGTTTATAATGAGAACTGGATTTTTTGGTATGTTGGCCTATTACTTGGTTGAAATATCAAAGAAGCCTTTTTCGACCCAACTTGCATATATTGCGTTTTTCTCAGCTTTATCACTGGCTATTGATTTCTTAGCGTCAAGGAAAACTAAGGAATCGGAAGAAGTTATTTTGGATAATGGTCGTCTAATTTTCTTACACGTCAACATTGATATTTCTACTATTAGCGATATTTTGTATGTACAGACCAAAAGGTTTGAACATACCATACGATTTCGATTCAAGAATCAAACATATCAAGATTTTGAATTAGCATCCTCGGATTTAATCGAGGACTTACGTTTTTACAAATTTTTAGTTGAGAATCAGCTTCCAGTAAAAATGTTAGATAACGACGAGCGCATTGTGTGATTTCTCAACATAACAAAGCATTTAAGAGGGACAATCAACGCGTGGCATTTTGGGTTTCGGGTGAGCATTTGAGGTTACGGCTGGTTAGTTTGAGTTCAGTTGTTTGCGTTGCTTGCCCCTTAATGCGGCGTTATGGCACAGAGGGATAATTCATGAGTAATGTTAGATTTTGTCCGAGTATTGCGGGGGTTGATAGCGTAGATTTTAGACCGTGGATGCTCGAAAATGCATACGACTATTACATGATTTGCATTGAGTCACCTCATCAGCGGATGGAGATCCAAACGGTAATGTGTGCATTGAGTATTGAGATAATACTTAAAAGCTTCCTTACCACTGTGACTAGTAATCATGGAAAGCTCAATGAAACATATGAGTTCAATAAGAAAGAAGTTCTACCTAAAAACTCGAATGCCCATGACCTACTTTTATTGTACGAAGCACTGCCAGTGAATATTCAACGTTATCTATTTGATACTGCTGACGTTGAAATTCTTACTACCAACAAAGATTTGTTTACCCAAAGCAGATATGCTTACGAGCAAACAGCTAACACTATTCATAATGATGACATTATAAAACTTGCTGCATTTTTAATTTGCAAAATGGTCTTTCTATACCGAGAGCTTGGTTGTAATGATCCATTTATTAAGCGGTTTGATATTGAGAAGCTGTTTTTAAGTAGAGTACAGCCGATCTTCATGTGCTCAGTGCCATAACAAAGCGTTCAAGAGGGATTCATGCCGCGTGGCATTTTTGGTATGCAGTGGTTTATGGTGGTGAAAGTGGTCTGCGGAAAGTTGGTTTAGGCGGCATTCACCCCTTAACGCGGCGTTAGCTTAAAACGAATAAAATCAGTTATTTGTGGTTTTTCCCTTCTTTTGCCATTCGTTCAGGTTTTTCGGCAAATCAACATTGTTTGCCAATGCAAGTTTTGAGCCGTTGCCTCAATTGAGTTTTGGGATTGCGCGAGGTTAGCCAGTTTGGCGCAAAGTCGCTTTGGAAGTTTTTGCTTTCGCTTTGAGTTTCCCGAAAGTGAGTTCTCAAAATTTACAGGTTTAAAAGCAAACGAATGGCCACAAAGTTTGAGTCAATTTGGGTTTTAAGGCTCAGGTGGTTTGTTGGTTTTCCAAATCGGGTTAATCTCAGTTTTGGCAAATCTAAGGTGTTGAAATTTAAGCTAACAAACTGCTTAAGAGGGATTCGCAATGCGTGGCATTTTCAGTATGCGTTGGGCTTTGTGATTAAAGCGGAGTGCGGTCGCTTTTGCAGTGCATTGCTCACCCCTTAGCAGGGCGTTATGCTTAATCATTTTAAAACAGTGGGTTATGGTTTTTCTTTGCTCCCTCGGCTGGTTAGTTTCGAGTTTGTCGGCAAGTTGGCTTTATTGGGCGCTGTTTTCTGGACACCTATTCTTTGGCGCTGGAAACTCGGAGAATTGCCTCAGTCAATTTTCGGGCAAGCGCGAGGTTAGGGCGGTTGGCTCAATCAGCAATTTGATCTTAGGTTTTTGAGTTTTGACAGCCAAAGTTCAAAGTCTGATTTTCAAAATTATGAGTCATTTCTGTTTTCTATGTTTTGGTTTTTGTTTGTGAATCAAAGCTGAGTTAATCTTGGTTTGGGTAAAACGTAAGTCATTGAAGCTTAAGCATAACAAAGCGTTAAAGAGGGACTTGGCACGCGTGGCATTTTCAGTTTGCGTTGGGTTTAGTGGTTACGGCACTATGCGGTAGCTCTTGTATTGCGTGCCTGCGCCCCTTAACGCGGCGTTATGTGCTAGTCAGTTTCATTTGACAAGTGGTACATTTGTTTGGTTGTTCACGCTGATTGTTTTAGAATTCAACAGTCTAATTTGTAATGCTTTGCTCTGAGGTTGTAGTGCTGTTTCTGGTTAGTTTCTTATGTGGGCTTTTGGGGATCTTATTTGGTTTCTTGTTTTTAGGACGATTCGTCGATCAAGCCACAGCGCAAGCGTTTTTCACAACTACGAGTGAATTTGGAAACTACGGGACTTGGTTAGCATCAGTGTCTGGATTTGTTACACTTCTTTTACTTATATACCAAAACTCTAAACTTAGTAAGCGCCAAGATGATTTAGATCTAAAAGAGCAAACAATTGACGCTAATAAAAATATTGAAAAGTACAATAGTTTAATCTTTGTTTTAAGCCAGCACTATGTTGATAAGTCCAATGAATTTAGAACGATTTATAGATTGTTGGAAAAGGCATATGAAACAAAAAATAAGGATGTCGTATTTAGCTCTTGGGTAAAAATGTTTAAAGAAAATCGCCATGTTTCAAATAATGGCTTGTTTATGTCAATGATCTCAAGAGAATTATTTAAGCTTGATGCACAAGATCTTTATCAAATTTTCCATTATTTCTGTCTATCTAGGCAAGAGGTCACAAGTAAGTTAGAAATTAGTTTAAGTTTGGGTGTTTTTTCTCAGAATATAATATCTAGTCCTGAGTTTAAGTTGCATCAGAAAGAATACGATCAGGTTATTATTAATGAATGTATAGGTAATTTTTGTAGAGAACTACACTCCAATAATACAAGAATATTAATCAACACCTATATCGATGGTTTAGATGAAATAAAGTCAGAATTTGAAAGACTATATTCAATTTACAACGTGTCTAGCCAGAACTCGCCTCAACAAAAAGAAACTATATTAGCTATGCGTTCACTAATTTCGGTTAAGTTAGTAGCTATTATTGGAAAATACTTTGTGCTTTTAGAATTGCTGGCTAAAGAAGTTACTCTTCTTGAGGAATGCTTGATAAGAATTGAAAGTTCGTTTGGACAGCATTTAGATAAAAAGTACTCGAATTTACCCAGACGTGATGCTGTACTAATTAAGAATATTAAAAGAGATCGTTCTCCCCAGAAATTGTCTTCTTTAGACGTTATATTATTTGAGTTGTTTTCCTCAAAAAATTCTGGGTGACAAGCTGTTTCGCACATAACAAGGCGTTTAAGAGGGATTCATGCCGCGTGGCATTTTTGGTATGCGGTTGGTTTTGGTGGTGAAAGTGGCTTGCGGAAGGTTGGTTTATGCGGCATTCACCCCTTAACGCAGCGTTATGTTTTCGAAGGAAGTTGGTAGTATGAGCCTCGAATTAAGAAGTATAGACAAAACGAACTTCTATGAGATTTGCCAGTTACAGGTAGCTCAAAACCAGGTAAATCATGTTGATAGCAATGCTATTTCATTGGCTGAAGCAAACTTTATGAGTTTTCCTTGGTTCAAAGGTATCTATTCTGACAATAATCCAATTGGCTTTGTTTTAGTAAACGCAAACACAGTTTCAGGTAAGTTTGAACTTTGGCGGTTTCATGCTTGATAAGTCTCAACAGTCAAAGGGGTACGGGCGTATCGCTATCGATTTGTTGAAATCAGCATTGGTTAATGAGTTCGGAATATCGGCTTTATACACAAGTGTTGTTACAGGTTCAGGTAGCCCTCAAGGCTTCTACGAAAGTTGTGGTTTTGTATCAACAGGTCACTTAGTTGAAGGGCGTGAAATAGAGTTGTGTCTATCCCTTTAACTACAAACATAACAAACTGTTTAAGAGTGATTCGCAACGCGTGGCATTTTCACTATGCGTTGTGTTTGGTGTTTCACGTGGTATGCGGTGGCATCGGTATTGCGTTGCTCACACCTTAACAGGGCGTTAGCAATATTTGGAGAATTAAATGGAAAAACGTAGCTTGGCAGACGGACTATTTAGGTTCGTCGAGACTATGAACAAATATAAGTCTGAGGTGCTTTTAACGGCAGAAAGCTTCCTTTCGGACAAGCAATCAGCAGATGAGATCAATATAGAGTGGGGAAATGGAGACCTAGTTTTTATGTACTTGAATGGTGTCTCATCACCAGTTTTAGTGCTTGAAAATGTTGATGACACGATAGTTTGTAAAGAATTGTCTAATGTCCTTGAGGTTCTAGAAATATATTATGACACGCCTAAAGAAGAGTTATTATCAAGCAATATTAAGTTCGCTTTTCTAGCTAAAGATGACTTACTCAAACTACAACATAGTGCAGAGGAAGTTATCATGTACTTTTCTCCTTTCTTAAATAGCCGACCTAATCAAGACTACCTTGTATTTAATGGTAAGAAAAACAAAGCATGGAGAGAGAGTTGGCGACAAAATTATTGCTAACAAACGCCTCAAGAGGGACTGTCAACGCCCGGCGTTTCCAGTCCCAATGAGCCGAAGTGGTTACAGTTGTTGTTTTTGAGTTTAGTGTTATGCGTTGCCAGCCCCTTAGGCGGGCGTTAGCACTATAACTACACAATTGTAGTCATACCGTACAAGTTGATCTAATATGGCTGTATATAAAAACAGTTGGTGTTTGCTTATATGCTTAGTTGGTTAGCTAAAATAATGCTTACATGCACAGCGATAGCACCTGTTGGGTTTAGCTATGCTTGGGTCGCTTGGTTTTCTGATAAGAAAGAGTTTGCGGGACTTGCAATTGCAGCGTCGTTATTTTTAGTGTTAGTTTGTATTTGGGTGCTGAGGTACGCAAAAAACAATTTAGAGTCATTTTCTTTTAGAGTCTCTTCTATTGAGGCCGCAGATCGAGAGAATATGGCTTATCTATTGTTGTACCTACTCCCATTGTTTACAGCCAGTTTTGATGCTTTAAATTGGGTCGTATGGGCACCAATATTAATTATATTTGCCCTTATAACCAGTACGGGATACAGTTACCACTTCAACCCACTTTTAGGTATTATGAAGTGGCATTTTTACAAAGTTGGTACACCTGAGGGTGTGACATATGTGCTTATTACAAAAAAAGAACTTCGACGAACTAGTGACTCGCTATTGGTTGTCCAGTTAACGGAATATATTGTCCTAGATATAGGGGAAAACTAAGTGACTACTCAAAACTTTTTTGCGCTTATAAAAGATGATAACAATAATCTTGAAGTAAAAAGAATTCGCGTACAGGGGCCATTGCAAAAGGAGCTTGTGACATTATTTAACAAACAATTGCAAAGCTTCAATGAGGGAGTGGATACTGAAGTTCCATTTAACGGTGATTGGAAACCAGATCCGAATGAGTTATTAGTGTTGTCGGATGTTTCTGAAGCTAAAGTAATGGTAGATGCAATTAATTCAAACATAACCTCTTACCACGCGCTCCAGTTGTCAAATTTTAAATCAGAACCAATTAAAGCGGTGTTCACAGGTTTTGTCGATAACAATGAAACAACTGTATTAGTACAAAAATTTTCTAGCCGTCAAGCACTCTCGTTGAGCGAAATACCTATTATAAAAATGCAAACAGGTAATACCTTTGTAAAGGTAACGGAAGATATATTTACATTGGATAGTAAATTGGTTGCTGTTATTGTTGGGGGTAATACAAAGTTTAAAAGTTTTCATAATGCTAGGATGGTTTTCAATCTAAGTGATTTTTATCAGGAAGCAACAGATACTGACCTTAAGGCCATTTGTAAGCATGCTTCCTTAGAAGTAGCGAATATAGACAATTTTGTAGCTGAAGCTGATAGTCAAGTAAGGAAAATGGTCCATACTATTTCTTCAACTTCATTGTTAGATAACTATTCAGTTTCTGATATCCAAACTGCAGCCCAAGGTTTCCCGAATGTTCCGATTGCCTTTAATCAAGGCAAGCTTGTATTACCTGCAGATAAACGTGAGCTAAAAGAAGTTCTCCACTTCTTGTTGGAGGATATCTACAAAGGTCCACTTTCGGGTAGCGATTATCAAACCAACTCTAAACGGAAACGCTAAATATAGTGCTAACAAACGCCTCAAGAGGGACTGTCAACGCGTGGCGTTTCCAGTCCCAATGAGCCGCGGTGGTTTCGGTTGTTGTGTTTGAGTTTAGTGGTATGCGTTGCCAGCCCCTTAGGCGGGCGTTAGGCTACAACCAGTGCTAGAAAATGGAGATTGAAATGGAAAACCTTAACACGATAGAAATAAAGTCTTTTGTTCCTGCCAAAGACTTTGAATGCTCAAAGCGTTTTTATCAGATTTTGGGCTTTGAAATGGCGTCTGAATTTGAAGGTATCGCTTATTTTAAATTTGGCACTTGTTCTTTCTTACTCCAAGATTTCTACGAACCTGTTCACAGCAACAACTTTATGATGCACCTTTTAGTTGAAGATGCTCGAAGCTGGTATGAACATGTCTTACAGCTAAATCTAGACAAAGAGTTTGGCGTAAAGGTCACAGAACTTATTGAGCAGCCGTGGGGAATGCTCGAGTTTTGCGTCACAGATCCAAGTGGTGTGTTGTGGCGCATAGCCGAGAATCAGTAGCCTAACAAACGCTTTAAGACGGATTCGCAACGCGTGGCATTTGTGGTTTGCGGCAAATTTAGTGGTTTAGGTGGTATGCGGAAGCAATCTATTGCGTTGCTCACCACTTAAGCGGGCGTTAGCTTAAAACAATAAAAATCAATTGGTTGCAGCCTGTTTTTTCCTTCCCTTGGCAGCTCGTTTCGGTTTCTCGGCAAATCAGCATTGTTTGCCAACGCGAGTTTTGAGTTGCTGCCTCAATTGAGTTTTTGGGCTTAACCGATGTTAGCAAGTTTGGTGCAAAGTCGCTTTGGAAGTGTCGCTTTCGCTTTGAGTTTTGCGAAAACGAGTTTTCAGAATTTACTGGTTTTTAAAGCAAATGAACGGCCACAAAGTTTGAACCAATTCGGGTTTCAAAACTCAGGTGGTTTGTTGGTTTTCCAAATCGGTTTAATCTCAGCTTTGGTAAATCTAAGGTGCTGAAATTTAAGCTAACAAACTGCTTAAGCGGGATTCGCAATGCGTGGCATTTTTAGCATGCGGTGAGTTTTGTGATTAAGGCGGCGTGCGGTAGCTTTTGCAGTGCATTGCTCACCCCTTAGCAGGGCGTTATGACTCGAGGTATTATGACAGTGAACACTACTATTTCAGACTTTATTGCTCTGGTGGAGCGAGAATATCCTCATGTGAAACCTCGCAGAGATAATGAACACGCGCCCCTTGAGGATTTTATAAACAGACATCTGCAAGGTAAAAATCCACCAGAAATCGACGATTTAATTATAGAGGTTTTGAATAAATTACAGCCAGACCCTTGGCGATTTAATGACTTCTTTTGGCTGGTAGATCAGATTTCCCCTGACTTCAGGTATAAAACGGAAGAAGTTATCTACAGTGGAAAAGTTAAAGCGAACGTAAATGCGTTAAAGAATTACGCTAAACATCGTTAGGTGTCGTCATAACAAATTGTTTAAGAATGATTCGGCACGCGTGGCATTTTTACTGTGCGTTAGGTTTAGTGGTTAAGGTGGTATGCGGCGGCTTCAGTATTGCGTGCCTCACACCTTAACAAAGCGTTAGGCATGGGAGGTTATGGTGAAAGTAGTTGTCATTGATAGCTGGGAAGAATTGCAGGCTTTTATACCTCGGTTAATATCGTGGGGCTTCAGAGGGCAGTCAGATGCGTCATGGAGTTTAACGACGACATTTGAGCGAAAAGCCAAAGAGAGTAATGCGCATGGTCCAATGTTATGGCACAAAGAATATAGAATGCTGCGTAACTTTATGCGTAGAGCGTCTTATTATTCAAATACCTTACCAAAACAGTCTGATCTATTTGAGTGGTTGTCTCTGATGCAGCATCACGGCTCGCCAACTCGACTGTTAGATTTCTCATATTCATTTCATATTGCAACTTTCTTTGCGTTAGAAAATGCAACACAAGATGCTGCTGTTTGGGCAGTAAATCTTGATATGATTCGAAGAAATTGTATGCACTGGTTTTCGATTGATTCACATCGAACAAACATCGATCAATACAACTTAAAGATTTTACCAATCGCTGATAGCATGATTTCTATTAGTGGTAAGGAAATTAAAGATATACCACTTGGTGTTATTAACGTTGAGCCAGAAAACCTTCACGAAAGGATTATAAACCAGCAAGGTTTGTTCCTTTTCCCTACAAATATCAAGCACACTTTTGAAGAGAATTTTGGTATTTCTGGTATTCCACATAAAGATCCGAATAGTACGCTATCGCAATTATCAAGCACAGATGATGACATTATAAAGTTTGTCATTCCATATGAGCTAAAACATCAAATCCTAAAGTCGTTAGATAGTATGAATATAAATGCTAGGGTTCTCTTTCCCGGCTTGGATGGCTTTGCGAGATCGATGCAACTTACAATGTTGGGACCTTAATATGCCTAACAAACGCTTCAAGAGGGACAGCCAACGCGTGGCATTTTTATCATGCGTTGGTTTTTGTGGTTACATTGTTATGCGGAAAGTTGGTAGTAGCGTTGGCTGCCCCTTAAGCGGGCGTTATGTGCCCAATTGACTCATTAGAATAAATCACTATGTGAACCAATACGCGCTAGTTGTAGTTGATCGTTAAAAACTCGATAGATTAACACTAGGTCGGGTTTAATGTGGCAGTCTCGAAATCCAACCCAATTGCCAGTTAACGGATGGTCAACATTCTTGGGTTCAAGCTTTTCGCCGCGTTGCAGCTTAGAAATAACATTGCCGACTTCAATGATGTCTGAAATCGGCATCTTAGTTATCTTTTTGAAGTCTTTCTTAAATTGTGTTGAGTATTCGAGTTTATACATGCTTAACTTTGCCTTCAGTAAGCTCATTCAGCATAGCTTCGACGGTTTCAGCTTTATGTCCTTTTCCTTCAACGAGCTCTTGAATTGCAGATGCAGTAACCTCATTAGGCTGTGGAAACTCGCAGCTCAAAAGGGATTCCACCATGATTAATAACCGCTTTTGCAAATAACTTTATGGCCTGTGATGTACTTAGACCCATCTCATCACAGACGTTTGTGAACGCAATTTTCGTGTCGTGGTCAATGCGCGTACTTAGCATTTCTGTTCTCATAAATAGTACCTTTGTGCATACAATGTATTACATAGTTAGACAAAGTATATGTGCACATAACAAACGGTTCAAGAGGGACAGCCAACGCGCGGCATTTTTATTATGCGTTGGCCTTTGTGGTTTACGGTGTTATGCGTTAAGTTGTCAGTGGCGTTGGCTGCCCCTTAACCGGGCGTTATGTGTTTTTCTGGAAAGTTTTCACAGCTCTGCGCTTATAATTCAGACGTGAGGTGCACTATGTCTGAAAATCAAAACGTTAAAAGAGCTGAACCGATTGAAACGTGTTCATATAAGAGTCCTTGTGTTCGTCATTGTTGTTTAGATGATAAAGACATCTGCATAGGTTGTGGTAGGACTCTTGACGAGATATGTCGTTGGAGTAGTGCAACAAATAGCGAAAAACAAGAGATATTAATCAATAGTGTAGCTAGAGTTCAGAGCCGAAATATATCGACATGAAGCATCTTAGTCTTGTGTATATGATGGTTTTTTATCGAATGCTGTTTGGCATAAATGCCTTTCGCTGCCTCTTTAAATGGAAGGGGGGCATCAGAAACACACACATAACAAACGCCTCAAGAGGGACTGTCAACGCGTGGCGTTTCCAGTACCATTGAGCCGCGGTGGTTATGGTTGTTGTGTTTGAGTTTAGTAGTAATGCGTTGCCAGCCCCTTAGGCGGGCGTTAGCTTAAAATAAATAAAATCAATTGGTTGTGGTCTTTTCTTTCTTCCTTTGGCCATTCGTTCAGGTTTTTCGGCAAATCAGCATTGGTTGTCAAAGCGAGTTTTGGGTTGTTGCCTCAATGGAATTTTGGGATTGCACGAGGTTAGGAAGCTTGGTGCAAAGTCGCTTTGGAAGTTTTGCATTCGCTTTGAGTTTTCTGAAAGTGATTTCTCAAAATTTTCGGTTTTTCAAATCGCATGAAAGGTCACAAAGTTTGAGCCAATTCGGGTTTCAAAACTCAAGTGGTTTGTTGGTTTTCCAAATCAGGTTAATCTCGGGCTTAGTAAATCTAAGGTGCTGAAATTTAAGCTAACAAACTGCTTAAGTGGGATTCGCAATGCGTGGCATTGTCAGCATGCGGTGAGTTTTGTGATTAAGGCGGTGTGCGGTAGCTTTTGTAGTGCATTGCTCACCCCTTAGCAGGGCGTTATGCTTAATCACGCAAAATCAGTGCTTTATGGTTTTTCCTTGTTCCCTTGGCTTTTCAGTTCGGTGTTTGTCGGCAAGTTTACTTTTTTGAGCGCTGTTTTTCGGACACTTATTCTTTGGCGCTAGAAATTCAGAGAATTGCCTCAATGAATTTTTGGGCTAGTGCGAGGTTAGGGTGGTTGGTTCAATCAGAAACCCATTTCTAGGCTTTCAAACTTAAAACTAGATTTGCCAAAATCCCGAGTCTGATCATCAAAACTATGAGTCATTTCAGTTTTCTACGTTTTGGTTTTTGTTTGTAAATCAAAGTCGAGTTAATCTTGTTTTTAGTAAAACGTAAGCCATTGAAGCTTAAGCATAACAAGGCGTTTAAGTGGGATTCATGCCGCGTGGCATTTTGGGTATGCGGTGAATTTTGGTGGTGAAAGTGGTCTGCGGAAAGTTGGTTTAGGCGGCACTCACCCCTTAACGCAGCGTTAGTTTTTCCCGCACTCAACCAGAGCGCGGGAGATGATTGATTAAAACAAATTATCACGAATCGTTGTTACATTATTCTTTCCTGCATGTGAGTCACTTGCAGTTTTAGCAAATGTGACTCCATATCGTTCTTCACCTATAAATTTTGCTTTGTTATGACTTCCATCAGTCACTACTTCGATATTGGCTAAAGCGAAAATTTCACGTAGCTTCGGAGTCAATGAACGATAATCTTTAAGTTCTTTTTTGAGTTCCTCAAAAAACTCAGCCTTAAGCGAATTTGGCTTGTTATGTTCAATCAGATCTTGAAGTACATCTCTTCGACGAGAAAACTGTTTTGCAGAGTTATAAGCAGGCTTCAGAACATCAAGCAAAATATTCAGGATTTCATCTTCATAAAGGTCGTTTTCAGCTCCTTTTACGAGCGCAGGTAACCCTGAATCTTTACCATTAAATCGGCTTTCTAAGTGTTCGAGCTTTGCTCGTAAACCTAGCAAGATATTTTCTAGTTCTTCTTTATCCGACTCCGCATCGTAATACATACTTTCTGTATCACCGAGATTTGTTGTAAGCCTCTCTATTTCAGCATTTGATGCTTCTTGCTGACGATCCAACTCTTGCATTGCTTCATCAAGAAGTTCTTTGTAATCAGAATCTTCTGTTAATGCGGATACTTTTGAAGTTAAAGCAATACGCTGATCTTTCTGGCGCTTCGCTCTCACATCAGTAGGAGAAAAGTGTTCCTTACGATATTTACCGTTCGTACTATGCGTAACAAGCGACAATAATTCATATAAGATATGGATATTGTTTTGTTTCCATGAATCAATTTGATCGCTTAAAACTAAGAAGTTTCGGGGTTCGTCGTTTCCGAATAAAGGTTGGACAATGTTTACAGCACCATCCCATACAGAGTAGCGCTTTGTTAGCTCAGATTCGACTAACCCGTCATCAGTTTCTTCAGGGAAAACTACAACTTGAGCTAAACCAAGTAATTGTTGCTGAAGTCTAATGTTATGAATCAATCTATTTTTACTAACTAAAACAAGTGGGTAGATACGTTCTGGGCGATAAATTTCCCATTTTAGTGCTCTAATGTCTTCTTTGTTGTTTAAAAACTTGACTTTTAAACCAACGGTATCTTGTTTTAATAGCTTACTGTCAGATAGGTACTTTACGACTAATGGGCGTGTAGTCACTACGTTTCCACGTACCTGTGTACTGATGTCATTCACTTTCAAAAGAATAGAAAATTTAGTTTTTCCACCTTCCTCTTTAATACCAATTTCAGTTTCCCAATGACGCCCCTTAATATCACGATCTGGGTGAGTCAATAGGACGGAGTACATTTTAGGCTCTAGTGCTACAGCACAAAACGTGCGTACAGTGATATTGTCAAACTTATAATTACCGCTACTTTTGAGCATCTCAACATCAAAGTCTTCATTCGTTTTAAATTGTATCCAGCCGCATACCGATTGAAGTGCGCGCTCAGCAGCTGCATTTCCGCTTAGATCAAAATTGTTTACGTAAACTAGCATTACGACCTCCATAGGAATTTCAGAACAACATACCACAAAAATCTAAAGCTATACGCCATCCGATGCACAAAACTAACAAAGCGTTTAAGACGGATTCACAACGCTTGGTATTCACAGTTTGCTTCTGCTTAAGTGTTTACGGCACAATGCTTTAGGTCGGGTGGATGCGTTGTTCACCACTTAACGCGGCGTTATATGCTTAGAGGAAAATAATGAAAACTTCAATAAAACAGTTGGTTGCAAGGCATAGAGGTGCAGATGAAGCTAGTAGCTTTTCTTCATTCGAGTTGAGTAGTCCACAACCTCTAATAGAATCAGCTAAAAAAGTCCTGTCAATTGTACCTCCTTCAATGGGGGCTTGCGCACCGCTTAGTGCTGCATGGGCTCAGACATTGAGAGATGATTATGGTATTCCTGCAATCGTGGTAGCGGGAGACTTAAAGATCTTGGGTAAGCGAATATTCAAGTGTAAGAAAAATCTCCCAGAAGCCGGTGCTAATGGACAAATTATCAATCAAAAGTGGGACGGTCACTGTTGGATTGAAATCGATGGATTTGTCGGGGACTTGTCCATTTTTCGTACCGCCTATTCTCTTAGCCATCCTAGTGTGTTGAAGCAATTCATTGAAAGTACGTTTGGTAGCGGACGTGGCGCATTTTTAGCTCCTTATCAAGACATACCCAATGGGATGAAATATGAGGCTAAATATGTTCTAAATGATAGACAGCTTGCAGGTTTGCTAGGTGGTTTAAGTTACCAACTAGAAACGAGGCAACGCATATAACAAAGCATTTAAGAGTGATTCGCAACGCATGGCAGTTTCGCTTCGCTCAAGTATAGCCAAGCGCCGCTCACACCTTAATGCGGCGTTATACGCTTTATCGAAAGGTATCAAATATTGGCAAGATTAGCTCCTAAGCTCGATACAGTTCGAGCACTATTTGCACGATCTGGAAATCAATGTGCATTTCCTGGTTGCACTCATCAAATGATCAACTCGAAGCAACAGTTTGTAGGGCAAGTTTGTCATATCGAGGCAGCTATGCCTCAAGGTGAACGCTTCAATGCAGAACAATCAGATGAAGAGCGGAGGTCATATGATAACCTCTTATTACTTTGCTATCAGCATCATATAGAAACCGACGATGTTGACGAATTTACAGTCGAAAAACTCAAGATAATTAAGCAAAGGCATGAATCCCAGTTTTTGAAGTCTGACTTCAAAATTGATGAATCAGCGTTGTTCAGACTTACTTTTGAAATGGAGCAATACTGGGAGAAAATCGAACGACTTAATACTATTGAACATTCAATGCAAGAGCTTGCATTCCGAGTTTCAACCAAAAACCACTATTCGCAGTTGTTTGATGCCGCGAGAGACTCAATCAATAGACTTGAAGAGTTGCTCAACAGACTTGAATTGAGCAATGGTAAGCTTGAACAAGATTTTTATGATTTCATCGCTGTGTACGATGTTGAAGCAAGCGTATTCAAAGAAGCACCTTGCTATTTAAACCCATTTCAACTTCGCTCATGGGAAGATTTTGCATTATCAAAACCGAATGATCTTACGCAAATGCGTATAGATCTATTATCTATTGAAGTTAGTTATTTGGAGCAGTATTTGAAAGTTAATAGCACTGACCTTACGGCAAAAGAGCAGTTCGAAAGTGCTAAGGTACAGCTGGCAGATCTAGCTCAAAATGCGTTGTTGTACGACTAAGCACGCGTATAACAAACTGTTCAAGAGGGATTCGCAACGCCTGGCATTTTCACGATGCGTTGGTTTTAGTGTTTAAGGTGGTATGCGGCAGCTTCGGTATTGCGTTGCTCACCCCTTAACAGGGCGTTAGCTTAAAACAAATAAAATCAATTGGTTGTGGTCTTTTCTTTCTTCCTTTGGTCATTCGATCAGGTTTCTCGGCAAATCAGCATTTTTTGCCAACGCGAGTTTCGAGCTGTTGCCTCAATTGAGTTTTTGGGTTGCTCGAGGTTAGCCAGGTTGGCGAAAAGTCGCTTTGGAAGCTTTGCTTTCGCTTTGAGTTTTCCGAAAGTGATTTCTCAAAATTTTCGGTTTTTCAAATCGCATGAAAGGTCACAAAGTTTGAGCCAATTCGGGTTTCAAAACTCAAGTGGTTTGTTGGTTTTCCAAATCAGGTTAATCTCGGGCTTAGTAAATCTAAGGTGCTGAAATTTAAGCTAACAAACTGTTCAAGCAGATTCGGCATGCGTGGCATTTTTGGTTTGCAGCGGTTTTAGCGATTACGTAGTGTTGCAGAAGCTTTCGTAGTGCATGCCTCACTACTTAACAGGGCGTTAGCTTAAAACAATAAAAATCAATTGTTTGCAGCCTGTTTTTTCTTCCTTTGGCCATTCGTTCAGGTTTCTCGGCAAATTAACATTGTTTGCCAACGCGAGTTTTGAGCAGTTGCCTCAATTGAGTTTTTGGGTTGCTCGAGGTTAGCCAGATTGGCGCAAAGTTGCTTTGGAAGTTTTGCTTTCGCTTTGAGTTCTTAGAAAATGATCTATCAAGTTTTGCTGCATTTCAAAGCACATGAAAGGCTACAAAATTTGAGTTGTTTCGGGTTTTGAGGTTCAAGCGGTTTGTTGGTTTTCCAAATCGGTTTAATCTCTGGCTTGGGAAATCTAAGGTGCTGAAATTTAAGCTAACAAACTGCTTAAGTGGGATTCGCAATGCGTGGCATTTTTAGCATGCGGTGAGTTTTGTGATTAAGGCGGTGCGCGTTAACTTCTGCAGTACATTGCTCACCCCTTAGCAGGGCGTTAGCTTAAAACAAGTAAAATCAATTGGTTGTGGTTTTTTCCTTCTTCCTTTGGCCATTCGTTTCTGGTTTCTCGGCAAATCAGCATTGGTTGTCAAAGCGAGTTTTGGGTTGTTGCCTCAATTGAATTTTGGGATTGCACGAGGTTAGGAAGCTTGGCGCAAAGTCGCTTTGGAAGTTTTGTGTTCGCTTTGAGTTCTCCGAAAATGAATTCTCAAAATTTACTGGTTTCAAAGCAAATGAACGTTCACAAAGTTTGAGTCAATTCGGGTATTAAAACTCAGGCAGTTTGTTGGTTTTCCAAATCAGGTTAATCTCGGGCTTAGTAAATCTAAGGTGCTGAAATTTAAGCTAACAAACTGCTTAAGAGGGATTCGCAATGCGTGGCATTTTTAGCATGCGGTGAGTTTTTGTGATTAAGTTGGTGTGCGGTCGCTTTTGTAGTGCATTGCTCACCCCTTAGCAGGGCGTTATGTTTAGTCACGTAAAATCAGTTGGTTGCATCTTTTCTTTGTTCCTTCGTATTGCTAATTTTGGTCTTGTCGGCAAGTTAACTTCAGTGTTCGCTGTTTTCTGGACTCCAATTCGTGGGCGTTAAAAATTCAGAGAGTCGCCTCATTTAAGTTCAGTCGTTTTTGAGTCGAATGACGCGATCTTAGTTTCAAAGTTTGAGCTCCAGTTTTCGGTTTTTACGCTAAAACTCAATATCAGTAAACTAAAATTTATTAGTTAATAAAGTCTTTTAGTGTCTGGTTTTGGTTTTCAAAGATAAGTTGAGTTAAGCTTTGGTATCGCAAAACTTAACCCTTTGAGCCTTAAACATAACAAGGCGTTTAAGTGGGATTCATGCCGCGTGGCATTTTTGGTTTGCAGTGAGTTTTGGTGGTGAAAGTGGTCTGCGGAAGCTTGGTTTATGCGGCATTCACCCCTTAACGCAGCGTTAGCTTACTCGCAAACAGTAATACTATAAGCAGACACAGAGTATTAGCGGTTTGATTATTATTTCATCATTTCTATGAGTGATATCGGTATCAATAATGTCTAATTTCAATGTTGTTTTGGTGACCAGTTTTCTGTTCAATTTTGCGTTAGATATGATGGAAACTGAGAGTTTTAGGCTTGTAGCGGTAATAGTTTCCTTCTTTGTGTCGCTGTCGTTTATCCTAGATGCACAAACTTTGTTCCTGTCGACGGCAGAAAAGTTTGCTGAGTGGTCGAAGACGTTTTTTATTGCCTATGTAACTTGTGAAATTACGCTGGTCGTAAACTTGGTTTATGTCGTCGTTAATAAGTACAGCGTGAGTTCAATGGCTTGGTATGCGCCAAGTTTATTGTTAGGTGTATTTTCTCTCTACAGAATGCAGAAAAACGCAAGGTCTGAGTAAGCTAACAAACGCTTCAAGAGGGACAGCCAACGCGTGGCATTTTCACTATGCTTTGGCTTTTGTGGTTACAGTGTTATGCGGAAAGTTAGTTGTAGCGTTGGCTGCCCCTTAAGCGGGCGTTATGTGCTTTTTTTGTTAAATACACCTTTTCTTCTTATTCATCCCTAATAAATTCAGTTTGTTACGTTCTCTTTGTCCTGACTTTTATCGAATGATGTTTGGCATAATATGCCACCAAGGCACCGACTCTTAATCTAGACAGACCTGCATTTGTCGTAAGCAAAATCGTTGGGCTATTCAGTCTATTACCCTTACTTAAAGGGTTTGAGGATCCCGAGACTCTTACTGATGACCATTGTAAGAAACTCCGAATTAGAAACGTAAAGCGGTGTAAGCTCTCAATCGTAAGTTTCTAGAATTGAAAATATGCCATAAAAGGCATTACAGTCAGGCACATAACAAACGCTTCAAGCGGGACTGTCAACGCGTAGCGTTTCCAGTCCCATTGAACCGAAGTGGTTACGGCTGTTGTTTTAAGCTGTGCGGTAGCGTTGCCAGCCCCTTAAGCGGGCGTTATGCGCCAATGGAGGATACATATGATTACAGGTAGATGTCACTGCGGTAATGTTGAGTTATCAATCCCGGAGCTCACAGAAGCTGCGACTAGCTGTAATTGCTCTATTTGTTCCCGATACGGAGCAATTTGGGGTTACTTTACGGAGTCCGATGTTGAGGTAAAGGTTGGCCAAGCGGGTTTGAGCTCTTATTGTTACGGGGATAAGTTCATCAATTTTAACCGTTGCAATGAGTGCGGCTGTATTACACATTACACTTCGACAAAGCCAAGTCCAAGCTCAAGGCTTGCGGTCAATTATCGTATGTTTCCGCCTTCACAGGCTTCCCAAGTAAAAGTCAGGCTATTTGACGGTGCAGATACGTGGCAATTTCTGGATTAGACGCATAACAAGGCGTTAAAGAGGGATTCATGCCGCGTGGCATTTTTGGTATGCAGTGAGTTTTAGTGGTGAAAGTGGTCTGCGGAAGGTTTGTCTAGGCGGCATTCACCCCTTAACGCAGCGTTAGCTTAAAACAATGAAAATCAATTATTTGCAGCCTGTTTTTTCTTCCCTTGGCAGTTCATTCAGGGTTATCGGCAAATCGGTATTGTTTGCCAACGCGATTTTTGAGCTGTTGCCTCAATTGAGTTTTGTGGTTGAGCGAGGTCAGTTAGTCTGGCGCAAGGTCGCTTTGGAAGTTTGGCTTTCGTTTTGAGTTTTCTGAAAGTGTGTTCTCAAAATTTATTGGCTTTCAAAGCAAATGAACAGTCACAAAGTTTGAACCAATTCGGGGTTCAAGGCTCAATTGGTTTGTTGGTTTTCCAAATCGGGTTAATCTCAATTTTGGTAAATCTAAGATGCTGAAATTTAAGCTAACAAACTGCTTAAGCGGGATTCGCAATGCGTGGCATTTTCAGCATGCGGTGAGTTTTGTGATTAAGGTGGTGTGCGGTTGCTTTCGTAGTGCATTGCTCACCCCTTAGCAGGGCGTTAGCCGTCATCAATAAACAAAGTTTGCCTAATGAGTAAAAAGGGTGTAGTTTTTACTCATGATTAAATTTGAATTTGATGAAAACAAAAGCAGAAGTAATCTCGAAAAGCACGGTATTGATTTTCATACAGCTCAAGGGTTGTGGAATGATTCAGATCTTATCGAGATTCCTGCTAACACGAGTGATGAGCCCAGATATTTGGTTGTCGGCTTACTAAACGGTAAGCATTGGTCAGGAGTAATTACCTACCGAGGTACGAATATCAGGATCATCTCAGTTTCGGCGTTCACGGAAAGCGGAGGTAAGCCTTTATGAAAGCGCATGAATTTGATGCCAAGTTTGAAAGTGACGACGATGATATCGTAATGGACTTGGATCTATCGCAAGCTAAAAGACCGATGCATAAGCAAAAACGAGTCAATGTAGATTTTCCAGCCTGGATGCTTGAGTCCTTGGACAGAGAAGCGAGTCGTATTGGTGTAACACGTCAATCAATCATTAAAATTTGGCTGGCAGAAAGGTTAGAGAGCGTGTCTCATCATTCAAGTGTGAGATAAACGGCTAACAAAGCATTTAAGAGGGACTCACAACGCGTGGCATTTTTGCCATGCGTTTGTTTTTGTGATGAATTTGCTATGCATTGAGTGCTTTTGTGCGTTGTTCGCCCCTTAATGCGGCGTTAGCTTAAAACATTAAAAATCAGTTGTTTGTGGTTTTTTCTTTCTTCCTTTGGCAATTCGTTCAGGTTTATCGGCAAATCAGTATTGTTTGCCAACGCGATTTTCGAGTTGTTGCTTCAATTGAATTTTGGGACTGCGCGAGGAGTCATTTCGGGTTTTAAATCTCAGGTAGTTTGCCAGTTTTCCAAATCAGGTTAATCTTAGGTTTAGTCAATCTAAGGTGCTAAAATTTAAGCTAACAAACTGCTTAAGAGGGATTCGCAATGCGTGGCATTTTTGGCATGCGTTGGGTTTTGTGATTAAGGCGGCGTACGGTAGCTTTTGCAGTGCATTGCTCACCCCTTAGCAGGGCGTTATGCTTAATCGCGCAAAATCAGCGGTTTATGGTTTTTCTTTGTCCCCTTGGCTGGTTAGTTTTGAGTTTGTCGGCAAGTTGGCTTCAGTGGGCGCTGTTTTTCGGACACTTATTCTTTGGCGCTGGAAACTCAGAGAATTGCCTCAATCAATTTTCGGGCAAGCGCGAGGTGAGGGCGGCTGGCTCAATCAGCAATTTGATCTTAGGTTTTTGAGTTTTAGCAGCCAAATTTCAAAGTCTGATTTTCAAAACTATGAGTTGTTTCGGTTTTCTACGTTTTGGTTTTTGTTTGTGAGTCAAAGCCGAGTTAATCTTGGTTCTGCTAAAACGTAAGTTATTGAAGATTGAGCATAACAAAGCGTTCAAGAGGGATTTGGCACGCGTGGCATTTTCAATTTGCGTTGGGTTTAGTGGTTACGGCATTGTGCGGTAGCTTTTGTAGTGCGTGCCTGCACCCCTTAACGCGGCGTTATGCGCCCATTAAAGTTTAAACTCCTCACTTATGTTATAGTCCCATTTTATATTGAAGTTACTTATGAATCATAATCACTTTCAAGGTAAGTACGAAGTCGAGTTAAAGTATCGTCTTGAGTCAAAAATGTCCTTTCTCGAAGTCTTGAGGTCGATACCTCACGAAGTCATGCTCGAAAATAATACTGAATGTGATAGGTATTTTGACTCACCGGGTCGAGCTTTACACTCTGAGAACAAAAGCCTTTGCATTCGAACAATGGAACCTTCAGGTATCAAATTGTGGATAGTAAAGGGGCCAGAGCCAGATCGATGTGAAGCTACAAATATTACAGATGCTTCAAGTGCTTGTAGCATGCTGGAAACTTTGGGGTACGAAACTGGTGCTAAAAGCTGAGAAAACTCGGAGTATCTACTTTATTGGTGAGTTCCATATCACAGTTGATTCCTTGGCTGGAATAGGTGATTTTGCAGAGTTTGCCATAATGACTGATGATGAATCTATGTTGGGTAGCTATAAAATCGAACTGGAGGCCTTGGCGAAGAAATTTGGTCTAACACGAGCTGCGTTGCAAACAAAATCGTACAAGCAAATTTTCGTGGAAAACGGCGCATAACAAAGCGTTTAAGAGGGACTTGGCACGCGTGGCATTTTCAATTTGCGTTGGGTTTAGTGGTTAAGGCGCAATGCGGTCACGTTTGTATTGCGTGCCTGCGCCCCTTAACGCGGCGTTAGCTTAAAACAATGAAAATCAATTGTTTGCAGCCTGTTTTTTCTTCCCTTGGCAGTTCGTTCAGGTTATTTCGGCAAATCAGCATTGTTTGGCAATGGGAGTTTTGAGCAGTTGCCTCAATTGAGTTTTGGGATTGCGCGAGGTTAGCCGGTTTGGCGCAAAGTCGCTTTGGAAGTTTTGCTTTTGCTTTGAGTTTTTCGAAAATGTTTTTTTTCAAAATTTTCAGGTTTTCAAAGCAAGTGAATGTTCACAAAGTTTGAGTCAATTCGGGTTTTAAAACTCAGGTGGTTTGTCGTTTTTCCATACTGGGTTAGTATCGGGTTTGGTCAATCTAAGGTGCTGAAATTTAAGCTAACAAACTGCTTAAGAGGGATTCGCAATGCGTGGCATTTTTAGCATGCGGTGGGTTTTGTGATTAAGTCGGCGTGCGGCAGCTTTCGCAGTGCATTGCTCACCCCTTAGCAGGGCGTTAGCTTAAAACACATAAAATCAATTGCTTGCTGCTTCTTCCTTTTTTCCATCGGCAACTCGCTCAGTTTTTTCGGCAAATCAGCATTGTTTATCAATGTGAGTTTTGAGCTGTTGCCTCAATTGAATTTTGGGATTGCGCGAGGTGAGTAAATTTGGCGCAAAGTCGCTTTAGCAGTTCAGCTTTCGCTTTGAGTTTTTCGAAAATGTGTTGTCAAAATTTACTGATTTTCAAAGAGTACAAAATGCCACAAAGTTTGAGTCAATTCGGGTTTTAAAACTTAGGCAGTTTGCCGGCTTCCCAAATCAGGTTAATCTCGGGTTTGGTAAATCTAAGGTGCTGAAATTTAAGCTAACAAACTGCTTAAGCGGGATTCGCAATGCGTGGCATTTTCAGCATGCGGTGGGTTTTGTGATTAAGTTGGTGTGCGGTCGCTTTTGCAGTGCATTGCTCACCCCTTAGCAGGGCGTTATAAGCTCTTAATTCTGTTGATTAAGTCAACTTATGCGTAATTGATAATCTGTAATATTTCATAATGTTTAACTTACTAATATGGATGCTTATGAAATCTTCATCTCGCAGTAAAAAAATTGCTATAGCTTCAAGTCTTTTCTTTGTCTTAGGATTGATATCTTTAAATTTTGAAGGTCTTGGTTTGTTGCCAATTTTTATTGTTGTTGTTTCCTTCTTTATGGCCGTGGTTCACGGAGTTCTTCATTTCAGTGGCCAAAAAAATGGAGATGTTTTCGAAACATATCAAGAAGCAGCAAAGACTAAGGCATCAGCATTAGAAGTTGGTTTGAATAGCAAAGTAGAAAAACGCTAGCACGCTTATAACAAACGCTTTAAGACGGATTCGCAACGCGTGGCATTTGTGGCTTGCGGTAAATGTAGTGATTTAGGTGGTGTGCGGAAGCATCGCGTTGCGTTGCTCACCACTTAAGCGGGCGTTATGCAGTTTTCTGGGAATGAAAAACCAGCATTTTCAGCTGGTTTGAAAATCCATTACTGAGCTATCTTTACTCGAATTTTACTTTTGGCGAAGTCGGTCAAATTGAGCGTAGAAATTGCAGTTTTAGCTTCTGATTCATTGGGCATATCAACAAAGGCAAAGCCTTTCGATAACCCCGTTTTTTGGTCTAAAACGAGATTGCATTCGGTCACTTCACCGTATTCGGAAAAGAGTTTTCGAATGTCGTGCTCAGTAGTTGAACGAGCAAGGTTACGGACTAAAAGTTTCATAGGTATCCATCTGTGTTGAGTGGCAGCAGGAATTGTCTCAATAAAGGTAGTTAGCACCAAGTAATAAATTGTTTGTAAGAGAAAATCACCTAATGTTAGCACCAACTGCATAACAAACTGCTTAAGCGGGATTCGCAATGCGTGGCATTTTCAGCATGCGTTGGGTTTTCGTGATTAGGGCGGTATGCGGTAGCTTTTGCAGTGCATTGCTCACCCCTTAGCAGGGCGTTATGCAATTCATCAATTATACAAATAAGGATATTTATGGCTAAGCCAAATGTAGAGGAAATTTCTCGTTTAAATCGATACTTTGCAATTGAAAGCAACAATGAATTCTGGTCATTATCAGAATCTGAGTTAACTCAAGATGAGAAGAAAAGGCTTTTAACTGTTTCTTTTTCTTCTCTTTACCATTGGTCCGAAGTCGGGACGAAGGAAAATGTTGAGCTTGCAAATTTAGCGGTAGCGAGAGCGTTATGCATTAACAATTCCCAATTAAGTGTTCAGTTTGCTCAAATGGCATTCAGCTACTTTGATGGGCAGGGCGCTGACTGGATTCAAGCTTTCACAAATGCGGTGTTAAGTCATGCATTGCTTATTGTGGGAGATAAAGCTCAATCTATAGAGTTTTATGAAAAAGCTATCACCTATCAGTCAACTCTGTCAGAAGGGGATAAAAAAGTTTTTGATTCAACCTTCAATAAGATCCCTGACCCAAGGGTTTGACGATAATTGCATAACAAACGCTTTAAGACGGATTCGCAACGCGTGGCATTTGTGGCTTGCGGTAAATGTAGTGATTTAGGTGGTGTGCGGAAGCATCGCATTGCGTTGCTCACCACTTAAGCGGGCGTTATATGCTTTAGGGATTTCTGAACAGGATGTTTTTGATACTAGCAATATTGGGTGCTATCTACCTGTTATTTAAGCTGTACCAAGAAGGCGAAGAGATAGGTTGGAATAGAATTTTAGTTACTATCTTTTTTGTCAGCTATTCAGCTCTGTATTTGTATGTTCCACCTTTCTTAGGCATGAATAACCAATATGCAGGTAAAATGTACGAATTAGTTCCAATCGGATGCTATTTCATGGCTTTACTTCCCGATATGGAAGAAGCAGAAACTGAGTCGAAAGCCTTCGTATTTTTCGCTTGGTGTGGTCTTATTCTCATAGCGTCTTTCTTGGTTTACTTTAAGTTGTATGTGTGGTGATGGGTGCCAGTACGCATATAACAAACTGTTCAAGAGGGATTCACAACGCGTGGCATTTTCACTATGCGTTGGTTTAAGTGATTAAGGTGGTATGCGGCGGCATCGGTATTGCGTTGTTCACCCCTTAACAGGGCGTTAGCTTAAAACAATAACAATCAATTGGTTGCGGCTTTTTCTTTCTTCAATCGGCAATTCGTTTAGGTTTTTCGGCAAATCAGCATTGTTTATGAATGTGAGTTTTGAGCTGTTGCCTCAATTGAGTTTTGGGATTTCGCGAGGTTAGCCGGTTTGGCGCAAAGTCGCTTTGGAAGTTTTGCTTTCGCTTTGAGTTTTCCGAAAGTGATTTATCAAAATTTGTTGGTTTTCAAAGCAAGTGAACGGCCACAAAGTTTGAATCAATTCGGGTTTTAAAACGCAGGTAGTTTGCCAGTTTCCTAAATCGGGTTAGTCTCAGGCTTGGTAAATCTAAGGTGCTGAAATTTAAGCTAACAAACTGCTTAAGCGGGATTCGCAATGCGTGGCATTTTTGGCATGCGGTGAGTTTTGTTATTAAGGCGGTGTGCGGTAGCTTTGGTAGTGCATTGCTCACCCCTTAGCAGAGCGTTAGCTTAAAACAATAAAAATCAATTGATTGTGGTCTTTTCTCTCTTCCCTTGGCCATTCGTTCTGGTTTTTCGGCAAATTAGCATTGTTTGTCAACGCGAGTTTTGAGTCGTGCCTCAATTGAATTTTGGGATTGCGCGAGGTTAGTCAATTTGGTGCCAAGTCGCTTTGGAAGTTTGGCATTCGCTTTGAGTTTCCCGAAAGTGTGTTATCAAAATTTGCAGGTTTTCAAAGCAAATGAACGGGCACAAAGTTTGAGTCAATTCGGGTTTTAAAACTCAAGCGGTTTGCCGGTTTCCCAAATCGAGTTAATCTTAGTTTTGGCAAATCTAAGGTGCTGAAATTTAAGCTAACAAACTGCTTAAGCGGGATTCGCAATGCGTGGCATTTTTAGCATGCGGAGAGTTTCGTGGTTAAGGCAGCATGCGGTAGCTTTTGCAGTGCATTGCTCACCCCTTAGCAGGGCGTTAGCTTAAAATAAATAAAATCAATTGGTTGTGGTCTTTTCTTTCTTCCTTTGGCCATTCGTTCTGGTTTCTCGGCAAATCAGCATTGTTTGTCAACGTGAGTTTCGAGCAGTTGCCTCATTTGAGTTTTGGGACTGCGCGAGGTTAGCCAGTTTGCCGCAAAGTTGTTTTGGAAGTTTTGCTTTCGCTTTGGGTTTCCCGAAAGTGATCTATCAAAATTTTCGGGTTTTCAAATCGCATGAAAGGCCACAAAGTTTGAGCCAATTTGGGTTTTCAAACTCAAGCGGTTTGTTGGTTTTCCAAATCGGTTTAATCTCAGGTTTGGTAAATCTAAGGTGCTGAAATTTAAGCTAACAAACTGCTTAAGTGGGATTCACAATGCGTGGCATTTTCAGCATGCGGTGAGCTTTGTGATTAAGGCGGTGTGCGGTAGCTTTTGCAGTGCATTGCTCACCCCTTAGCAGGGCGTTAGCTTAAAACATTAAAAATCAATTGGTTGTGGCTTTTTCTTTCTTCCTTTAGCAATTCGTTCAGGTTTTTCGGCAAATCAGCATTGTATATGAGCGTGAGTTTTGGGCTGTTGCCTCAATTGAACTTTGGGATTGCGCGAGGTTAGCCAGTTTGGCGCAAAGTCGCTTTGGAAGTTTTGCTTTCGCTTTGAGTTTCCCGAAAGTGATCTATCAAAATTTTCGGGTTTTCAATTCGCATGAAATTCCACATAGTTTGAGCCAATTTGGGTTTTAAAACTCAAGCGGTTTGTTGGTTTCCCAAATCGGGTTAATCTCAGGTTTGGTCAATCTTAAGGTGCTGAAATTTAAGCTAACAAACTGCTTAAGAGGGATTCGCAATGCGTGGCATTTTCAGCATGCGGAGGGTTTTGTGATTAAGGCGGTGTGCGGTAGATTTTGCAGTGCATTGCTCACCCCTTAGCAGGGCGTTAGCTTAAAACAATGAAAATCAATTGGTTGTAGCCTGTTTTTTCTTCCCTTGGCAGTTCGTTCAGATTTCTCGGCAAATCGGCATTGTTTGCCAACGTGATTTTTGAGCCGTTGCCTCAATTGAGTTTTGGGAATGCGCGAGGTTAGTCAGTTTGGCGCAAAGTCGCTTTGGAAGTTTTGCTTTCGCTTTGAGGAGTTTTCCGAAAATGAGTTCTCAAAATTTACTGGTTTCAAAGCAAGTGAACGGTTACAAAGTTTGAGTCATTCTGGGTTTTAAAGCTCAAGTGGTTTGCCGGTTTCCCAAATCGGGTTAATCTCAATTTTGGTAAATCTAAGGTGCTGAAATTTAAGCTAACAAACTGCTTAAGAGGGATTCGCAATGCGTGGCATTTTCAGCATGCGGTGAGTTTTGTGAATAAGGTGGCGTGCGGTAGCTTTTGTAGTGCATTGCTCACCCCTTAGCAGGGCGTTATGTTTATCGGAGAAGTTCATGGTCAATTGGCCTTGTATTCTGAAATTAGATGGTGATGATGAGCTTGTTTATTTGGGTTCTGAAGCTGATTTGAATTGCGAGTGTGTGGATTTGATCGTTAGTCCAAGCGATCGAGTCATTGATTCTGAAGGTTTTGTCTATTCAATTGTTTCAGATGGCTCAGTAGTTAACTTGATTGGAAACTCAATCCAGATTTCAGCAGAGGAAGTGTCTAGATTGATTCAACGTCATGAGTTCTGTTTAGCGGAAGTCTGTTTGACAAAAATTCAGTTTGAAACAGTCGCTGAAGCATTTAACTGTTTGAAATCTTGGGCTAAATAAACATAACAAAGCGTTAAAGAGGGATTCGTGCCGCGTGGCATTTTTGGTATGCAGTGATTTTTGTGGTGAAAGTGGTCTACGGAAAGTTGGTTTGTGCGGCACTCACCCCTTAACGCGGCGTTATGCTTAATCACATAAAATCAGTGGTTTATGGTTTTTCTTTGTTCCCTTGGCTGATTGGTTTTGTGCTTGTCGGCAAGTCGGTTTCATTGGGCGCTGTTTTTTGGACACTTATTCTTTGGCGCTGAAAATTCAGAGAGTTGCCTCAATCAATTTTCGGTCAGGCGCGAAGTTAGGGCGGTTGGCTTAATCAGCAATTTGATCTTAGGTTTTTGAGTTTTAGCAGCCAAATTCCTAAGTCTGATTTTCAAAACTATGAGTCATTTCGGTTTTCTACGTTTTGGCTTTTGTGTGTAAATCAAAGTCGAGTTAATCTTGGTTCTAGTAAAGCGTAAACCATTGAAGCTTAAGCATAACAAGGCGTTCAAGTGGGATTCATGCCGTGTGGCATTTTTGGTATGCGGTGAGTTTGGGTGGTGAAAGTGGTGTGCGGAAAGCTGGTTTAAGCGGCATTCACCCCTTAACGCGGCGTTAGTTTCTCTCAGGAAAAGTCATCAAAAATTCAAATGTAAGACTCTGAAAAATAATCCTTTAGTTTTCAATCCGCACAATTAGACTTTTGCGTTTTTCTTGATGCTGATTTGGTAGAACGTGTTGAAAGTTCAGCAGTCTCAAAGTCGCTGAAAACTAGCAAGCATCGATGCTTCAACATTGTTGGATGCTCAACACTGGAAGTTTGGTTTCACAAAAGCGGCATCATTGCTGTGAGCGTGCTTTCTTTGTCGTTGATTCGGTAAGTAGCCAACTTAACCTTGATCGTTTTGAGTTTTGGCTGCCAACTTCACACCTTTTGGCGTTGGACGTGTGTTTGTTTCATGCATTTGCGTAAAATGCATTTCAAGCAAATGTGTTTAAAAAGTCATTGGCAAACAATGGGCTACGAAACTAACAAACGCCTCAAGAGGGACTGTCAACGCGCGGCGTTTCCCGTCCCATTGAGCCGCGGTGGTTGCAGTTGTTGTGTTTGAGTTTAGTGTTAATGCGTTGCCAGCCCCTTAGGCGGGCGTTATGCTTAATCACCAAAAATCAGTGGTTTATGATTGTTCTTTGTTCCCTTGGCTTTTGAGTTTCGTGCTTGTCGGCAAATTGGCTTCAGTGGGCGCTGTTTTCTGGACATCCATTCTTGGGCGCTAAAAATTCTGAGAGTTGCCTCAATCAATTTTCGGGCAAGCACGAGGTTAGGTCGGTTGGCTCAACCAGAAATTTGATCTTAGGTTTTTTCGTTTTAGCGGCCAAAGTTCCAAGTCTGATTTTCAAAATGATGAGTCATTTCAGTTTTTTGGTTTTCGGCTTTTGTTTGTGAGTTAAAGTCGAGTTAATATTGGTTCTGGTAAAACGTAAGTCATTGAAGCTTAAGCATAACAAACGGTTCAAGAGGGACAGCCAACGCGCGGCATTTTTATTATGCGTTTGTTTTTGTGGTTACGGTGTTATACGGAAGCTTGGTTGTGGCGTTGGCTGCCCCTTAACCGGGCGTTATACCGCAATCAGTCGTTGAGCCTTGTCATCGCTTTTCTGTATACATCGCTACGTTCACGCTTACCTACGGCTAAAACGGTAACAATAACTACGTCGTCTTGCACTTTGTATACTAAGCGATAGCCAGATTGGCGTAATTTGATCTTATACATGTTCTCTGACCCGGATAATTTGGATGCAGGAACATGTGGGTTAGCTAAACGCTCAATCAGTTTTTTCTTAAATTGCTGTTGCAAAGTAGCGCCGAGTTTTTTCCACTCTTTAAGTGCGCTACTTTTAAATTCAAGATTATAAGTCATCGATGCTCACCGAAATGCTTGATTCAGACTCGCGTTTCTTTTGCTATAGCAAGTAGCTCAATATCTTCAAGTTTGTCCATCATCATTTCGTATGCGGCAGCGGGCACACAGTAAAATGCTGGCTCATTTCGGTTTAGCACGGCTACTGGTTCACCATAAGCACTTGAAGCAACCTTCATCGGGTTTGCTTTAAACTCAGTAATACTTGCAGCAACATCAGCTAATATTCTAGCAGTCATTTAAAAGCTCCTTAAAGCGGTCTTTAACTTGGTCATTTTAGTTGCAAGCAAGCGGTATAACAAGGTGTTTAAGACGGATTCGCAACGCTCGGTGGCTTCAGTTCAAAGTTTTGCTTATGTGTTTATGGCACAATGTCTTTAGTTTTGGTGGTAGCGCTGCTCACCACTTAACACGGCGTTATGGCGCAGGGCGAAATTCAGCTAAGGGAACTAGATGAGTGATAAAGTTAAAGTAGCCTTGCAGTGGCTCAAAGAAATCTTGGATGCAGAGGATGTGGAGTATCAAATAGTCGGTGGGTTAGCGGCAACCATTCATGGTGGTAGCCGGGAAATCGCAGATATAGATCTTTATATTCATAACTCTGACGCAGACAAGGTGTTATCGCATGTAGCAAAATACATATCAAAGCCGTTAGCTCATTATGCCGAATATGGTTGGGATTTAGAGTATTTCCAGTTGGTTTACCAAAGTCAAAAAATTGAAATCGGTTTGTCTCAACATACGAAGATACAATCACGTCAAGATGGCTCTTGGCACCAGCTTGAAATCTACTTTTCAGAATCAGTTCTTAAAGATTATCAAGGTATCGAGTTGCCAGTCATCCCAGTTCATCGTTTAGTCGAGTACAAGCGGATATTGGGTAGGGAAGTAGACCAAATTGATATACAAGAGCTAACTTTGAGTTCAGCGCCATAACAAGGCGTTTAAGAGGGATTCATGCCGCGTGGCATTTTTGGTATGCGGTTGGTTTTGGTGGTGAAAGTGGTCTGCGGAGAGTTGGTTTATGCGGCATTCACCCCTTAACGCAGCGTTAGGCGTCATTAAAGATCGAGGGAACAAATGATCTCAATAGAAAAATATAGTGTTAAAAGGGAATATGAAGCGAACTTGCTCAGTGTAAAACCTGAACAGAGTGAATTTACGGTGGGTAACATAAATGAAGTTGTTTCATCGTTAAAGGAATATGAGCATCCTCATTTGATTATTAGTAACGGCGCAGTTGCTGGTTTTTTCCTTCTTGATTTGTCATATACAGAAACTTATGGTTTCAGCAGTTCCAAAGCTTTAGGTGTTCGAGCGCTTCTAGTCGACCAGCGTTTTCAAGGTCAGGGTGTAGCGACTAAAGCAATTAACTTGTTGCCTTCTTATGTCGTTAACAATTATCCAGATTTTCAAGTTCTTCAATTAACGGTTAATTGCCGCAATAAAGTAGCGTATAACTGCTACTGTAAATGTGGTTTTGAGGATACAGGGGAGTTGTACCTCGGTGGGCCGGTTGGTCCTCAGCATGTAATGCAGCGAAAAGTCGCCTAACAAACAGTTTAAGAGGGATTCAGCACGCGTGGCATTTTTGGTATGCGTTGGTTTTTGTGTTGCAGTGCCATGCGGAAACTTGGTCATTGCGTGCTTCACCCCTTAACTGGGCGTTAGCTTAAAGCAATAGAAATCAATTGGTTGCAGCCTGTTTTTTCTTCCCTCGGCAGTTCGTTCAGGTTTCTCGGCAAATCGGCTTTGTTTGCCAACGCGAGTTTTGAGCTGTTGCCTCAATTGGGTTTTGGGATTCTTCGAAGTTAGTCAGATTGGCGCAAAGTCGCTTTGGAAGTTTTGCATTCCCTTTGAGTTTTCCGAAAGTGATTTATCAAAATTTTCGGCTTTCCAAATCGCATGAAAGGTCACAAAGTTTGAGTAAATTCGAGTTTTAAAACTCAAGCGGTTTGTTGGTTTTCCAAATCGGTTTAGTCTCAGGCTTGGGAAATCTAAGGTGCTGAAATTTAAGCTAACAAACTGTTCAAGCAGATTCGGCATGCGTGGCATTTTTGGTTTGCTGCGGTTTTAGTGATTACGTAGTGTTGCAGAAGCTTTTGTAGTGCATGCCTCACTACTTAACAGGGCGTTAGCTTAAAACAAATAAAATCAATTGGTTGTGGTATTTTCTTTCTTCCTTCGGCAATTCGTTCAGCTTTCTCGGCAAATCAGCATTGTTTTTCAATGTGAGTTTTGAGCAGTTGCCTCAATTGAGTTTTGAGATGGCGCGAGGTCAGTTAGTTTGGCGCAAAGTCGCTTTGGAAGTTTTGCATTCGCTTTGAGTTTTCTGAAAGTGAGTTCTCAAAATTTTCGGTTTTTCAAATCGTATGAAAGGTCACAAAGTTTGAGCCAATTCGGGTTTCAAAACTCAAGTGGTTTGTTGGTTTTCCAAATCGGTTTAATCTCAGGCTTAGTAAATCTCAGGTGCTGAAATTTAAGCTAACAAACTGCTTAAGTGGGATTCGCAATGCGTGGCATTTTTAGCATGCGGTGAGTTTTGTGATTAAGTTGGTGTGCGGTAGCTTTTGCAGTGCATTGCTCACCCCTTAGCAGGGCGTTATGAGCTTGGGGTAGAACTCATGTTAATATTCTTATTTATTACTTTAAGTCTTTTATTTGTGGGGTGCTTTTGGACATATCGCTTAGCAACTGGTTGTTATTCGCCATTCAAACTTGCTGTTTATTCAGTATTGCTAACTGTTTATGGAGGAACCTCTTCTTTGGTGTTTACCTTTTTGGGTAGTGACATCGACAATAAACATGTTGAGTTGGCGGGACAACTCTCCTTACTATTTTTCTCAGTTGTCGGTGGTTCTCTATTTAGTTTGGCTATTACTGAGATAAGGAAAAAATCGTTAGATAGTCAAAAATAGTGTTTCTCTTAAGAAACGCTCATAACAAAGCGTTTAAGGCGGACTCGCAACGTCTGGCGGTTTTGGTTTGCATTGAGTTTTGTGTTTTCGGCGCGATGCGGTAAGTCATTCGTTAACGTTGCTCACCACTTAACGCGGCGTTAGCTTAAAACAATTAAAATCAATTGTTTGCTGCTTGTTCTTTCTTCCGTTGGCAGTTCGTTTAGGTTTCTCGGCAAATCAGCATAGTTTGCCAACGCGAGTTTTGAGCTGTTGCCTCAATTGCGTTTTTGGGCTTAACCGAGGTTAGCCAGTTTGGTGCAAAATCGCTTTGGCAATTTTGCTTTCGCTTTGAGTTTTCCGGAAGTGATTTCTCAAAATTTACTGGTTTCCAAAGCAAATGAACAGCTACAAAGTTTGAGTCAATTCGGGTTTTCAAACTCAAGCGTTTCGTTGATTTTCCAAATCAGGTTAATCTCAACGTTTGCAAATTTAAGGTGCTGAAATTTAAGCTAACAAACTGCTTAAGCGGGATTCGCAATGCGTGGCATTTTCAGCATGCGGTGAGTTTTGTGATTAAGTCGGTGTGCGGTAGCTTTTGCAGTGCATTGCTCACCCCTTAGCAGGGCGTTAGCTTCTTAAAGGCTAAAATCATCAAAATCCAAACTTCTTGTTCTGAAAAATCAGCTTTTAGTGTTCAAATTGCACAATTTGGCATTTGAATTTTGCTAGATGCTGATTTGTTAGAAAGTGTTGGAAGTTCCGCGGTTTCAAAGCCGCTGAAAGCCAACAAGTCTCGATGCTTCAATGTTGTTGGATGTTCAACACTGGCAGCTTGGTTTCACAAAAAGCAGCATCGTCGCTGAAATCGTGCTTCTTTGTCGGAAATGCGGTAAGTGGCCAACTTAACCTTGAACGCTGCAAGTTTTGGCAGCTCACTTCACAGCTTTTGGCGTTGGACGTGTGTTTGAGTGATGCTTTTGCGTAAAATGCATTTCAAGCAAATGTGTTTAAAAAGTCATTGGTAAACAATGGGCTACGAAGCTAACAAACGCCTCAAGAGGGACTGTCAACGCGTAGCGTTTCCAGTCCCAATGAGCCGCGGTGGTTGCAGTTGTTGTAATTGAGTTTAGTAGTAATGCGTTGTCAGCCCCTTAGGCGGGCGTTATGTGCTTTGGAGAAAATAATGAAAAAGTGGCTGCTAATCATGCTTGCAAGTTTTTCTAGTGTTGTAAGTGCTGAAAACGAGTCTCTTGATTGTAAGAATGCGATGAATACATTTGAGATTAATCAGTGTGCAAGTATGGCTTTAGATTCAGCTCAAGCGGAAACTAACAAAATATCTTGAAGCGAGTTTTGAGCATAATGCGAATGATCCTGATTTGGTCAGTGCAATCCAAGTGGCTCAGAAAGATTGGCAAAGTTACATGTCTTCTCATTGCAATTCGGTATATACACAATGGCGGGATGGTTCAATTCGTGGTGTTTTGGCGATATCTTGCAAAACGCAGTTAACGAGACAGAGAACACATGAAATCTGGAAGAATTTCTTAACCTACATGGATAGCACAGCGTCTGTTTTGCCTGAGCCCAGTATGGAGTGAATACTCAAGCATGCACATAACAAACGCCTCAAGCGGGACTGTCAACGCGTGGCGTTTCCAGTCCCATTGAGCGGCGGTGGTTGCAGTTGTTGTGTTTGGGTTTAGTGGTATGCGTTGCCAGCCCCTTAGGCGGGCGTTATGCGCTAATTGGAAAAATTGACAGGAGTTAACAATGAACCAGCATGAAAAGCTCAATTATGTGGAGTTTGCCGCGAAAGACTTAGAGTCAACGAAAGCGTTCTTTTCAAAGGTTTTTGGTTGGAGCTTTGTTGACTATGGGCCTGAATATGCAGCTTTCTCAAATGAAGGCTTAGATGGTGGTTTTTTCAAAGCTGAGCTTTCTAGCCGGACTGAAAATGGTGGTGCACTGTTAATTTTCTATAGTTCAGACATTGAAGCTACTTTAGAAAAAGTCGTGAAAAATGGCGGTCATATCATCCGTCCTATCTTTGAGTTTCCTGGTGGTTGTCGTTTTCATTTTGCAGAGCCAAGTGGTAATGAATTTGCTGTTTGGTCTGAAGCACGCGCATAACAAACGCCTCAAGAGGGACTGTCAACGCGCGGCGTTTCCAGTCCCATTGAGCCGCGGTGGTTGCAGTTGTTGTGATTGAGTTTAGTGTAATGTAATGCGTTGTCAGCCCCTTAGGCGGGCGTTAGGGCTCTTTTCACCAAATGGTACTTAACAACTTTTGTACAGTACCATTTGGGAGTCCCGTAGGAAATCTAGCTCTGGTTCAAAGACTTTAGTAGATCAACGCCTGAATTTAGGTAGGCAGTGGCGTTTTCGTTGTCGGAAAGAGTTAAAATACCACTAAAAATGATCAGCGTAGTGGAAATGAAGAGCGTGGTGATACGTGTTATAGGTAACATCATGGTGATATCTCCGTCTATGCCTATAGATATTGCTTCTATGATTGGTCTTCTTCTCGACCATGTATTGGCACAACTAACTAGAATCACCAGCTGGTAGCAGATCATCAACACGTTGAAACTATAAGCTAATATGGTTCTTGCTGTAGGTCAAGCCCTAACAAACTGTTCAAGAGGGATTCGCAACGCGTGGCATTTTCACTATGCGTTGGTTTAAGTGATTAAGGTGGTATGCGGCGGCTTCGGTATTGCGCTGCTCACCCCTTAACAGGGCGTTAGCTTCTTAAAGGCAGGAATCATCAAAACCCAAGCTCAATCGTTCTGAAAAATCCGTTTTTAGCGTTCAAATTACATAATTTGGCTTTTGAGTTTTTTCTTGATACTGATTTGGTCGAACGTGTTGAAAATTCAGTGGTTTCAAAGTCGCTGAAAACTAGAAAGCCTCGATGCTTCAACGCTGTTGGATGTTCAACACTCAAAGTTTAGTTTCACAAAAGGTGGCATCATCGCTGTGATCCGGTTTTCTTTGTCGCGGACTCTTAACCGTGGCCAACTTAGTCTTGAGTGTTTTGAGTTTTGGCAGCCAACTTCACAGGTTTTGGTGTTGGACGTGTGCTTGCTTGATGCTTTTGCATAAAATGCATTTCAAGCAAATGTGTTAAAAGCCATTGTTAAACAATAGGCTACGAAGCTAACAAACGCCTCAAGAGGGACTGTCAACGCGTGGCGTTTCCAGTCCCATTGAGCCGCGGTGGTTTCGGTTGTTGTGTTTGAGTTTGGTTGTTATGCGTTGTCAGCCCCTTAGGCGGGCGTTATGTAACTAGGAGAAAAAATGAACATCAGTGAAATTAATGGTTTTGAGGTTGCGGGGTTCGTCGTTCGTACGACTAATGCAGATGAAATGAATCCTATGACTGCAAAAATCGGAAATCTTTGGGAAAAATTTTACTTAAATGCAGCTCCAAAGTTAACCGACAAGTCAAAAGTGTATGGTTTATACACAAACTATGAATCTGATTTTACTGGTGCTTTCGATGTTATCGCTTGTTCGGACACATTATCACCACAATTATTATCAGAATCAGTAAAAACGAAAGTTTCCTCTGGTAAGTACGTGACTTTTTCAGCGACTGGTGAAATGCCACAAGTAGTTATCGATTTGTGGAATGAGGTTTGGAATTATTTTGCTTCTGAACACTGCCCTCACAAACGAGCGTATACAACAGACTTTGAGTATTACAAAAGTGCTAATACTGTAGAAATCTCTATTGCCGTTAGATAGTTACATAACAAACGGTTCAAGAGGGACAACCAACGCGTGGCATTTTTATTATGCGTTGGTTTTTATGGTTACGGTGTTATGCGGAAAGTTGGTAGTAGCGTTGGTTGCCCCTTAACCGGGCGTTAGCTTAAAACAATGAAAATCAATTGGTTGCAGCCTGTTTTTTCTTCCCTTGGCAGTTCGTTCAGGCTTTTCGGCAAATCAGCATTGTTTGTCAATGCGAGTTTTGAGCATTTGCCTCAATTGAGTTTTGGGATTGCGCGAGGTTAGCCAGTTTGGTGCAAAGTCGCTTTGGTAGTTTTGCTTTCGCTTTGAGTTTTCCGAAAATGAGTTCTCAAAGTTTTCGGTTTTTCAAATTGCATGAAAGGCCACAAAGTTTGCGTTATTTCGGGTTTTAAAACTCAGGTGGTTTGTCGTTTTACCAAGCTGGGTTAGTCTCGGGTTTGGTAAATCTAAGGTGCTGAAATTTAAGCTAACAAACTGCTTAAGCGGGATTCGCAATGCGTGGCATTTTTAGCATGCGGTGAGTTTTGTGATTAAGGCGGCGTGCGGTAGCTTTTGCAGTGCATTGCTCACCCCTTAGCAGGGCGTTAGCTTAAAACAATGAAAATCAATTGTTTGCAGCCTGTTTTTTCTTCCTCTGGCCATTCGTTCAGGCTTCTCGGCAAATCAGCATTGTTTGCCAACGCGAGTTTTGAGGAGTTGCCTCAATTGAGTTTTGGGATTGCGCGAGGTGAGCCATTTTGCCGTAAAGTCGCTTTGGAAGTGTCGTTTTCGCTTTGAGTTTTGCGAAAATGAGTTGTCAAAATTTACTGATCTTCAAAGCAAATGAATGGCCACAAAGTTTGAGTCAATTCGTCAAGTGGTTTGTTGGTTTTCCAAATCAGGTTAATCTCGGGCTTAGTAAATCTAAGGTGCTGAAATTTAAGCTAACAAACTGCTTAAGTGGGATTCGCAATGCGTGGCATTTTCAGCATGCGGTGAGTTTTGTGATTAAGGCGGTGTGCGGTCGCTTTTGTAGTGCATTGCTCACCCCTTAGCAGGGCGTTAAGCTTACAAAAATATTATGGTGAAAAATGAAATATCCAGGTCAACCGGCAGACGCTCCTAGTTGGTATAGAGATCGTGGTCAATCCCACATTGAAGCTGAATTTAGTAAAGAACTAAATGAACTTGCTGATTTAATTGAAAGTGAGCAATGGTTTGGCGACAAAGAAAAGCATGCAAGATATAGGGTGGATTTCATTCTTAGAGATGCGCGTTTGATTATTGAGTTGGATGGGCACGCATACCACTCTTCTCCAGAGCAATTGGAAAAAGACGCAATAAGGCAACGATATTTAACAAGGTCAGGTTATACGGTTATTCGTTTCACGGGACGTGAGATTAATAGAGACGCGAAAGGCTGTGTCGATGAAGTTAGAACAATATACCGTGAAAGAATGCAACGAGAGCCAGTTAAGTATCGAGCAATGTATATCGATTATAGGTTTTTCTACCAGGAACGTATGAAAGCCATTAACTTTTTCAGAAAAATCAATCCCGAGAAAACATTGACATCTCCATCAATTGATCAAGTGATTCCTCATGCCATCGAGTGGTTGCATGAAAAGTCCTTTATTACTGCGTTTATATTCCATCTCCCTGAAGATGGATATGAAATTGAGCATTTAAATGGTTTAACTCTTGATTATCAAAAGGGCGAAGTAAGGATAAATACGGTCTCCGAGGAGTGGTATAGTCTTGAACTCGGAGAACATATGCTTAGGTTCGCTCATTTGTTCGATGAGTTTCTTGTTGTCGCTGATGATCCTGTTTATGTATCGCCATTATTGAGTGTGCTCCCTAATGAAATGAGCGTAGACAAACTTGGAGATATAGAATTTAGTTATATTGGAAATGGCAAGTTACTTCGACGAAGTAATAACGAAACATCGTATATTGGTTCTGATCTAGTTAGAGTTAAGTGGCAAAATGTTTGGTATGTTCTTGGAGCCGCTATGGGGTTGAGCATATACGAAATGTAAGCTTAACAAACTGTTCAAGAGGGATTCGCAACGCGTGGCATTTTCGCTACGCGTTGGTTTAAGTGATTAAGGTGGTATGCGGCGGGTTCAGTATTGCGTTGCTCACCCCTTAACAGGGCGTTAGCTTAAAACAATAAAAATCAGTTGTTTGTGATCTTTTCTTTCTTCCTTTGGCAATTTGTTCAGGTTTTTCGGCAAATCAGCATTGTTTGTCAACGTGAGTTTCGAGCTGTTGCCTCAATTGAGCTTTGAGATTGCACGAGGTCAGTCAGTTTGGCGCAAAGTCGCTTTGGAAGTTTTGCTTTCGCTTTGAGTTTGGCGAACATGTGTTGTCAAAAATTATTGGTTTTCAAAGCAAATGAACGGCCACAAAGTTTGAGTCAATTCGGGTTTTAAAACTTAGGCAGTTTGCCGGCTTCCCAAATCAGGTTAATCTCGGATTTGGTTAATCTAAGATGCTGAAATTTAAGCTAACAAACTGTTCAAGCAGATTCGGCATGCGTGGCATTTTTGGTTTGCGTTGGTTTTAGTGATTACGTAGTGTTGCGGAAGCTTTCGTAGTGCATGCCTCACTACTTAACAGGGCGTTATGTGTCAGGGATAATTATGATAAAAATCAATACATATGAAAACTATCTAGAACATGAAGTTGAAGAGCTTTTAAGTGACCAGTTGCTTTCAAAAAGCTGCTCCCATACGAATCGAGACTCGTACGGTCCGTTTGCGTGTGCTGATTGGATACTACCCACGTTAGTTACGATCCATTTTGTCCAACCATTCGTTAGCTCTTTAATTTCCGAATTAGGTAAAGATGCATACAACCACGCTAAAGCTCAGCTTTCAAATTTTAGTAAAAAAGCCAAGCTTAAAAGTAGATTGGAACCAACCTTAGGTAGTATGGAAATCAAAAGGGAGTTCGCAATTGATTTGTCGTTTACGGCACAAATCGATGATGGAAAAACTTTAAAACTGATGTTTCCTGTGGCATTCACAGATAAAGAGTATTCAGATGCTACTAGTTGTTTCCTCGATTTTCTAAAGGACTATGAAGTTGGTCTAGCGTCTTTAGAGTCAATTGGTGTCGACTTAGACAACAGATTTCTCAGAAGGAGTATTGGCGTGGTGTATGTACCAGAGCTGAAATCATTGCGTTGGTATAACCCTATGCCAGAAGAGTTAATCGAAGAACTGCGTAAAGAGATCGAGCGAAAAAACACATAACAATCTGTTTAAGAGTGATTCGCAATGCTTGGCATTTTTGCTATGCGTTGCGTTTAGTGTTTAAGGTGGTATGCGGAAGCATCGGTATTGCGTTGCTCACACCTTAACAGGGCGTTAGCTTAAAACAATTAAAATCAATTGTTTGCAGCCTGTTTCTTCTTCCCTTGGCAGCTCGTTTCGGTTTCTCGGCAAATCAACATTGTTTGCCAGCGCGAGTTTTGAGTTGTTGCCTCAATTGAGTTTTGGGGATGCGCGAGGTTAGCCAGTTTGGTGCAAAGTTGCTTTGGAAGTTTCGCTTTCGCTTTGAGTTTTCCGAAAGAGATTTATCAAATTTTTCGGTTTTTCAAATCGCATTAAAGGCCACAAAGTTTGAGCCAATTCGGGTTTTAAAACTCAAGCGGTTTGTTGGTTTTCCAAATCAGGTTAATCTCGGATTTAGTTAATCTAAGGTGCTGAAATTTAAGCTAACAAGCTGCTTAAGTGGGATTCGCAACGCGTGGCATTTTTAGCATGCGGTGAGTTTTGTGATTAAGTTGGTGTGCGGTCGCTTTTGCAGTGCGTTGCTCACCCCTTAGCAGGGCGTTATGTTTAATCACCAAAAATCAGTTGGTTGCATCTTTTCTTGCTCCCTCGGCTTGTTGGTTTTGTGTTTGTCGGCAAGTTGGCTTCGTCTGGCGCTACTTTCTGGACATCTATTCTTTGGCGCTGGAAATTCAGAGAATTGCCTCAGTCGATTTTCGAGTAAGCGCGAGGTTGGTTCGGCTGGCTCAATCAATATTGTGATCACAGGTTTTTGGGCTTGAATTGCCAAAATTCGAAGTCTGTTTTTCAAATCTATGAGTCGTTTCAGTTTTTTAGGTCTTGGCTTTTGTTTGTGAATCAAAGCTGAGTTAATCTTGGTTTTGGTAAAACGTAAGCCATTGAAGCTTAAACATAACAAACGGTTCAAGAGGGACAGCCAACGCGTGGCATTTTTATTATGCGTTGGTTTTTGTGGTTACGGTGTTATGCGGAAGCTTGGTAATGGCGTTGGCTGCCCCTTAACCGGGCGTTAGCTTAAAACAATGAAAATCAATTGGTTGTAGCCTGTTTTTTCTTCCCTTGGCAGCTCGTTTCGGTTTCTCGGCAAATCGGCATTGTTTGCCAACGCGAGTTTTGAGCTGTTGCCTCAATTGAGTTTCCGGATTGCGCGAGGTTAGTCAATTTGGTGCAAAGTCGCTTTGGAAGTTTTGTTCTCACTTTGAGTTTTCCGAAAGTGATTTGTCAAAATTAACTGGTTTCAAAATCGCATGAAAGGTCACAAAGTTTGAGTCAATTCGGGTTTTAAAACTCAGGTAGTTTGCCGGCTTTCCAAATTAGGTTAATCTCGGGCTTAGTAAATCTAAGGTACTGAAATTTAAGCTAACAAACTGTTCAAGCAGATTCGGCATGCGTGGCATTTTTGGTTTGCGTTGGTTTTAGTGATTACGTAGTGTTGCGGAAGCTTTTGTAGTGCATGCCTCACTACTTAACAGGGCGTTATGTTTAATCAACAAAAATCAGTTGGTTGCATCATTTCTTTGCTCCCTTGGCTTGTGAGTTTTGTGTTTGTCGGCAAGTTGACTTCAGTGGGCGCTGTTTTCCGGACACTCATTCTTTGGCGCTGGAAATTCAGAGAATTGCCTCAATCGATTTTTGAGTAAGCGCGAGGTTGGTTCGACTGGCTCAATCAATATTTTGATCACAGGTTTTTGGGCTTGAATTGCCGAAATTCAAAGTCTGATTTTCAAATCTATGAGTCGTTTCAGTTTTCTTGCATATTTCGGAGCATTCCGATCAGTCATTTCGGGATTATCCGATCACCCATTTCGGTTTAAACCGATCACTGATTCCGCGATTATCCGATCACTTTTAGCCTCACTCCGAAATCGGTGATCGGAATAGCGAAAACCCCGATCGGAATGCCCGAAATCCTACCTTTTTCTCTTTTAAATCAATAGCTCGCTATTCTTTACTTCTTAAACAAGAACGTAAGGAAGCGACCATGGCCAAAAAGAGAACTCCAATGAACAAAATCAAAGAGGTATTACGCCTTAAGTACGACTGCGGTCTCTCAAATCGCAGCATCGCTTCTTGCCTGAAACTCGGCCCGTCCACCATATCGGAACTCCTTACTCGCTTTAAACAAAGCCAACTTGGTTGGCCTCTGCCTGAAAGTTGCAGCGATGCTGATCTCACGCAAGCGCTGTATCACGGTAAGAAAGCCAGTCGCGATAAAGTCATGCCAGACTTCACGCAATACGCAGTCGAACTCAGACGTAAAGGCATGACGAAGATGTTGCTCTGGCAGGAATATCATGAGCAATATCAAGAGAAAGCTTACGCTTACACTCAGTTCTGCGAGCACTTCACTCGCTGGCTCAAAACCCAAAAGCGCAGCATGCGCCAGCTTCATGTGGCGGGTGATAAGCTGTTTATCGATTACTGTGGCCCTCGGCTTCAGGTGGTGAACCCTGACACAGGCGAAGTGCGCGAAGCCGAAGTGTTCGTGGCGACCTTAGGTGCGTCCAACTACACCTATGTGGAAGCCTTCCCCAGCCAAGGAAAGTCTTACTGGCTAGAGGCGCATGCCAATGCGTTCGAGCACTTCGGTGGCGTCCCCCATCTCTTGGTTCCCGACAATCTGCGTAGCGCGGTCAGTAAAGCGAATCGCTATGAGCCAAGACTGAACGACAGCTATCAGAAACTGGCCAATCACTATCAAACCGCCGTGATGCCTGCTCGCCCTTACAAACCGAAAGACAAAGCCAAGGCGGAGAATGCGGTGCTCCTCGTCGAACGCTGGATCATGATGCGGCTTCGCCACCAAACCTTCTATACCTTCAAAGAGCTGAATCTCGCTATCCGAGCGCTGATGGATGAGTTAAACCAACGTGAGATGAAACAGTATGGCGCGAGTCGCAAAGCCTTGTTCGACAAACTCGATAAACCTGCATTAAAGCCGCTACCCAAGCAGCGATACCTCTATACCGAAACGAGACAAGCCAAGGTTGGGCCTGACTATCACGTCGAATATCGCCGTCACTACTACTCGGTTCCCCATCAACTGGTTGGCCACCACGTCGAGCTGGAAGCCTCCAACCGTCTGGTGCAGATCTACCATCAAGGTAACTTGGTCGCCCAGCATCCACGCAGTCAAAGAGAGCGCGGAAACAGCACCCAACCAGAGCACATGCCGAGTCATCATCAACATCAGAAGTGGTCGCCTGGACGCTTGCTCAACTGGGGAGCCAATATCGGCCCTGCCACCCGAGAAGTCGTCAATAAGATGCTGAACGCCAAACCTCATCCAGAGCAGGCCTATCGTTCCTGTCTTGGGTTACTCAACCTGAGTAAAGCCCATGGTGAATCACGCCTAGAGCAAGCCTGTAAAGATGCGCTGATGCTGACAAAACCGAACTACACCTTCATCAATAATCTGCTGAAAAACAATCGCGAGGGGCAACTGAGTAAAGATAAAGCGAATACACCGAACCTTGTTCACAGCAATGTTCGTGGCCCGAACTGTTATCACTAGGAGAAAGGATATGAACACACTCAATGACCAACTCAAAACCCTGCGCTTAAGTCATGCGGCGAAAGCGTTAGAGCAGCAACAAGAGCAACTGACCACCTACGCAGAGCTGGACTTCGAGGAAAGGTTAAGCCTGCTTCTGGAAAGTGAAATCTTGAATCGTAATCAGAGCAAAATCCAACGCTTAAAACAACAAGCCAAGCTGAGAGTGGATGCTCAGCCGAGCCAACTCATCTACAAGGAGGGGCGAAACCTCAACCGCAAACAGATGAGTGAACTTCTGACGGGGAGTTATCTGCACAAGCACCAGAACATTTTGATCACAGGCCCAACAGGTGCAGGCAAAACCTATCTTGGCTGCGCTCTGGCAAGTAGCGCCTGCGACCAACAGCAAACCGTCAGATACTACCGATTAACTCGCTTGCTCGATGACCTGACCGCAGGTCGTCTGGATGGTAGCTATCAAAAGCAACTTCAATCCCTAGCTAAAAAAGCGCTGCTTATCCTCGACGACTGGGGAATGGAAAAACTGACTCAAGAGCATGCGGGTCACTTGTTAGAAGTGCTTGAAGACCGCTACCAAAACAGCAGCACAATCGTCATCAGTCAGTTACCTGTAAAGGAGTGGTACAACATGATCGGCAACGCCACCGTCGCAGACGCTCTCATGGATAGGCTGGTACACAATAGTCATCGAATAGAAACTGGGCGGTGAGTCAATGAGAAAACTGGCGCAATCCGATCACTTAGAGTAAAAATAGGAAGAGAGAAAAACGGCAGGATCAGGTGATCGGAATAAACCGAAACGAGCGATCGCAATCACCGAAATACGCAACCAAGAAAAAGGTTTTCGTTCAATGTTACAGACGAGTCTTGAGTGTAAGTTGAAAAACGAACTTTCTTGGTCACAATGAAAATAGTACATACATAACAAACGCTTAAAGATGGATTCGCAACGCATGGCATTTTTACTATGCGTTGATTTTAATGATTAAGGTGTTCTGCGGAAACATCGGTATTGCGTTGCTCACCACTTAAGCGGGCGTTATGCTTAATCATTTCAAAACAGTGGTTTATGGCTTTTCTTTGCTCCTTCGGCTGGTTGGTTTCGCGTTTGTCGGCAAATTAGCTTCAGTGGGCGCTGTTTTCTGGACACTTATTCTTTGGTGCTAAAAATTCTGAGAGTTGCCTCAGTCAATTTTCGGGCAAGCGCGAGGTGAAGGCGGTTGGCTCAATCAGAAATTTGATCTTAGGTTTTTGAGTTTTGACTGCAAAAGTTCAAAGTCTGATTTTCAAAATTATGAGTCATTTCAGTTTTTTTTGGTTTTTGGGTTTTGTTTGTGCATCAAAGCTGAGTTAATTTTGGTTTTGGTTTTGGTTTTGGTTTTGGTTTTGGTTTTGGTTTTGGTTTTGGTTTTGGTTTTGGTAAAGCGTAAGTCATTGAAGCTTAAGCATAACAAACGGTTCAAGAGGGACAGCCAACGCGTGGCATTTTTACCATGCGTTGGTTTTTGTGGTTACGGTGTTATGCGGTAGCTTGGTTATGGCGTTGGCTGCCCCTTAACCGGGCGTTAAATGCAATTTAGTTCAACGATGGAGAAAAAGCGTTGGAATTACATATCAGAGATTTGATATCTCTAGAGTATCACGGTGATAAAGTTGCGAAACGGGCAACTTCGAGCTAAAGATGTAGCAAAGTACATATCAGCTATTGATGACTTTATGGCTATCACTACCAAGCATGCATATGGAAAAGATGCCGAGCTTACTTTTGACGTCTCTGGCTTTAGAAATCAATCGTTCGATATTGATTTCGCTCTTCAAGTTATAAATTTAGGTGCTGCGGCGATGTTTGCATCGGGATCTCCAAAAGATCTGATCATGCTAGCAACCGACTGTATTAAAGCATGTATACACCTTCAAGGGCAGCAGCCGAAAGAAGTACAAAAAGACACAGTCGATAAGTCAGTCCATGTGACAAATCAACAAGGCGACGTACAAGTTTTTCATATCGAAACTATTAATGTGATAGCTGCTCCCAAAGCGGCTAACTCCTTAGATTGCTTCATTCGAGAACCGCTATCGAAAGGTTTAGAAGCGGTCAAAGTAAAGTCTTCGGTTCATAAAATTGAAGCTCATGCTGCAGCAAACGAATGCGATTATTTCAAACCTATCGATTTTGAAACGCCTTTGTTCACTAACTCTATTAAAACTGGTTTGGTTATTGAATCACCATCATTCAAAGATGGTAACAAATGGAAGTTCAGCGATGGGCAATCAAGCTTTTACGCTGAAATTACAGATGAGCAGTTTCTAGAAACGTGTTGATAATGGTGAGGAACGGTTCGGGAAAAATGACATATTGTTAGTAGAAATGGACGTGATTCAAACTCAAACACCAACGTGTTTGAAAGTAGAAAAAATCATAACCAAAGTCATTGCCCATCAGTATGCACAGAAGCAAAACAGCATGTTTTAAAAATTGCATTTAACAAAGCGTTCAAGAGGGACAGCCAACGCATGGCATTTTTATTATGCGTTGGTTTTTGTGGTTACAGTGTTATGCGGAAAGTTGGTAGTAGCGTTGTCTGCCCCTTAACGCGGCGTTAGGTGCTTTTGGGTAATTAAGGAGTTCAGTATCAACTATCAGGAATTAGCCTCCACTATCATGAGAGGAGAGTATGTCTGCGCTATTTCGAATAAAGTATGGGTATCAGCAATACAATATGCAGTTGAAAATATTGATCAATTTTCCTTTGATGCCGACAGTATGCATATGCTGTGGATTGTAAACGGTGGGCATATTCGCCGACATGTTAGTGACGATAAACTGATACTCAAATGGTTAAAGCTCATATTGCCTAAATATGAGGGGGGTGAGCTTCAACTTTATCGTGGTGAATGCCAATTCCTTTATGACCAAGGCTTAATCGGTTTTTGCTGGACTCCGAAAAAACAGGTAGCAGAGAAATTTGCTCGTGGTCTAAATGCTACCGAATCTGGCGGTGTTTTATTGAGTGCTTATGTTTCATCTGAAGCGATTTTAAGTGCGCCTAACAGCCATAGTGCAGACTGGCTCGAAGAGTCAGAATATACTTGTGACCCAACTCAAATTCGCTCTATCGAGGTACTGCACAAGTATCCAAAATTGGATTAATCGGAACGCACCTAACAAACGCTTCAAGAGGGACAGCCAACGCGTGGCATTTTTACTATGCATTGGTTTTTGTGGTTACGGTGTTATGCAGTAAGTTTGTAGTGGCGTTGTCTGCCCCTTAAGCGGGCGTTAGGAGGCTTGGTGACAATTGTAAAGTTGGGGAAGATTGCACTTGATGTGGACGTCGAAAAGACTCAAGCAATCTATAGCCAAATAACCAGTGCAAGTTCAATTGATTGTGGTTGCATCTATTGCAAGAATTACAGGAAAGCGCATCCTTTCTCTTTGCAAAAGGAAGTATTGGATTTTCTAGTCCATTGCGGTGTTGATCTTGAGAAAGACGCTGATATCTACTTCATGGACGATAGAGAAGGTGAGTATTGTAAGTATGGCGGTGAGTACTACATTGTCTGTAAATCCTTGCCAAAGATTGATAGTGACAAATTGCCTGACGGTTTTGAATTTGCAGTGACATACCCAAGCCCAGTTATTCCTACAGAGCTTCGAGATATATCTGGTGTAATGTGCTTTAGTTTTATGTCATTAAGTGTTCCTTGGGTGTTAGAAGAACGCTCCTAACAAAGCGTTTAAGAGGGACTCATGCCGCGTGGCATTTTTGGTATGCGGTTGGTTTGGGTGGTGAAAGTGGTCTGCAGAAAGTTGGTTTAGGCGGCACTCACCCCTTAACGCGGCGTTAGCTTAAAACAATGAAAATCAATTGTTTGCAGCCTGTTTTTTCTTCCCTTGGAAATCCGTTCAGGTTTCTCGGCAAATCGGCATTGTTTACCAACGCGAGTTTTTAGCGGTTGCCTCAATTGAGTTTTGGGCTTGCGCGAGGTTAGCCAGTTTGGCGCAAAGTCGCTTTGGAAGTTTTGCTTTCGCTTTGAGTTCTCCGAAGATGAATTCTCAAAAATCTACTGGTTTCAAAGCAAGTGAACGGCCACAAAGTTTGAGTCATTTCGGGTTTTAAAACTTAGGCAGTTTGCCGGCTTCCCAAATCAGGTTAATCTCGGGCTTAGTAAATCTAAGGTGCTGAAATTTAAGCTAACAAACTGCTTAAGCAGGATTCGCAATGCGTGGCATTTTCAGCATGCGGTGAGTTTTGTGATTGAGTTGGCGTGCGGTAGCTTTTGCAGTGCATTGCTCACCCCTTAGCAGGGCGTTAGCTTAAAACAATAAAAATCAATTGTTTGCTGCTTGTTCTTTCTTCCCTTGGCAATTTGTTCAGGTTTCTCGGCAAATCGGCATTGTTTACCAACGCGAGTTTTTAGCGGTTGCCTCAATTGAATTTTTGGATTGCTCGAGGTTAGCCAGTTTGCCGCAAAGTCGCTTTGGAAGTTTTGCTTTCGCTTTGAGTTTTTCGAAAATGAGTTATCAAAATTTTCAGGTTTTCGAATCGCATGAAAGACAACAAAGCTTGAATCAGTTCGGGTTTTAAAACTCAGGTAGTTTGCCAGTTATCCAAATCAGGTTAATCTCGGGCTTAGTAAATCTAAGATGCTGAAATTTAAGCTAACAAACTGTTCAAGTAGATTCGGCATGCGTGGCATTTTTGATTTGCGTTGGTTTTAGTGATTACGTAGTGTTGCGGAAGCTTTCGTAGTGCATGCCTCACTACTTAACAGGGCGTTAGCTTAAAGCAAATAAAATCAATTGGTTTGCAGCCTGTTTTTTCTTCCCTTGGCAGTTTGTTCAGGTTATTTCGGCAAATCAGCATTGTTTGACAACGTGAATTTTGAGTTGTTGCCTCAATTGGGTTTTGGGACTACACGAGGTTAGCCAGTTTGGCGCAAAGTCGCTTTGGAAGTTTTGCTTTCGCTTTGAGGAGTTTTCCGAAAGTGAGTTATCAAAGTTTTCGGGTTTTCAAATCGCATGAAAGGCTACAAAGTTTGAGTCAATTCGGGTTTTAAATCTCAGGTGGTTTGTTGGTTTTCCAAATCAGGTTAATCTCGGGCTTAGTAAACCTAAGATGCTGAAATTTAAGCTAACAAACTGTTCAAGCAGATTCGGCATGCGTGGCATTTTTGGTTTGCGTTGGTTTTAGTGATTACGTAGTGTTGCGGAAGCTTTTGTAGTGCATGCCTCACTACTTAACAGGGCGTTAGCTTTTAGGAGGAAGACTTGGCTTTAGGGACAAAAATTAGAAAAGTTATGTCAGATGGTTGGGTTATTGAAGAAGTATTTGACCCAAATAAAGGACGTTACAACAAGTATTACTATGGTCGAAAGCTTGCTCCTCAAGTTTCAATGACTGATAAGATTAGTCAGCAATACGCAGCATATACTCTGATCGAAAAGGATCTAAGAAATGTTATGTTTTGGCTAAATGAAATCGAGCGACTCCAACCTAATCCGCTAGATCGAGTAAAAGACCCAAACAAAATGAACGTTATAAAGGGTCTATTCGTTGCTGCATTAACTTTTTACGGTAAGTGCTTTACCTCATGTGACGGGCGAAAAATTAAGTTAGAAACCAAAATTATCCCTGAGCGGCATGTCGGTACACATGAGCAGGTTATGAAGCTAAGGCATAATTATGCTGCACATAGTGGTGCAGATAATTTTGAAGAAGCAAAGGTAAGTCTGGTTCTACATCCCAATAAAAAGTCAGATATTAAGCCTCAATTGTATTCCGAGCTTACTCAGCCTGACTATATTTTAAAACAAGGTTTAAACTTTGGGGATTTAGTATCTGACTTGCAAGCTATTGTATTAAATAAGCGTTTCTCAAGTAGGTGATGTGGTTTTAGAGAAAATCGTGCGCCCCAAAGGTAAGAACCATTGGTACAAATTGGCTAAAAAAAGCTAACAAACAATTCAAGAGGGATTCAGCACGCGTGGCATTTTTACTATGCGTTAGTTTTGGTGTTTAAGGAGGTATGCAGCGGCTTCGGTATTGCGTGCTTCACCCCTTAATTGGGCGTTAGGCTAGTCGGTAATATCACTAACTGACTCGCATTAATACGTAATTTTCGCGCCTTAATTTTTAGTCTTCCTTTGGCTGGGACTATCATATTTTTCGATGAATGTTGTTACCACTTTTAATAGGTAAGTTGATGGGTATATTAGTTTTTATTGCAACGATAGTTTTGGTGGAATTTATAGAAGCGCAACTTGGTTTTACATACAACATTTTCTTAGATCCATTTAGCGTAAAACTGGCGGCATTAGACATAGTGTTGTTTGTGTCTATCTATGCTGTGTTAACATTTGTTTATGAAAAAAGTGGCAAGTACCTAAGAAAGAAGCAGAAAAGGTAAAGGTTCATTGCTAACAGTTAGCACAAGCCTAACAAAGCGTTTAAGTGGGATTTGGCACGCGTGGCATTTTCAGTTTGCGTTGGGTTTGGTGGTTACGGCACTGTGCGGTAGCTTTTGTATTGCGTGCCTGCACCCCTTAACGCGGCGTTAGGTTTAGTTCAAAGGATTGTAAATGAGCAAGGTATTTGGAGTTATTTCTTTAGCAGTGGTGGTGTCATTCTTCTTTATAGTAAGTGTTGCTGGTGAAAACAGTCGTGCAGATGAGATTATAGGTGAATTATTGATCAAGCTTAAGAATGAAGACTTTTCAAGTGAATGCATTAAGGTTGTTGCTGGTAGCAACCAAAACTTCGATTCGCACTGTGATCAAGATATGTTTGTTTTCACTGTCAGCTTGCTGAAAAGATTTGATTTACTTGACGGTAGTAACTTTTCCATCAATCTTAAAAAAGAAAATTACTGGTTCCCTTTTACCAATAATCAAGGGATAAAGGTTAGCTTAAACCTGTCATAGACTGAGAAAAGTAGTTTTTTAAAGTTATCAAATGACCTCGACTATGTAACAGATCTATTTGTGGTCAAACGAACAGGTTTTAAGTGGCAGATAGACTCAATTACTATAAATGAACCCGAGCTAGCGAAAATTTTCAGCGACACCAAGAAGCAAATCGATTTCCAAAAGTACCTTGTCCAGTTAGATTCTGGCTATCAGTTAAATGAAATGGTCATACATCAAGGGGAATTTGCTGATATAGACCGGCTATTACTTAAATTCAGTGTAGAAAAACTGCTTAAGTACTTTGAGTCCCAAAAACCTAACAAACTGCTTAAGAGGGATTCGCAATGCGTGGCATTTTCAGTATGCGGTGAGTTTCGTGATGAAGGTGGTGTGCAGTAGCTCTTGTCGTGCATTGCTCACCCCTTAGCAGGGCGTTATGCTTAATCATTTTAAAACAGTGGTTTATGTTTTTCTTTGCTCCCTCGGCTGGTTGGTTTCGAGTTTGTCGGCAAGTTGGCTTTATTGGGCGCTGTTTTCCGGACACCTATTCTTTGGCGCTGGAAACTCGGAGAATTGCCTCAGTCAATTTTCGGGCAAACGCGAGGTTAGGGCGGTTGGCTCAATCAGCAATTTGATCTTAGGTTTTTGAGTTTTGACAGCCAAAGTTCAAAGTCTGATTTTCAAAATTATGAGTCATTTCTGTTTTCTACGTTTTGGTTTTAGTTTGTGAATCAAAGTCGAGTTAATCTTGGTTTGGGTAAAACGTAAGCCATTGAAGCTTAAGCATAACAAACGCTTCAAGAGGGACAGCCAACGCGCGGCATTTTTACTATGCGTTGGTTTTAGTGGTTACGGTGTTTATGCAGAAAGTTAAGTAGTAGCGTTGTCTGCCCCTTAAGCGGGCGTTATGTTTAAGGAGGAAACTATGACTGAAAGAGTTAATCCATGGCTTGAAAGATCCATTGCGAATTTAGTTCCTCTAAGCACAGCTGATATCTTTAGTGATGCATGTAAAGAATGGATTTTTAGTGGTGAGGTTGTTGATTACGGTGACGCTACTGAGCAATGTGAGCTGTGTGAGCATGACGAACTTCGGTATCATTTCCTGATTGAAAATGGAGGTAACTCCAATCAGTTGTGGGTGGGTTTCTTCATGTATTCTGCGCTTCGAGGAAATCGTGGTTCTTGATGAGAACAAACGCGAACTACTTGATCAAAAAGAACGTAAAAAAGTTCTAGATAAGGCACTAAAAGCAAAGCAAATTGACGCTAGCCTTGATCCTTTGCGTGCATTGTGGAAAGTTGCATTTGATAGACGAAGTACCATACATAATATGGCTCTGGAGATTAAAGATGGTAAATCTCTACCTCCTGATAGCTTGAGAGTACTCTTTGAGCTTATGGATAAGCATCATATTGACTTCAGGGCTAGTGATTACTCAGTAAATTTACGAAGTGAGTTCGACCAGTTTCAGTTGTCTTATATGCCAAAAGACATGCAAAAAAATATCTGGCTATGCATGTCTAAACAACAAAAAAACAAGTTCCGCGAGCGTCTTGGCTTTTAAACATAACAAACGCCTCAAGAGGGACTGTCAACGCGTAGCGTTTCCAGTCCCATTGAGCCGCGGTGGTTACAGTTGTTGTATTTGAGTTTAGTGTTAATGCGTTGCCAGCCCCTTAGGCGGGCGTTATGCATTTTTTAGGAAAGAGGAACCATGGTTGTTGAAGTCAGGCGAGCAGAGCCATCAGATGCTAAAGCGATAAAAGGAATTTATGAGTGCCCAAATGCCTACACCGGCACATTACAACTTCCGCTTCCATCCTCAGATATGTGGGAAAAACGTTTCCAGAATATTCCAGAGCATGTTTATGCGTATGTGGCAGTAGTGGACGGTGAAGTAGTAGGTAATTTGGGGTTTGAGCTATGTACCAATCCGCGACGTCGTCACGTCGGTACATTCGGTATGGGCGTAAAAGACGATGTTCAAGGTTTAGGTGTAGGTAGTGCTTTACTGAAAACGGTTATCGATTTAGCGGATAACTGGCTGAATGTGAAACGAATCGAATTGACGGTCTATGTGGATAACGAAACGAGCGATTAACTTGTACAAGAAATTCGGCTTTGTAATTGAAGGTGAGTCGAAAGCTTATGCATTCAGAAATGGCAGCTACGTTGACGTTTATCATATGGCTCGCGTTGTGGCACATGCATAACAAACGCCTCAAGAGGGACTGTCAACGCGTGGCGTTTCCAGTCCCATTGAGCCGCGGTGGTTTCGGTTGTTGTGTTTGAGTTTAGTGTTATGCGTTGCCAGCCCCTTAGGCGGGCGTTATGTTTTCAGGAGGTTCAACAATGAAAGTTATCGAAAATCAGGTATCTGCGTGGTTCTTACTGAAATATGAAGACGAATATTATATTGATGTAAATTGCAGCAGTGGCTTTGTGAGCTTCTCGGCAGTGGTCAAGCTAAATGGCAGCGAAAAAGCGAATTATAACTCCTATGGTACTGTATATATTGAAAGCTTAGCTGAAGCTATTTCTAATAAATCACAATATGATCACCCAAGGAACATCAAAGATGAAGGGTTTCTAGATCAGATACATGAAGCAATAATGCGATGGAAACAGGAACAAACATAACAAGCAATTTAAGAGGGATTCACAACGCTTGGCACTTTTGCTTCTACTTCAAATTTAGTGTCTATGGCACAATGCTTTAGGTTTGGGTGGAGGCGTTGTTCACCCCTTAATTGGGCGTTATACAAATACAGGGATGAAAATGGAAATTACAGTTAAGAAAATATCGAAAAGGTCTCTTTTCAAAATGCTCTTTATCGGCTTTAGCTTAAGCTTCTTTGTTTTCTTTTTAATGTGTGGCATCGCATCCATATTTGGTGCGGAGACTGTAAAGTGGGAAGAAACACCAGTAACGGGTGTGTCAGGTCTGTTACTAGCATTAGCAATGTGGCCAATATTTAGTTTATTCCTAGCGTTGTTTATGTGGTGCTTTGTAGCATTTGGTTTGTGGATTTACTCTTTAGCTAAACCTCTTAATCTAGTTTTTAAAGAGACAGTAGAATCCAAGTAACTATTTGTATAACAAGCAATTTAAGAGGGATTCACAACGCTTGGCATTTTTGCTTCTACTTCAGTTTTAGTGTTTATGGCACAATGCTTTAGGTTTGGGTGGAGGCGTTGTTCACCCCTTAATTGGGCGTTAGCTTAAAACAATTAAAATCAATTGGTTGTGGTCTTTTCTTTCTTCCTTTGGCCTTTCGTTCAGGTTTTTCGGCAAATCAGCATTGGTTGTCAAAGCGAGTTTTGGGTTGTTGCCTCAATTGAATTTTGGGATTGCACGAGGTTAGGAAGCTTGGCGCAAAGTCGCTTTGGAAGTTTTGCATTCGCTTTGAGTTTTCCGAAATTGATTTATCAAAATTTACAGGTTTCAAAGTAAACGAATGGCCACAAAGTTTGAATCAATTCGGGTTTTAAAACTCATGCGGTTTGTCGGTTTCCCAAATCAGGTTAACCTCGGGTTTGGTAAATCTAAAGTGCTGAAATTTAAGCTAACAAACTGCTTAAGCGGGATTCGCAATGCGTGGCATTTTTAGCATGCGGTGGGTTTCGTGATTAAGGCGGTGTGCGGTCGCTTTTGCAGTGCATTGCTCACCCCTTAGCAGGGCGTTAGCTTAAAACATTGAAAATCAATTGTTTGTGGCTTTTTCTTTCTTCCTTTAGCAATTCGTTCAGGTTTCTCGGCAAATCAGCATTGTTTGCCAACGCGAGTTTTGAGCCGTTGCCTCAATTGAGTTTTGGGCTCGCGCGAGGTTAGCCAGTTTGGCGTAAAGTCGCTTTGGAAGTTTTGCTTTCGCTTTGAGTTCTCCGAAGATGAATTCTCAAAAATTTACTTGTTTCAAAGTAAATGAACGGCCACAAAGTTTGAGTCAATTCGGGTTTTAAAACTCAAGCGGTTTGCTGGTTTTCCAAATCGGGTTAATCTCAGTTTTGGTCAATCTAAGGTGCTGAAATTTAAGCTAACAAACTGCTTAAGTGGGATTCGCAATGCGTGCCATTTTCAGCATGCGGTGGGTTTCGTGATTAAAGCGGCGTGCGGTAGCTTTGGCAGTACATTGCTCACCCCTTAGCAGGGCGTTAGCTTAAAACATTAAAAATCAGTTGTTTGTGTTTTTTTCTTTCTTCCCTTGGTAATTCGTTCAGGTTTTTCGGCAAATCAGCATTGTTTGCCAGCGTGAATTTCTAGCTGCTGCCTCAATTGAGTTTTGGGAATGCGCGAGGTCGGTCAGTTTGGTGCAAAGTCGCTTTGGAAGTTTTGCTTTCGCTTTGAGTTTTGTGAACATGTGTTATCAAAATTTATGGTTTTCAAAGAAAATGAACAGTCACAAAGTTTGAATAAATTCGGTTTTCAAAACTCAAGTGGTTTGTTGGTTTTCCAAATCAGGTTAATCTTGGGCTTGGTAAATCTTAAGGTGCTGAAATTTAAGCTAACAAACTGCTTAAGTGGGATTCGCAATGCGTGGCATTTTCAGCATGCGGTGAGTTTTGTGATTAAGTTGGTGTGCGTTAGCTTTTGCAGTGCATTGCTCACCCCTTAGCAGGGCGTTAGCTTAAAACAAATAAAATCAATTGGTTGTGGTTTTTCATTTCTTCCTTTGGCAATTTGTTCAGGTTTTTCGGCAAATAGGCATTGTTTGCCAACGCGAGTTTTGAGCCGTTGCCTCAATTGAGTTTTTGGATTGCGCGAGGTTAGCCAGTTTGGCGCAAAGTCGCTTTGGAAGTTTTGCTTTCGCTTTGAGTTCTCCGAAGATGAATTCTCAAAAATTTACTTGTTTCAAAGTAAATGAACGGCCACAAAGTTTGAGTCAATTCGGGTTTTAAAACTTAGGCAGTTTGCCGGCTTCCCAAATCAGGTTAATCTCGGATTTGGTTGATCTAAGATGCTGAAATTTAAGCTAACAAACTGTTCAAGCAGATTCGGCATGCGTGGCATTTTTGGTTTGCGTTGGTTTTAGTGATGACGTAGTGTTGCGGAAGCTTTCGTAGTGCATGCCTCACTACTTAACAGGGCGTTATGTGCAAGGAGGCAAAATGACCAAAGTGTACTTATTCGATTGGGGCGATACGCTAATGATCGATTTCCCAGATCAAAGAGGGAAAATGTGTGATTGGGAAAATATCCAAGCTGTAAACGGTGCGCTGCAAACCCTAGAAGCACTGTCGAAACAACATCAAATCTATGTCGCTACTAATGCCGCTGACTCAACAGAAAGTGATATAAAATTGGCTTTCGACCGAGTAGGTTTATCTGCTTTTATCTCAGGCTACTTTTGCAAAGCTAACCTTGGTATTGGCAAAGGTGCTCCGGACTTCTTTAATCGAATTATCGAAACTCTAAACGTTGAGCCAAAATCGGTGGTTATGGTTGGTGACTCTTACGACAAAGATATTGAGCCAGCAGTTACAGCCGGCATCCAAGCTATCTGGTTTAATCCTATGTGTAAGGTAGGTCAGGGAAGTCACGAAGTTCAAGAAATCAGGCGTTTGTCGGAACTTTGCACATAACAAAGCGTTTAAGACAGATTCGCAACGCGTGGCATTTTTGGTTTTATTCAGCTTAAGTGTTTATGGCACAATAGTTTAGGTTCAGTGGTCACGTTGCTCACTACTTAACGCGGCGTTAGCTGCTATCGAGGACAAAATGATTCGACATTTATTGCTTATAAAATTTAAACAATCCGCAGACTCATTAGAAATTGAAAAGTTAAGATGCTTGTTTGCGGCGATGCCGGAAAAAGTCGATGGTGTCCTCGCTGTTGAGTGGGGAGAAAACGATAGCCCCGAAGGCAAAAATCAAGGTTTCACGCATTCGGTTTTAATGACGTTTTCCGACGAAGTGGGCCGTCAAAACTATTTGCCACATCCAGAGCACGACGCACTTAAGCAAGTGTTTCGCCCTTTGCTCGAAGACATCGTGGTTTTTGATTACACAATCTAGAAGTGGGTAGCGCAGCTAACAAACTGTTCAAGTAGATTCGGCATGCGTGGCATTTTTGGTTTGCGTTGGTTTTAGTGATTACGTAGTGTTGCGGAAGCTTTTGTAGTGCATGCCTCACTACTTAACAGGGCGTTATATGCCAATCGGAGATTATAAGGAAAATCATGCAATTGGAACTAGATGGTTACTATCTTCGTTCACTGGATGTGGAAGATAAGGAAGCATTTTACAAGTGGTCTCGTGACCGTGAAGTTACACTTTATAGTCTTTCTTCATATGCGTACCCTCAATCAAAATCAGATATCGAAAAATGGCTTTTATCCATAAATTCAAACCCTAAAAATGTCTCTTTTGGCATATGTAGTAACGAGAATGATCAGCTACTTGGATATGCTGGTATATCTGGGATCAGTACTCTAAATCGTAGCGGTGAATACTTCATTCTTATTGGAGAAAAAAGTTACTGGGGTAAGGGTGTTGGTACATCAGTAACAAAAATCGTAACAGATTACGCTATACGAACTCTTGGTTTGCACAGAGTTCAGCTTACAGCAAGCTCTCTTAATTACGGTGCAATTAAGGCTTATGAAAATGCAGGTTATCAACATGAGGGCGTGATGCGACAATCAGGTTTTCGCAATGGTGAATTTGTCGATAAAGTACTAATGTCAGTTCTGTCTACAGAGTGGTCAGGCATATAACAAACAATTTAAGAGGGATTCCCAACGCTTGGCATTTTTGTTTCTACTTCAAATTTAGTGTTTACGGTACAATGCGTTAGGTTGGGTGGTAGCGTTGCTCACCCCTTAATTGGGCGTTATGCGCCGAATATTGGGTTCACATCCATGCTCTTATGAAGAATTCGGATCACCCGGATTTGTTGGCTGCCGGTTTGCTGATAAAAGATGACGTGACTCCCTTGGGGAAATTTTCTGTATCCCTCTCGGATTTCATCGCATGATTTACCAATGTCGGGATTTTCCGCTAAAAGCCAAAAGGAATCATCGAATTGCTTTAAATAAACATTTCGCTGCTCTTTTCCCCAGCGTCGTTGAGTGAATAAAGCAATATCACGTAAATCGGCTTTGGCGGCGACGGTAAGATTAAATGGTTTCATCGAATGTTTTCACTATCGAGTTCATTGATGAAGCTATCAAGGTCATAATCAGCGTCACCACTTTGCTCTCCTTCAATAAGTAGTTGACGGAGTGACTGTAGTTTGGTTTCTTGGTTTTCGAGTAGACGTAGCGCAGAGCGAATGACTTCACTTGCTGAGCCGTAACGCCCACTTTGTATTTGGCTTGTAATAAAGCCATCGAAGTGTTCACCAAGAGTGATACTTGTATTTTTAGCCATGAGCCCATCTCCATAAATACCAAAAAGTACCTAATTATGGTATCAAATGGCATTTTGGGCAAGGCGCGCATAACAAACGGCTCAAGAGGGATTGCCAACGCGTGGCGACTTTAGCGCAAAATTGAAGTTCAATGTTTACAGTGTGTTTTTTGAGTTCGGCTATGCGTTGTCAACCCCTTAGCCGGGCGTTAGGCAAAGTGAGTTTTTATCAGCTAAATCGAGTTGAAATTGAACGGTAAATTCCATGTTCTCATGGCTGAGCTTAAGCAATAAATAATCATCACATATTTGTTGTTTATTGATCGCGTTGGGTTGTTTATCGCTGTGAATTCATCGGCAAAATAACCTTCAGCATCCAAACGTCCGCCGAGCATGCTACGCTCGTCACTTTTCTTCCAAACCGTTAAATTTGAGTTTTTTTGTTTCTTTGCTGGTTTAGTGTTTTGGTTTATAAATGAATCGGTTAGTTTATTTTAAGTTTGCAAAAAAGCCCTGTTCTTTGGTTGTGAAAGTGTCGGTGTCAATTGGTTGGCCTAACAAACGGCTCAAGAGGGATTGCCAACGCGTGGCGACTTTAGTGCAAAATTTCAGTTCAGTGTTTACGGTGTGTTTTTTGAGTTCGGCGTTGCGTCGTCAACCCCTTAGCCGGGCGTTAGCTTAAAACAATAAAAATCAATTGGTTGTGGTCTTTTCTTTCTTCCTTCGGCAATTCACACTGGTTTCTCGGCAAATCGGCATTGTTTGCCAACGAGAGTTTCGAGCAGTTGCCTCAGTTGAGTTTTGGGATTGCGCGAGGTTAGCCAATTTGGCGCAAAGTCGCTTTGGACGTGTTGCTTTCGCTTTGAGTTTCCGAAAGTGTGTTATCAAAATTTACAGGTTTCAAAGCAAACGAATTGCTACAAAGTTTGAGTCAATTCGGGTTTTAAAGCTCAAGTGGTTTGCCAGTTTTCTAAATCAAGTTAATCTCAGGTTTGATCAATCTAAGGTGCTGAAATTTAAGCTAACAAACTGCTTAAGCGGGATTCGCAATGCGTGGCATTTTTAGCATGCGGTGAGTTTTGTGATTAAAGCGTTGTGCGGTAGCTTTTGCAGTGCATTGCTCACCCCTTAGCAGGGCGTTATGTTTATCGGAGAAGTTCATGGTCAATTGGCCTTGTATTCTGAAATTAGATGGTGACGATGAGCTTGTTTATTTGGGTTTCTGAAGCTGATTTGAATTGCGAGTGTGTGGATTTGATCGTTGGTCCAAGCGATCAAGTCATTGATTCTGAAGGTTTCGTCTATTCCATAGTTTCAGATGGCTCAGCAGTTAACTTGATTGGAAACTCCATCCAAATTTCAGCAGAGGAAGCGTCTAGATTGATTCAACGTCATGAGTTTTGCTTAGCGGAAGTCTGTTTGACAAAAATTCAGTTTGAAACAGTCTCTGATGCATTTAACTGTTTGAAATCTTAGGCTAAATAAACATAACAAAGCGTTAAAGAGGGACTTGGCACGCGTGGCATTTTCGGTTTGCAGTTTGTTTAGTGGTTAAGGCGTCATGCGGTGACTTTTGTATTGCGTGCCTGCGCCCCTTAACGCGGCGTTATGTTTAATCACGTAAAATCAGCCGGTTGCATCTTTTCTTTGTTCCTTCGTATTTCCAATCTTGGTCTTGCCGGCAAGTTGGCTTTCGGTGGTCGCTGTTTTCTGGACTCCAATTCGTGGGCGCGAAAAATTCTGAGAGTTGCCTCATTAAAGTTCAGTGCGTTTGTGAGTCGAATGAAGCGATGTTAGTTTCAACGTTTGAGCACCAGTTTTCTGTTTCTCACGCTAAAACTTCAATATCAGTACAATCAAAATTATGAGTTAATTCAGTTTTTTAGCTTCTAACTTTGGTTTTCAAAGATAAGTCGAGTTAAGCTCTTGGTATCGTAAAACTTAACCCTTTGAGTCTTAAACATAACAAGGCGTTTAAGAGGGATTCATGCCGCGTGGCATTTTTGGTATGCGGTGACTTTTGTGGTGAAAGTGGTCTGCGGAAACTTGGTTTAGGCGGCACTCACCCCTTAACGCAGCGTTAGCCATATAAGGAGATTACTTGATGTTTGGATTGTTCAAGAAAAAAGAAAGTAGACCAGAAACTGAACCCGAATATATTGTGGTCACGATAAATGCTCGTATACAACCAATGCACAGAGCTGAAATATACGAAGACCCTCTTGATGAAGTGCTCTCTCAAAACTCAATTGGTGAAGTTTCTGGTGGCGGTACCCTTCAATCTCAATCTGGTGAAATCGAGCATTGCGATGTTGAAATTCAGGTCAATAATTCAAACGAAGAAACAGTTGAAGTAATCAGGTCTTTACTCGAAAATTTAGGGGTACCTAAAGGGTCTAAACTAAAAGTTGAAGCCACTAACTCGGAAATTGAATTTGGTACTCTCGAAGGGTTAGCTATTTACTTGAATGGTACAGACTTGGACACCGAAGTATACGAAAACAGCGACTCTAATTACGTATACAGCGAGCTGGAGCGCTTAACTCAAGGTATTGGTAAAGTCTATAGTTACTGGCAAGGGCCAAAGGAAACTGCTTTCTATTTGTATGGTAATTCTTTTGCTCTAATGAAATCGCAAATCTCAGGTTTGGTTAATAGTTATCCTTTGTGTCAAAAGTGCAGAATAGAGCAGATTGCATAAATATGGCTAACAAAGCGTTTAAGACGGATTCCCAACGCTCGGCATTTTCGGTTTGATTCAGCTTTAGTGTATACGGCACAATGGTTTAGTTATGGTGGCCTGCGTTGCTCACCACTTAACGCGGCGTTATACGCCAGATGAAGAAAGTCTAAAATTTCAGGGCAATATTCCTGATTTTCGGCGTTGAATTTAGGTAGTTTCTCGTCACAAATTGTAGTTTCGTGTTTCTGAACCTTGCTTCAGTTTTGGCCTGTCATTTGTCGATGATTTTCTTCTTTGGTGTGGATTGCGCGGGGCAAAACGAGGCGATATTTTTCGCTGCAATTCAGCTCTGTGGTTTTATCTTTTTAAAAGCGGATTTGCTGGCTGAAAGGCCGTTTTCTCTGGTGTGGTGAGTTCACGTGGTTTCAGTAACTTTGTGGAAAGTCCTCATTGTGAAATTGTCTTTCCAAAAGTGCTTTTTGGTGTTGCTAGTCCGTTTTCTGCGGCGCGGTTTGTTCCAAGTGGTTTCAGTGGCAAGTCGTTGTAAGTCTAAGCCTGACTTAAGTGCATCAAAGCACATAAAAATCATGGTTTCAAAGTAGGGCTTGTCGTAGAATTTTGGCTTTAACGTCCATGCGTATAACAAAGCGTTCAAGAGGGATTTGGCACGCGTGGCATTTTTAATATGCGTTGGGTTCAGTGTTTACGGCGCTTTGCAGAGGCTTATGTATTGCGTGCCGGCACCCCTTAACGCGGCGTTATGTTTAATCACCAAAAATCAGTGGATTATGATTTTTCTTTTTTCCCTCGGCTGATTGGTTTTGTTTTTGTCGGCAAGTTGGCTTCAGCGGGCGCTGTTTTCCGGACAATTATTCTTTGGCGCTGGAAATTCAGAGAATTGCCTCAATCAATTTTCGGGTAATCGCGAGGTTAGGGCGGCTGGCTCAATCAGTATTTTAACAACAAGTTTTTGGGCTTGAATTGCCAAAATTCGAAGTCTGTTTTTCAAATCTATGAGTCGTTTCAGTTTTCTGGGTTTTGGCTTTTGTTTGTGAGTCAATGCTGGGTTAATCTTTGTTTAGGTAAAACGTAAGTCATTGAAGCTTAAACATAACAAGCGGTTCAAGAGGGACAGCCAACGCGTGGCATTTTCACTATGCGTTGGTTTTTGTGGTTACGGTGTTATGCGGAAGCTTGGTAATGGCGTTGGCTGCCCCTTAACCGGGCGTTATGTGCCAAGGAGTAATTTTGAAGTTTCGATTAATACTTATTTCTTTTGCCTTTATGGTTAGTTCTGTTTACGCAAATGATATGCCTTCAGAGATAGTAGCACTTAAGCAAGCATTTCAAGCTATACCTGGAATTAGGACTGCCGAAGTAGGTAAGCATCATTACTCGAAAGAAGATATTGTTACATTAAACGAGATTTATTTTCCTAGAGAATATGCTGATTTACCAATATCAATGTATAGAAGGAGTGGAGGAAACCTTAATAATGAAATTTTAATTAATGTTGTATTTGATATTCAAAAAGATGCATTGGGGCTGCAAGCATTAGAATTTCTTTCTTGGTGGGTTCGTGATCTATCAAGGTCTGGTGATAATGTTCAAATACGAACTATTGGTTTACCGCCGATTGTAGGTGATACAGTCCAGCTCGGTAATACCTTAAGTTTTTGGTTTGAAGCCTATATTGTGACGGAAAGAGACGATATCGGGCTTGTTCTAATTGAAATTTCTGCCTTAGCACAATCGCTAAACTCTAGCTATAACCTATATAAATCAGCATTTGATAAATAGGCACATAACAAACTGTTTAAGGGGGATTCGCAACGCGTGGCGCTTTTACTATGCGTTGACTTAAGTGTTTAAGGTGGTATGCGGCGGCTTCGGTATTGCGTTGCTCACCCCTTAACAGGGCGTTAGCCCTCAAAGGTCAAATATGGATATTTACCCAGAAATAGAGTTATCTAAAGAACAGCATAACTCAATTGAAGTCCTCAGAAACAAGTCGTTTCCTGAACATCAAGTAACTCGTTCGTACTATAAGCAACTCCCGCATATGAGAGCTTTAAAGTACAGAGATGATCAACTGGTTGGTTACATGGGACTGGACTACAGAGTTGTCAGCGTCGGCGATGAAATTTATAAAGTATTGGGCGTTAGTGACTTTTGTGTTGAACAATCATCTCAAAGAAATGGTATTGGCACTGCCATGTTGTCTCAACTGAGCGAGTATGCCTCAAGCAAAGACGTTGACTTTATAATTTTAATCTCCGATTTAGATGCTTTTTATACGGCTAATGGTTATCTTCGTCTTAGTTCTTTAAGCTCTTGGTTGCGAATACATGAACATAAGAATTACGGCGTTGCAGTTGATCAAGTTGATGATTTGTATGTTAAACCGATTAGCGGTAAAACTTGGGCAGTTGGTCATATAGACTGGTTAGGTTATATGTACTAGTCGGGTATCGGGCTAACAAATTGTTCAAGAGGGATTCAGCACGCGTGGCATTTTTACTATGCGTTGGTTTTAGTGATTAAGGCGGTATGCGGTAGCATCGGTGTTGCGTGCTTCACCCCTTAACAAGGCGTTAGCTTAAAACTATAAAAATCAATTGTTTGTAGCCTGTTTTTTCTTCCTCTGGCTATTCGTTCAGGTTTCTCGTCAAATCAGCATTGTTTGCCAACGCAAGTCTTGAGCAGTTGCCTCAATTGAGTTTTGGGATTGCGCGAGGTTAGCAAATTTGGCGCAAAGTCGCTTTGGCAGTTTTACTTTCGCTTTGAGTTTTCCGAAAATGAGTTCTCAAAATTTACTGGTTTTCAAAGCGCATGAACGGCCACAAAGTTTGAGTCATTTGGGGTTTTAAAGTTCAGGTGGTTTATTGGTTTTCCAAATCGGTGTAACCTCAGGCTTGGTAAATCTAAGGTACTGAAATTTAAGCTAACAAACTGCTTAAGCGGGATTCTCAATGCGTGGCATTTTCAGCATGCGGTGAGTTTCGTGATTAAGGCGGCGTGCGGTAGCTTTGGCAGTGCATTGCTCACCCCTTAGCAGGGCGTTATGTTTATCGGAGAAGTTCATGGTCAATTGGCCTTGTATTCTAAAATTAGATGGTGACGATGAGCTTGTTTATTTGGGCTCAGAGGCTGATTTGAATTGCGAATGTGTGGATCTGATCGTTAGTCCGAGCGATCGAGTCATTGATTCTGAAGGTTTTGTCTATTCAATAGTTTCAAATGATTCAGCAGTTAGCTTGATTGGAAATTCAACCCAGATTTCAGCAGAGGAAGCGTCTAGATTGATTCAACGTCATGAGTTTTGTTTAGCGGAAGTCTGTTTGACAAAAATTCAGTTTGAAACAGTCGCTGAAGCATTTAACTGTTTGAAATCTTAGGCTAAATAAACATAACAAACGCCTCAAGAGGGACTGTCAACGCGCGGCGTTTCCAGTCCCATTGAGCCGAAGTGATTACGGTTGTTGTGTTTGAGTTTTGTGTTATGCGTTGTCAGCCCCTTAGGCGGGCGTTATGTGTATAGGGAGAGTATCAATTTGATTGCAAATAGTATTTGTCCGTATTGCTCAATTCTTATGGTGAAAGGCGAAAATTTGCCAAATAGTCGTTCTGTAGAACATCTTGTTCCAAACATAGTCCTGACTAAGAAACGAAATAACGGTGAAGGTGATTTTTACGCCTGTCGTAAGTGTAATTCTGAGAAGGGCACTCTGGACGAAATATTTGGGCTGATGGCTAAGTTTCAGTCAGATAATACTGAATTGGCTGTTAATGCGCTTATACGGGCGTTTACTAAACGTGAAAATGTGCCTCAACGTTATTGGGACATGTATGACAGTGCGCAGGAAAAAAATGGTCAGATTGTAGCTAAGATGCCAGTTTATGGGCACGAACTTCTTGAATATGCCAAGTTTTTTGGAAAAGGTCTGTACTTTATTAAACATGGCAGAGTCTTTAACGAAAATCGACAGGTTATGCACATACGCTTTTTTAATAAGCAAGTTCACATGAATCACGCTAAACATTATGAAAAAACTTACTCCAGTAATCCAATAAAGGACTTGGAGTCAAATCCACGTTCTTGGGTAATCGCGGAAGATGAGTGTTTGATTTGGTCTAAAAATAATAAGTTTATGATTATATTCCATCATTTCATCTCGTTTAGTATCAAATTCAAAAGCCGAAATAGAAAGACACTTACTCAGCAGCGTGACCTTGAAAATAGTCTTTTGAGTGACTTTAAGTAAATACACATAACAAACGGTTCAAGAGGGACAGCCAACGCGCGGCATTTTTACTATGCGTTGGTTTTTGTGGTTACGGTGTTATGCGTTAAGTTGTCAGTGGCGTTGGCTGCCCCTTAACCGGGCGTTATGAGGAATATGGATATCAAATTACGACCAATAGAAAGTGAAGAATTCGATAGTCTTTTTTCTGTTGTAAAGCAGGGCATTTATTCACATGTTGATGCCGTTTTTGGTTGGGATGATGACTTTCAACGCAACCGTCTAAAAAGAGACTATGACCCTAGTTGGTTTCACTGGGTAGAAACAAGGAGGTCAGCGAATTGGCATGTTGTGTTTCAAACCTTATGACAATGCAATTCATGTTCATCTACTGGTTGTTTTTCCCGAGTTTCAGAACCAAAAATTTGGGCAAAAGATAATGAATTATGTCCATAGTCGTGCGGATGCTGAGGGGAGAAACCGGGTGACGTTATCCAGCTTTATCCGAAATGAGGCCGCGGTAAGATTTTACAAATCGCTTGGTTATCAGCTCATTGATAGTGATGAATGTTTCTATTCTTTGTCGCTTCAAATTTCCTCATAACAAACGCCTCAAGAGGGACTGTCAACGCGTGGCGTTTCCAGTCCCAATGAGCCGTGGTGGTTGCAGTTGTTGTGTTTGAGTTTAGTGGTATGCGTTGCCAGCCCCTTAGGCGGGCGTTAGGTGAATGGTCTGTGGATTGAACAAGGACAGTGTTATGAAATGGTTTGTAGCTTTTTTGCTCGTTCTCACAAGCTGTTTTTCGGTTAGCTTGTATGCCAATGACGCCGTTTTACAACAAGCTTATCAATCGCAGCAAAGTGATTTACAGGTTCAAGGATTTGGACAGGTAGCGAAAGTGCTGCCTGATGACAATGATGGTTCAAGACATCAAAAATTCATCTTAAAGCTCAATAGCGGACAAACATTGCTGGTTGCGCATAACATCGACTTAGCACCAAGAATCCCGAACTTGAAAGTTGGCGATAGTGTTGAGTTTTATGGTGAATACGAATGGAACAAAAAGGGTGGGGTTCTTCACTGGACTCATAAAGATCCTCAAAATCGTCATGCTCATGGTTGGTTGAAACACAATGGGCAGGTGTACGAGTAAATTCACCTAACAAACGCCTCAAGAGGGACTGTCAACGCGTGGCGTTTCCAGTCCCAATGAGCCGAGGTGGTTTCGGTTGTTGTGATTGAGTTTAGTGGTATGCGTTGTCAGCCCCTTAGGCGGGCGTTAGCTTAAAACAATATAAATCAACTGGTTGCAACCTGTTTTTTCTTCCCTTGGCAGTTCGTTCAGGTTTCTCGGCAAATCGGCATTGTTTGCCAATGCAAGTTTTGAGCAGTTGCCTCAATTGAATCTTGGGATTGTACGAGGTCAGCAAGTTTGGTGCAAAGTCGCTTTGGTAGTTTTGCATTCGCTTTGAGTTTTCCGAAAGTGATCTATCAAAATTTTCGGGTTTTCAAAGCGCATAAAATGCTTCAAAGTTTGAGTCATTTCGGGTTTTAAATCTCAGGTAGTTTGCCAGTTTTCCAAATCGGGTTAATCTTAGGTTTGGTCAATCTAAGGTGCTGAAATTTAAGCTAACAAACTGCTTAAGAGGGATTCGCAATGCGTGGCATTTTCAGCATGCGGTGAGTTTCGTGATTAAGGCGGTGTGCGGTCGCTTTGGTAGTGCATTGCTCACCCCTTAGCAGGGCGTTAGCTTAAAGCAATGAAAATCAATTGTTTGCAGCCTGTTTTTTCTTCCCTTGGCAGCTCGTTTCGGTTTCTCGGCAAATCAGCATTGTTTGCCAACACGAGTTTCGAGCTATTGCCTCAATTGAGTTTTGGGGCTGTGCGAGGTTAGTACGTTTGGTGCAAAGTCGCTTTGGAAATTTTGCTTTCGCTTTGAGTTCTCAGAAAATGATCTATCAAAATTTGTTGGTTTTCAAAGCACATGAAAGGCCACAAAATTTGAGTTTTTTCGGGTTTTGAGCTTCAAGCGGTTTGTTGGTTTTCCAAATCAGGTTAATCTCGGGCTTAGTGAATCTAAGGTGCTGAAATTTAAGCTAACAAACTGCTTAAGCGGGATTCGCAATGCGTGGCATTTTCAGCATGCGGTGAGTTTTGTGATTAAGTTGGTGTGCGTTAGCTTTTGCAGTGCATTGCTCACCCCTTAGCAGGGCGTTATGCTTAATCATGTAAAATCAGTGGTTTATGGTTTTTCTTTGTTCCCTCGGCTTTTCAGTTTTGTGTTTGTCGGCAAGTTGGCTTTTTAGAGATCTGTTTTTCGGACACTTATTCTTTGGCGCTGAAAACTATGAGTATTGCCTCAATTAATTTTCGGGTAAGCGCGAGGTTAGGGCGGTTGGCTCAATCAGAAATCCATTTCTAGATTTCAAACTTCAAACCAGATTTGCCGAAATTCTAAGTCTGATTATCAAAACTATGATTCATTTCGGTTTTCTAATCTTTGTCTTTTGTTTGTGAATCAAATTCGAGTTAATGTGGTTTTGGTAAAACGTAAGCCATTGAAGCTTAAGCATAACAAGGCGTTTAAGCGGGATTCATGCCGCGTGGCATTTTTGGTATGCGGTGAGTTTTTGTGGTGAAACTGGTTTGCGGAAGGTTGGTTTGGGCGGCATTCACCCCTTAACGCAGCGTTAGGCTCCCCCAATAAGAGGAAGTTAATTTGAAAGAAACAGAAATATATAGCTACTATGCTTTTGGTTTTAACTATCAGTACTTGAAAAGGGGTGTGGATGTAGTGGTACAGTAAATTTGGCCACCTAAATAGAGATGTTAAAATACATCTCAGAGACAAATAGGTGACTTTATGACAAATCGCACAAGACGAACTTTTAGTGCAGAGTTCAAACTTGAAGCAGCACAATTAGTAACAGAGCATGGCTATTCGGTTATCGAAGCCGCTAAAACAATGAATGTCAGTAAATCAGCAATGGATCGCTGGGTACGACAGCTTAAGCAAGAGCAACGAGGTATATCGCCGAAAGCCTCTCCGCTTACGCCAGAACAAATAGAAATTCGTGAACTCAAGAAGAGAATCGCTAACCTTGAGGAGCACAATGAAATTTTAAAAAAGGCTACTGCTCTCTTGATGTCGGACTCACTGAACAATTCTCGATGATCGAGAAACTCAGGAAGAGCTTTAGTGTAAAAACCTTATGCCATGTGTTCAGTGTTCATCGTAGTAGCTACAAGTATTGGCGTAACAGAGGCAAACAACTCTCGCCAGAGCAGGTGAAATTGCACTCTATTGTGAGTGACATGCATGAAGCTAGCCACGGCTCAGCAGGTGCACGTACGATTGCTGATATGGTAACCAATATTGAGGGCATACCGCTTAGCCGTTATCGAGCAAGTAAGCTAATGAAATTACTAGGCTTAGTAAGCTGCCAGTCACCTAAACATAAATACAGAAAGGCCGAACAAGAGCATCTTGAGATCCCCAATCTTTTAGGGCGGCAATTTGCTGTGACTCAACCGAATCAGGTTTGGGTTGGTGATGTCACCTATGTATGGGTTGGTCATCGTTGGATGTATTTGGCTGTTGTCATGGATCTGTTTGCACGAAAACCTATTGGTTGGGCAATGTCACTATCACCAGACAGCAAGCTCACTGGAAAAGCATTGATGATGGCCTTTGAATCTAGGGGCAGGCCCAAAGGGGTCATGTTCCACAGTGATCAGGGTAGCCATTATACGAGTCGCTATTATCGTCAGTTACTATGGCGTTGTCAGATTACACAAAGCTTATCAAGACGAGGCAATTGTTGGGATAATGCGCCGATGGAGCGCTTCTTTAGAAGCCTGAAAAGCGAATGGGTTCCCAAAGCGGGTTATCGTAGTTTTGCAGAGGCTCAACAAGAGATCATTCGATACATTATTGGATATTACAGCCAACTTAGGCCACATCAGTATAACGGTGGGTTAACGCCCAATGAATCGGAACGCTTGTATTGGGAAAACTCTAAAACTGTGGCCAATTTTAGTTGACCACTACAGGAAGGTAAAACAAATCAAGAAGTTTATGATGATGTTACTAGGTTGTATCTAGACGAAATCAAGGGGCTTGAGCTTCAAGTAACTCTTCAAGTTATTTCTGAATTAGATGAGATTGTCGATGAGCTAGCTTTGTTACCCGAAGAAGACATAATCGATATTGAAACTGCCCGAAAGATCAAAGAAATTTTAGAAAAATCAGATGCAACATTAGATGCTGAGCTTCAACTACGCAAAGTCTTATATGTGACCCCAAAAAGATTTAATCAAGCAATGCTTCTTACCGAGCCATATAAATTACTAGCCAAAAATTCGTGGTTTTTGATGTCTCCAAACGCTCAGGTTGACTTTGCATCTGCCACTTCCTGTATTGCTATGAATCAATCTACTGCTGCCGCGTTTCATTTGATGCGTAGTGTCGAAGAAATGGTGAAGCAACTATATTTTTCATATGTAAAGCAGAAACGAATGGCTAAGCCTATGTGGGGACCTATCATTCAGAAGTTAATGACAAAGAATAACCCCAAGCCTGAAGCGGTATTAATTGAAAGCTTGGACATGATCCGAAAAAATTACCGAAATCCCACGCAGCACCCAGACAAATACTACAACATAGATGAAGCTCAAGATTTATTACATCACTCTATTGTCGCCATCAATATGATTGCGGCTGACATTCGGACTAGAGCCTAACAAACTGTTTAAGAGTGATTCGCAACGCGTGGTATTTTTACCATGCGTTGGTTTTAGTGTTTAAGGCGGTATGCGGGAGCTTCGGTATTGCGTTGCTCACACCTTAACAGGGCGTTAGCTTAAAACAATGAAAATCAATTGTTTGCAGCCTGTTTTTTCTTCCCTTGGCAGCTCGTTTCGGTTTCTCGGCAAATCAGCATTGTTTGCCAACGCGAGTTTTGAGTTGCTGCCTCAATTGAGTTTTTGGGCTTAACCGATGTTAGCAAGTTTGGTGCAAAGTCGCTTTGGAAGTGTCGTTTTCGCTTTGAGTTTTGCGAAAACGAGTTTTCAGAATTTACTGTTTTTTAAAGCAAATGAACGGCCACAAAGTTTGAGTCAATTTGGGTTTTAAAACTTAGGCAGTTTGCCGGCTTCCCAAATCAGGTTAATCTCGGATTTGGTTAATCTAAGATGCTGAAATTTAAGCTAACAAACTGTTCAAGTAGATTCGGCATGCGTGGCATTTTTGATTTGCGTTGGTTTTAGTGATTACGTAGTGTTGCGGAAGCTTTCGTAGTGCATGCCTCACTACTTAACAGGGCGTTATGCGACAACCTAAAAATTAAACTATGTGTTGACCTCAGCTTAACTTGAGGTTTTATCCTTGCCTCAAAATACAAGTCAGAGGTTTAAAGGATGCAAAATAACTATATCAAGGAACTCAGCATAAAAACTTTCCAAGAGGAATCGTTAAAAGAATGTTACTCATCGCGTAAAAGCCGCTTTCATTTTCCAAGTTTTTTCGTTGGTGTCATATCTTCTACGTTGTTAAGTTTACTTCTTTAGTGAGCCATGCTTTTCTACAAACAGTTGTGCATTTTTCGCATAACAAGGCGTTTAAGAGGGATTCATGCCGCGTGGCATTTTTGGTATGCAGTGGTTTTTGGTGGTGAAAGTGGTCTGCGGAAAGTTGGTTTAAGCGGCATTCACCCCTTAACGCGGCGTTATGCTTAATCACCAAAAATCAGTGGTTTATGATTGTTCTTTGTTCCCTTGGCTTGTGAGTTTTGTGTTTCTCGGCAAGTTAGCTTCAGTGGGCGCTGTTTTCTGGACAATTATTCTTTGGCGCTAAAAATTCTGAGATTTGCCTCAGTCAATTTTGTGCAAGCGCGAGGTTAGGCCAGTTGGCTCAATCAGCAACTTGATCTAAGGTTTTTCGTTTTATCTGCCAAAATTCAAAGTCTGATTTTCAAAATTATGAGTCATTTCTGTTTTCTACGTTTTGGTTTTTGTTTGTGAATCAAAGTCGAGTTAATCTTGGTTTGGGAAAACGTAAGCCATTGAAGCTTAAGCATAACAAACGCTTCAAGAGGGACAGCCAACGCGTGGCATTTTTACCATGCGTTGGTTTTTGTGATTACGGTGTTGTGCGGAAAGTTGGTCGTGGCGTTGGCTGCCCCTTAAGCGGGCGTTATAACTCAGGAGGATTAGTGGAAAATTTCCCTATAGAAAAGCTTAAATTTACAAGTGCAACGATTTCTGGTGTCGATGGCGACGTTTCACTTGAGATAGGAATAGAGCCCTTTGAACTTAGTCTAGATGGCTACTCTGAGGAAATAGAAACAGTCATTAGTCTAAACGGTATTAATGTACCCTCAGAACTTAGTGAACTTACTGGTAAAACATTTACTTTCCCTGTAAACCCAGATGAAGGGTATATTGATGGTTCAGTTTACTTCTTTGGTGCTCATAGCCCTGTTGATATAACTGAAATCAAGTTTGGTGAATCGACAAACGGAAAGTTACCTATAGCACTTAAATCCTCTTGGGCGCTGGAGTTTGAGCTAACAGGTTTCAAAAACTGTACTACAACAATTCAAACGTACCTGAAGTTATAACAAAGCGTTTAAGAAGGACTCATGCCGCGTGGCATTTTTAGCATGCGGTGAGTTAAGTGGTGAAAATGGTCTGCGGAAAGTGGGCTTAGGCGGCATTCGCCCCTTAACGCGGCGTTATGCGACAACCTAAAAATTAAACTATGTGTTGACCTCAGCTTAACTTGAGGTTTTATCCTTGCCTCAAAATACAAGTCAGAGGTTTAAAGGATGCAAAATAACTATATCAAGGAACTCAGCATAAAAACTTTCCAAGAGGAATCGTTAAAAGAATGTTACTCATCGCGTAAAAGCCGCTTTCATTTTCCAAGTTTTTTCGTTGGTGTCATATCTTCTACGTTGTTAAGTTTACTTCTTTAGTGAGCCATGCTTTTCTACAAACAGTTGTGCATTTTTCGCATAACAAGGCGTTTAAGAGGGATTCATGCCGCGTGGCATTTTTGGTATGCAGTGGTTTTTGGTGGTGAAAGTGGCCTGCGGAAAGTTGGTTTAAGCGGCATTCACCCCTTAACGCGGCGTTATATTTCTAAGAGGAAAAAATTTGATCTCTGAGTATTTACCGATCACTGTAGTGGTTACATTAATATTATTCTGCACTCGTGAAATTCTCGATTTAACAAAGAGGTATCGTGATAAAAAACGCACGCTTGCAACTCTTAAGATGGTGGTATCTGAAGAGTTAAAAGACAATTATCATGCGTTAGATGCTTTATATTCTGTCTTGACCCAAGTAGATAAACTTCTGAAAATTGGTGAAAAGAGAATACCAGTATGGAAGAACATAAAAACTGATCGCTATGGAAATGATATGGCTCATATCGTTATCGGTGAAAATGGAGAGTATGGTGTGCTTCATATGGCATTCCCAAAGTTTTCAACAAAGCGCTACGAGTCATACATCAAGGATATAGCGTCTTTAGATCTTCAGTTATATGAAGCTATTACCAAATTCTATAAAGAGCTTCGCTACTGCGAGAAAATTCGTTGCGAAGTTATTGAGTATCTAGAAAGGGACAATAATCATATCAACTGGGCTTTTGATTACCGTGTAAACTTTATGCTCGAACGTAAGCCAGAATATGAGTCCTTGTGTCAAAATCTTCATGAGCTTCTTTCTGGTAAATACATGAAAATAGATCGCAATGAAGTGGTTGAAATCGAAATATAACAAACGCCTCAAGAGGGACTGTCAACGCGCGGCGTTTCCAGTCCCAATGAGCCGCGGTGGTTTCGGTTGTTGTGTTTGAGTTTGGTGGTATGCGTTGCCAGCCCCTTAGGCGGGCGTTATGTTTCATTTTAATTGAGGATGGCAGTATTAACATTAGAATTTTTTTAGCACTAACTCTAAATATGATTGCGATTATTCTTTCGACTATCTGGTGTTATAAGATGAACTTGCAGACTGATTCAGTACACTATGAGTCAATTCTAAGTACTATAACCCTTTTTATGACTCTTTCAGGGTTGAATTTTCTTAATGATAGAATTGGCAAACCAACCCTAAAATTAAGAGTGAAACCTATTACTGTTTATTCAGAACTGTCTCCTACTGTAAACGCAGTAGCTCTGGACATTGTAAACCATTCACTCATGAAGGTTTATATTTCAAACATACAGATAGAAAACGGTCAACGTATTCGTACTTCAGATGGTTTAACAAAAATAATCTCAAACCTAGTTGTTGATGGAACTAGCGGTAGGTATTTGACACATCAGGCATTAGAGCCTGGTGAAAAGTTTACGTTTACAATGACTCGATCTCAGTTTGGTGCCCAATGCCCTCAACAATTCGGTCGGCTAATAGTAACAACACAAACCGAACACAAATTTTATGTAAATAAAAGAAAGGTACGGGATGTATTTTCCAGCCTTGAAACATAACAAACGCTTCAAGAGGGACAGCCAACGCGTGGCATTTTTATCGTGCGTTGGTTTTTGTGATTACGGTGTTATGCGGAAAGTTGGTAGTGGCGTTGGCTGCCCCTTAAGCGGGCGTTAGCTTAAAACAATAAAAATCAATTGGTTGCAGCCTGTTTTTTCTTCCCTCGGCAGTTCGTTCAGGTTTCTCGGCAAATCGGCATTGTTTGCCAACGCGAGTTTTGAGCTGTTGCCTCAATTGAGTTTTGGGGCTGCGTGAGGTTGGTAAGTTTGGTGCAAGGTCGCTTTGGAAATTTTGCTTTCGCTTTGAGTTTCTCAGAAAATGAATTCTCAAACTTTACAGGTTTCAAAGTCAATGGACAGTCACAAAGTTTGAGTCAATGCGGGTTTTAAAGCTCAGGTAGTTTGTCGGTTTTCCAAATCAGGTTAATCTCGGGCTTAGCAAATCTAAGGTGCTGAAATTTAAGCTAACAAACTGCTTAAGCGGGATTCGCAATGCGTGGCATTTTCAGCATGCGGTGAGTTTTGTGATTCAGGCGGTGTGCGGTAGCTTTTGCAGTGCATTGCTCACCCCTTAGCAGGGCGTTATACAAAATGGAGAAATCAGACCATGGAAAAGGTTGATTGGCATAAAAATGATATCGATGACAGTACAATTATCACGGACAGTTACAAGACAACTCAAAACGTTCGCCGTTATTTTAAATCCAAATTTGGTGAGCAATTTAAATTCGACCGAGACTTTATGCAATGGATTAAAAGTTCGGTGGGTTTAACAATGGGTGACGCTTCTCAAGAGTGGATTAGGCGTCAAGATTCAAAGTAAGTCGCGCGGAATTTTGTATAACAAACTGTTCAAGCAGATTCGGCATGCGTGGCATTTTTGGTTTGCAGTGAGTTTTGTGTTTACGGAGTAGTGCAGAAGCCTTTTTATAGCATGCCTCACTACTTAACAGGGCGTTATACCTTATCGGAGAAAATTACATGGAGTTAGTTGTACCATCGCAGGAGTTTAAGTCTGCTTTTGAATGTTTCTATGAGGACTTTGCTCAAAACGATGTTGAAAATGCTGAGTACTACCTCGAAGGTAAAATTGATTTTTCCAAATATGTTCAGCGCTTGAGTGACGAAGCTGCGGGTATAAACTTACGTGACGGTTATGTACCATGTAGTCATTTTTGGCTTATAGATAGCACAAGGTCTATCCTCGGAGCTATTCGGGTTCGTCATAATATCAGCAATGATTTCCTTTCTTTAGAAGCTGGGCATATTGGCTACGATATAGCACCCTCATTTCGTGGAAAGGGCAACGGCAAGTTAATGCTGAAGTTGGCGCTTTCGAAAGCTGCCGCTCTTGGCATCAAACGAGCACTGCTGACTGCTGATGAAGATAACTTTGCATCGCGTTGTGTCATTGAAGCTAACGGCGGTGAGTTTGAAAAAATCGTTATAGGAAAGGTTTTCCCAAATCCTTTGGCTAGGTATTGGGTCAACTGTGAGTAACGGTATAACAAAGCGTTAAAGAGGGACTTGGCACGCGTGGCATTTTCAATTTGCGTTGGGTTTAGTGGTTAAGGTGGTATGCGGCCACTTTTGTATTGTGTGCCTGCGCCCCTTAACGCAGCGTTAGCTTAAAACAATAAAAATCAATTGGTTGTGGTCTTTTCTTTCTTCCTTTGGCCATTCGTTCAGGTTTTTCGGCAAATCAGCATTGTTTATCAATGCGAGTTTTGAGCAGTTGCCTCAATTGGTTTTTGGGAATGCGCGAGGTCAGTAAGTTTGGCGCAACGTCGCTTTGGAAGTTTTGTGTTCGCTGCGAGTTCTCCGAAAATGAATTCTCAAAATTTACTGGTTTTTAAAGCAAATGAACGGTCACAAAGTTTGAGTCAATTCGGGTTTTAAAACTTAGGCAGTTTGCCGGCTTCCCAAATCAGGTTAATCTCGGATTTGGTTAATCTAAGATGCTGAAATTTAAGCTAACAAACTGTTCAAGCAGATTCGGCATGCGTGGCATTTTTGGTTTGCGTTGGTTTTAGTGATGACGTAGTGTTGCGGAAGCTTTCGTAGTGCATGCCTCACTACTTAACAGGGCGTTAGCTTAAAACAATAAAAATCAATTGTTTGCAGCCTGTTTTTTCTTCCCTTGGCAGCTCGTTTCGGTTTCTCGGCAAATCAGCATTGTTTGTCAACGTGAGTTTCGAGCTGTTGCCTCAATTGAGCTTTGAGATTGCGCGAGGTTAGCCAGTTTGGTGCAAAGTCGCTTTGGAAGTTTTGCTTTCTCTTTGAGTTTGCTGAAAATGAATTATCAAAATTTTCGGGTTTTCAAATCGTATGAAAGGCCATAGAGTTTGAGCCAATTCGGGTTTCAAAACTCAAGCGGTTTGTTGGTTTCCCAAATCGGGTTAATCTCAGGTTTGGTCAATCTTAAGGTGCTGAAATTTAAGCTAACAAACTGCTTAAGAGGGATTCGCAATGCGTGGCATTTTTAGCATGCGGCGAGTTTCGTGATTCAGGTGGCGTGCGGTAGCTTTCGCAGTGCATTGCTCACCCCTTAGCAGGGCGTTATGTTTCTTGAGGAAGAAATGATCAGAACTCGATTAGTTCAGCTATTGTTTGTGATTTCCTTGGTTAATTTATACTTAGACCATGGTGATTTAGAGCTTCGTGCTGTCCATGTGGTAGGTAATATTCTCGTAGGGTTGTTCTCAATAGCTCCAGCTGCAATTTCTCAGTATGTAGCTGCCAAAATAGATTTTGAGCTTCGAGGAGTACGAATATATCAACTAGCTGCTGATATTGTTTTAGGCGTTAGTGGTATCTTCTTTTTATCCGTTTTGTTTGTCGTTGAAAGATCAGAGTACCACCCTGGAGCCTCGCATATGTATGTTGTCACTTGGCCAGTACTTTTCGGTATTTTAGCGCTAGTTTTGTATCTTGTGTGCGTAATTATTCATAAAGTGACAGATTTTAAAAACGAAACATAACAAACTGCTTAAGAGGGATTCGCAATGCGTGGCATTTTTAGAATGCGGTGAGTTTTGTGATTAAGTTAGTGTGCGGTAGCTTTTGTAGTGCATTGCTCACCCCTTAGCAGGGCGTTAGCTTAAAACAATAAAAATCAACTGGTTGCAGCCTGTTCTTTCTTCCCTTGGCAGTTCGTTCAGGTTATTTCGGCAAATCAGCATTGTTTGCCAACGTGAATTTTGAGTTGCTCCCTCAATTGGGTTTTTGGGTTGCTCGAGGTTAACCAGATTGGCGCAAAGTCGCTTTGGAAGTTTTGCATTCGCTTTGGGTTTTCCGAAAGTGATTTATCAAAATTTTCGGATTTTCAAATCGCATGAAAGGTCACAAATTTTGAGCCAATTCGGGTTTCAAAGTTCAAGTGGTTTGCCAGTTTTCCAAATCAGGTTAGTCTCGGGTTTGGTAAATCTAAGGTGCTGAAATTTAAGCTAACAAACTGCTTAAGAGGGATTCGCAATGCGTGGCATTTTCAGCATGCGGTGCGTTTTGTGATTAAGTTGGTGTGCGGTTGCTTTCGTAGTGCATTGCTCACCCCTTAGCAGGGCGTTAGGTGAAGGAATAATTGGGTATATATGAGAATTATTAAGCAAGTTATAGTTTTGGTTTCGGTGTTTCTATTACTTTCATGTTCTGACAGAGTCGATAGAACAGATCTTCAAGAACTTATTAAAAATAGACAGTTTTCGTCTTTAATAGAAGTGGTTGACGGGTATATAGAGGAAAATGAAGATGATGAATTTGGCTACTATGCAAAAGCAACTGCTTTAATACATCTTAAAAAAGAAAGTTCAGGTATACAATCTGTTTTGTATGAGGCGTTTCTCGAAGTCTCCAGACTACAGGGTAGAAGTATACTCATTATCTATGAGTGTTATGCTTCTACAAAATGGCTATTGTGATGCATCATTACCAGTGGCGTCTAAAATGGGCTTTGATTTAAGTAACCCGAAATCACCAGAGTTTACTTTGCTGGCTACAGGATATGTTGATTGTATTTCTTTGAGAAACGATAAACCAATAAATTTTGTTATAGACTTATATGAAAGACTACTTATAGATACATGGTATGAGCATGAGTTGATGGGAAGTTATTTGACTTACTTGGCCAAAATAGACAAGTGGGATATTGCAAACGATGCTTTTCGTAGATACAACTTACGCAAGCCGAAATCAGAGTATCTTGAAGCATTATTGCTAAAATTTAAAGAAACTAGCTCAGGGTTATGACAATTCACCTAACAAACTGCTTAAGCGGGATTCGCAATGCGTGGCATTTTCAGCATGCGGTGGTTTTTGTGATTAAGTTGGTGTGCGGTAGCTTTCGTAGTGCATTGCTCACCCCTTAGCAGGGCGTTAGGTTGCTGATATAAATTATCATCTAAACATGGAGTATCATCTGTTAGTAATTTGTTTAGGTGATAATGATTATCATTGGCTCTGTGTGCGCTTATTTGACGACTTTGTACTGTGCTGTAGGGTTGTATTGCTCGTGTGTGTTCTGCTTGTTTCTGTGCTTTCTAGGTGGCTTATTTTTGATTGTTGGATTTAATTTGTGAGCAACCTATATTTTTCCCTGCAATATTGTACGCTTTGGTCTTAACTTTGCACAAATATGCGCAGTGTTTAAATATCTCCTGTTTTGATTTTACGTTGTCTCTATCAATGTATTTGTAAATTGGATTGCTTGAAGCTAGATGAACCATGCCGGAGCTCTCAGTGTCTAAGATGCTGCACCACAAATCGTTAATTACTTTCATTAATCCACCAGCTCTAGGGCCGTTTGGGCAGCCAGCTGAGCGAGTTTTGCTGTAATCAAGAAACAGAACACAATGATAGTGAGGTAGCTTAGAGCTGTCCTGCTCTCTAACCCAGAGATACTTAGCGCTGTGCTGGTTGTACCGCTTGGATTTTAAGATTACATTTAATTTGGTGAAGAATTTCGATATAGCACTGTTATCGTACTCATACTTGGCTGGAAATCTCAAATCGAATCTTATGTAGAAAGTTCGTTTGTATTGTGTCGTTATCGAACTAAAAATTGAATAAAGCTTATCTAGATATTCTGTGATATATGTGTTTTCTTGATGCAGTGGATACTCAAGGTAGATGCCACTGGTGATATGGTTATTCTTGTTCAATGGTATTACTCCTGTATTAAAGGTATATTATTATTTACCTGCATGGTTTGTTTTAGATGAAATGCACTTAGCCACGGTTTGCTGTGGCTTAGTGAGGGTTATTTCTGTGGAATTATAAAAAAAGATAGCGGAACATTATTTATAATATCACGAAGTCTGAAATTTCAAAATAAAATCGACACAGTAACCTAACAAAGCATTTAAGTGGGATTCACAACGCGTAGCATTTTTAGCATGCAGTAGCTATCTTGGTGAGCGTATTTTGCATTGAGTTAGTTTGGGCGTTGTTCACCCCTTAATGCGGCGTTAGCTTCTTAAAGACAGAAATCATCAAAATCCAAGCTCAATCGTTCTGAAAACTCAGCTTTTAGCGTTCAAATTTCACAACTTGGCTTTCGAATTTGTCGGATGCTGACTTGGTAGAAAGCGTTGAAAGTTCAGTAGTTTCAAAGTCGCTGAAAACCATCAAGCTTCGATGCTTCAATGTTGTTGGATGCTCCACACGGAAAGTTTGATTTCACAAAGGCTGCATCATCGCTGAAAGTGTGCTTTCTTTGTCGCGGACTCTTAACCGTGGCCAACTTAGCCTTGAGCGTTTTGAGTTTTGGCAGCCAACTTCACAGCTTTTGGCGTTGGACGTGTGTTTGATTGATGCTTTTGCGTAAAATGCATTTCAAGCAAATGTGTTTAAAAAGTCATTGGTAAACAATGGGCTACGAAGCTAACAAACGCCTCAAGAGGGACTGTCAACGCGTGGCGTTTCCAGTCCCAATGAGCCGCGGTGGTTGCAGTTGTTGTGTTTGAGTTTTGTGTTAATGCGTTGCCAGCCCCTTAGGCGGGCGTTATGCGATTAACGAGGATTTATGGCAGATATTGCAACAATTAGTGCTGTTCTGGGAAGTTTGAAAACAGCCCACGATTTGGCAACAATTATAAAAACAAGTGGTAATAGTCTCGAACAAGCCGAGGTGAAGTTTAAATTGGCAGATCTCATTTATGCACTTGCTGAAGCTAAAATGGAGCTTGCTAAGATACATGGTTTGCTTATAGAGAAAGATGAAGAAATTAGGTCGCTTCGAACTCAAATCGATGAAAAGGGAAATTTAGTATACGAAGCTCCTTATTATTGGCTTAGAAACCTTGACGCTAAAGATGGACCGTTTTGTCAAAAATGCAAAGATGTCGATGATCTCTATGTGCGCTTGCAAAAACGTTTGTCTCCAGGAATATGGCATTGTACCAACTGCAAAACCAATGTGTCGGACAAAGACTACAAAAGAGGCAAGGTGTAAGCGCTCTAACAGCGTTGGTTTGTAGCACACATCGCATAACAAAGCGTTAAAGAGGGACTTGGCACGCGTGGCATTTTCAGTCTGCGTTGGGTTTATTGGTTACGGCACTATGCGGTAGCTTTTGTATTGCGTGCCTGCGCCCCTTAACGCGGCGTTAGCTTAAAACAATAAAAATCAATTGTTTGCATCCTGTTTTTTCTTCCCTTGGCAGCTTGTTTCGGTTTCTCGGCAAATCAGCATTTTTTGCCAACGCGAGTTTCGAGCTGTTGCCTCAATGGAGTTTTGGGATTGCGCGAGGTTAGCAAATTTGGCGCAAAGTCGCTTTGGCAGTTTTACTTTCGCTTTGAGTTTTCCGAAAATGAATTCTCAAAATTTACTGGTTTTCAAAGCGCATGAGCGGCCACAAAGTTTGAGTCATTTTGGGTTTTAAAGTTCAGGTGGTTTGTTGGTTTTCCAAATCGGTGTAACCTCAGGCTTGGTAAAGTTAAGGTACTGAAATTTAAGCTAACAAACTGCTTAAGCGGGATTCGCAATGCGTGGCATTTTTAGCATGCGGTGGGTTTTGTGATTAATGCGGCGTGCGGTAGCTTTTGCAGTGCATTGCTCACCCCTTAGCAGGGCGTTAGGCCCAGATAGGAAATGATATGGAAATCAGAGTAGATAACTTAGAAGGCACTGGTGTTTTGCAGTTATTGGCAGAACACCTAAGAGACATGTATGCAACCTCACCAGCTGAAAGTGTTCATGCTCTGGATATTGAGGCTCTTAAGCATCCATCCATCACTTTTTGGTGTGCAGAGAAAAATGGTGTAGTTCAAGGATGTATTGCACTTAAGGAGTTGGCTTCAAACCATGCAGAAATCAAGTCGATGCGAACAGCCACAAGTTCAAGAAATCAAGGTGTTGCATCTGAGTTGTTGTCACATGTCGTAGCCGTTGCGAAAACTCGGAAACTATGAGTTTCTGAGTTTGGAAACGGGTTCAATGGATTATTTTTTGGCTGCAAGAAAATTGTATGAAAAGCATGGTTTCATATACTGTGGTCCGTTTGGTGATTATCAACCAGATCCCAATAGCTGTTTTATGACGCGCAAGCTGTAATAAAGGCCTAACAAACTGTTTAAGTAGATTCGGCCTGCGTGGCATTTTTGGTTTGCGTTGGTTTTAGGGATTACGCAGTGTTGCGGAAGCCTTTGTAGTGCACGCCTCACTACTTAACAGGGCGTTAGCTTAAAACAATGAAAATCAATTGTTTGCAGCCTTTTTTTCTTCTTCTGGCCATTCGTTCAGGTTTCTCGGCAAATCAGCATTGTTTGCCAACGCGAGTTTTGAGCAGTTGCCTCAATTGAGTTTTGGGATTGCGCGAGGTGAGCCATTTTGCCGTAAAGTCGCTTTGGAAGTGTCGCTTTCGCTTTGAATTTTGCGAAAACGAGTTTTCAAAATTTACTGATTTTCAAAGCAAATGAACGGCCACAAAGTTTGAGTCATTTCGGGTTTTAAAACTCAGGTGGTTTGTCGTTTTTCCAAACTAGGTTAATCTCGGATTTGGTCAACCTAAGGTGCTGAAATTTAAGCTAACAAACTGCTTAAGTGGGATTCGCAATGCGTGGCATTTTTAGCATGCGGTGAGTTTTGTGATTAAAGCATTGTGCGGTAGCTTTTGCAGTGCATTGCTCACCCCTTAGCAGGGCGTTATGTTTAGTCACGTAAAATCAGTTGGTTGCATCTTTTCTTTGCTTTCTCAGCTTTCTAGTTTTGGTCTTGTCGGCAAGTTACGTTTAGTGGTCGCTGTTTTCTGGACTCCAATTCGTGGGCGCGAAAAATTCTGAGAGTTGCCTCATTAAAGCTCAGTGCGTTTGTGAGTCGAATAAAGAGTCTTAGTTTCAAAGTTTGAGCTCCAGCTTTCGGTTTCTCACGCTAAAACTCAAAATCATTAGAATCAAATTTATGAGTTAATTCAGCTTTTTAGCGTCTGGTTTTGGTTTTCAAAGGTAACTCGAGTTAAGCTCTTGGTATCGCAAAACTTAACCCTTTGAGCCTTAAACATAACAAGGCGTTTAAGAGGGATTCATGCCGCGTGGCATTTTTGGTATGCGGTGAGTTTTGTGGTGAAAGTGGTCTGCGGAAAGTTGGTTTATGCGGCATTCACCCCTTAACGCGGCGTTATAAAACAGAAGGGTTTTTGCAATGTCAAACAACTTGAAAGAAATTTTACTCAATGAAGATGACATTGGGAGAGTAATAAAGAGCCATATTTATATGGAAAACTTGATTTATGAATTTATAGATCACCGCGTAGTTGATAGCCAACCATTGAAAGCAATGAATCTTGATTATTACTCAGCTATTCACCTTGCCGTTTCTTTAGGACTACCTAAAAAATTATTACCACCGCTAAAATGTCTAGGCAGTATTCGAAATAGCTTCGCTCATCGAGTGAGCCAAAAGTTAAGTAAAAATGAAATTAACGCAATCTATAAGTCATTTTCACAGTCAGATAAGTTAGAGTTTAATGAACAAATGGCATTGTCATGTTTTAGTTGGGTTTCAGAGGGAAAAACATGGCGAGACAATAGCGTGAAAATGCAGTATGTAATGTTGTTTATGCATTTGATTTATTTAGTAGAAGCTGCGTCAATTTTGGTTAAGTCTCAAAAAGTTTTATAACAAGGCGTTTAAGCGGGATTCATGCCGCGTGGCATTTTTGGTTTGCAGTGAGTTCTGGTGGTGAAAGTGGTCTGCGGAAGCTTGGTTTATGCGGCATTCACCCCTTAACGCAGCGTTAGCTTAAAACAATGAAAATCAATTTGTTGTGGCCTGTTTTTTCTTCCCTTGGCAGTTTCGTTCAGGTTTTTCGGCAAATCAGCATTGTTTGCCAGCGCGAGTTTTGAGCAGTTGCCTCAATGGAGTTTTGGGATTGCGCGAGGTGAGCCATTTTGCCGAAAAGTCGTTTTGGAAGTGTCGCTTTCGCTTTGAGTTTTGCGAAAACGAGTTTTCAAAATTTACTGATTTTCAAAGCAAATGAACGGCCACAAAGTTTGAGTTATTTCGGGTTTTAAAACTCAGGTGGTTTGCCGGTTTCCTAATTCGGGTTAGTCTCAGGCTTGGTAAATCTAAGGTGCTGAAATTTAAGCTAACAAACTGTTCAAGCAGATTCGGCATGCGTGGCATTTTTGGTTTGCGGTGGTTTTAGTGATTACGTAGTGATGCGGTAACTTTTGTTGTGCATGCCTCACTCCTTAACAGGGCGTTAGCTTAAAACAATAAAAATCAATTGTTTGCTGCTTGTTCTTTCTTCCCTTGGCAATTTGTTCAGGTTTCTCGGCAAATCGGCATTGTTTACCAACGCGAGTTTTTAGCGGTTGCCTCAATGGAGTTTTGGGGTTGCACGAGGTTAGGAAACTTGGCGCGAAGTTGCTTTGGAAGTTTTGCATTCGCTTTGAGTTTTCTGAAAGTGATTTCTCAAAATTTTCGGTTTTTCAAATCGCATGAAAGGTCACAAAGTTTGAGCCAATTCGGGTTTCAAAACTCAAGTGGTTTGTTGGTTTTCCAAATCAGGTTAATCTCGGGCTTTGTAAATCTAAGGTGCTGAAATTTAAGCTAACAAACTGCTTAAGTGGGATTCGCAATGCGTGGCATTTTTAGCATGCGGTGAGTTTTGTGATTAAGTTGGTGTGCGGTATCTTTTGTAGTGCATTGCTCACCCCTTAGCAGGGCGTTAGCTTAAAACAATAAAAATCAATTGGTTGCAGCCTGTTTTTTCTTCCCTCGGCAGTTCGTTCAGGTTTCTCGGCAAATCGGCATTGTTTGCCAACGCGAGTTTTGAGCTGTTGCCTCAATTGAGCTTTGAGATTGCACGAGGTCAGTGAGTTTGGCGCAAAGTCGCTTTGGAAGTGTTGCTTTCGCTTTGAGTTTGGCGAACATGTGTTGTCAAAAATTATTGGTTTTCAAAGCAAATGAACGGCCACAAAGTTTGAGTCAATTCGGGTTTTAAAACTTAGGCAGTTTGCCGGCTTCCCAAATCAGGTTAATCTCGGATTTGGTTAATCTAAGATGCTGAAATTTAAGCTAACAAACTGTTCAAGCAGATTCGGCATGCGTGGCATTTTTGGTTTGCGTTGGTTTTAGTGATTACGTAGTGTTGCGGAAGCTTTCGTAGTGCATGCCTCACTACTTAACAGGGCGTTAAATAGCTAGGAGATTTATGCACATTTACTTAGATCAAAATATTTGGATTGATTTGGCGAAAATTCATCATGGAAAAGATAACCGTCCTGAGTCTGTTCGTCTATTAAGTCTAATTCAGAAAAAACTCGAATCTGGCGATATCGTTTTACCATTGTCACGTATCCATTATATTGAAACGAGTACTATAGCTAATGCTGGCCGCCGTGAGAGATTGGGTAGAGTCATGTATGATTACTCAAAAGGGGTAACTTTAGCACCTTATAAATCTATCGTGGTATACGAGCTGGATTGTGCATTAAGCAAAATCTTCAGTCATGTTAAGCCTCGCAGCTTTAAGTTGTTTGGGAACGGCATTAAGCACGCTTATGGTGATGCGCTTGAATTTAAATATCCAACTATGATGGATCCAAATTGGATCGAGCGTGCGGCATTAACAGGCGAAGAAATTGTCGGGCATCGGTTTGGTGGTTTCCACAAAACTGAGCACAACGGAGAATTTCAAGAGCATTTACGCAAAGTCAGTGAAATGCGTCAAACTGTTCCTCGAAAAGATTGGGGCAATACGTTATATGCCATTGCGTTATCTGACATTGTAGAGCCGCTATCCGAAGTTTTAAATTACTGGAGAATCCCATTTGACGACTTTATCGGTTTGGGACCAGAAATTATAATCAGTTTTATTGATAGCATGCCGTCTAGAACGTTAGAAGTTCATATGCACCGGCAAGTTCTCAATAATCCAAACTATAACCCTAAACCAACAGATCTTGAAGATTGGGGAGGTGTAGCGTTGGCTTCTCAATACTGTGATGTAATTGTTGGAGAGAAACATTTATACGATATGCTGATACGTAATCGATTTAAAACTAAGGCAGCAGTATTTCGTCGGTTATCTGATTTAGAGCAGTACTTGGAAAAAGCTATTTAACAAACAATTTAAGAGGGATTCACAACGCTTGGCACTTTTGCTTCTACTTCAAATTTAGTGTTTATGGCACAATGCGTTAGGTTAGGTGGTGGCGTTGTTCACCCCTTAATTGGGCGTTATATTGAAATGGAGTTACGCGTGGAAAGACTTAGAGATCTCAAAGGATTAGGCCCCAAATCTGAAAGCATGTTAACTGCTGTAGGCGTCGATTCTGTTGAAGTCTTAAAAGAGTTAGGTGCGATTCGAGCATTCATTAAAGTGAAGCAACATGGTGAAATCAATCCAAGTTTAAACCTACTATATGCGTTAGTTGGAGCCTTAGAAGGCGAACATTGGTTGTCAATCGCTCAACATCAAAAAGCAGACTTAATAATGCAACTTGAAGGGTATGATGAACTAGAGAAGTTATTTGAGTCTTCCGGTGAGTCTTTTCATCTTCAAAAGTAAGTGTCTAACTACGTAGTTTCAGTGTGAATGTTCAATATAACAAACGCCTCAAGAGGGACTGTCAACGCGTGGCGTTTCCAGTCCCAATGAGCCGCGGTGGTTGCAGTTGTTGTGTTTGAGTTTTGTGGTATGCGTTGCCAGCCCCTTAGGCGGGCGTTAGCTTAAAACATTTAAAATCAATTGATTGTGGTCTTTTCTTTCTTCCTTTGGCAATTCGTTCAGGTTTATCGGCAAATCAGTATTGTTTGCCAACGCGAGTTTTGAGCCGTTGCCTCAATGGAGTTTTGGGATTGCGCGAGGTCAGTAAGTTTGGTGCAAAGTCGCTTTGGACGTTTCGCTTTGAGCTTTCCGAAAGTGACTTATCAAAATTTTCGGGTTTTCAAATCGCATGAAAGGCCACAAAGTTTGAATCAATTCGGGTTTTAAAACTCAAGTGGTTTGCCGGTTTCCTAAATCGAGTTAGTTTCAGGTTTGGTCAATCTTAATGTGCTGAAATTTAAGCTAACAAACTGCTTAAGAGGGATTCGCAATGCGTGGCATTTTCAGCATGCTTTGGGTTTTCGTGATTAAGGCGGTGTGCGGTAGCTTTCGTAGTGCATTGCTCACCCCTTAGCAGGGCGTTAGTTGCCAAGGCGAAAAACGCAGCTAAAGCAGAATGTTTAGGGCTAATGTTCGTACATTTCTGGCTCGGTTTTGTGTTTCAAATTTTAGTCTTTCAGGATTGTGCAAATTAGGCTTTGGTTTTTTGTGGTCGGACTTTCTGTTTCAGAAGCCGATTCACTTGTTGAGAGTCAGCTCTGTGATATTGTCTTTTCAAATGAGCTTTTTGGTGTTGTTGGTTCGTTTTCTGCCGCGCTTTGAGTTCCAAGTGGTTTCAGTGACAGGCGCTTTGAAACTGCGCCTGATTTGAATTTACTAAAACACGTATAGCTAGTGTTGGCAAATCGGTAATTAACTTCAAATCAAAGCGTTAGGTTTGGCAACTAACAAAGCATTCAAGAGGGATTCACAACGCTTGGCAGTTTTGGTTTGAATCAGCTTTAGTGTTTACGGCACAATAGTTTAGGTTGGGTGGTGGCGTTGTTCACCCCTTAATGCGGCGTTAGCTTAAAACATTAAAAATCAGTTGGTTGTGGTCTTTTTTTTCTTCCTTTGGCAATTTGTTCAGGTTTCTCGGCAAATCGGCATTGTTTGCCAATGCGAGTTTTGAGCTGTTGCCTCAATTGAATTTTGGGATTGCTCGAGGTTAGCCAGATTGGCGTAAAGTCGCTTTGGAAGTTTTGCATTCGCTTTGAGTTTTCCGAAAGTGATTTATCAAAATTTTCGATTTTTCAAATCGCATGAAATGCCACAAAGTTTGAGTCAATTCGGATTTCAAAACTCAAGGCGGTTTGTTGGTTTTCCAAATCGGGTTAATCTCAGCTTTGATAAATCTTAAGGTGCTGAAATTTAAGCTAACAAACTGTTCAAGTAGATTCGGCATGCGTGGCATTTTTGGTTTGCGTTGGTTTTAGTGATGACGTAGTGTTGCGGAAGCTTTTGTAGTACATGCCTCACTACTTAACAGGGCGTTAGCCGTTTGAAAGCTTGCTATGCTCAGAGTGATAGAATAGTATCACTTTGTTATTTCTTTGGAGCAGCTCAAATGAAAGTAGAACTCGTGACGTCACTAAAACGGCAGGCCACTAAGATCCTTGCTGATCTTCATGATACGAAAGAGCCAGTACTGATAACTGAGCACGGAAAGCCGTCAGCTTACCTTATTGATGTAGATGATTATGAATTTATGCAAAATCGTCTAGCGATCCTCGAAGGCATTGCTCGTGGCGAACGAGCTCTAGCGGATGGCAAAGTGGTCAGCCATCAAGATGCTAAGGACAGAATGTCAAAATGGTTGAAATAATTTGGACGGAGCCGGCTCTATCCGATCTGAATGATATTGCTGAATACATCGCACTTGAAAATGTCGTGGCTGCTAAACAACTGGTGCAAACCGTGTTTACAAAAGTTGAACGTTTGGCCGATTTTCCAGAGTCTGGGCGCGTCCCACCAGAAACTAGAACACCTCAATTATCGTGAAGTCGTTGTAAGTCCGTGTCGTGTTTTCTACAAGTATGATGATGAAAAGGTTCGTATTCTTTTTGTTATGCGTGCGGAGCGAGATTTGCGTCGCTTAATGCTAACGAAACAGTAGGTTTGGTAAAAACGGCTAACAAACGCTTCAAGAGGGACAGCCAACGCGTGGCATTTTTACTGTGCGTTGATTTTTGTGGTTACGGTGTTATGCAGTAAGTTGGTAGTGGCGTTGGCTGCCCCTTAAGCGGGCGTTAGCTTAAAACAATAAAAATCAATTGTTTGTGGTTTTTTTCTTTCTTCCATCGACAATTCGTTCAGGTTTCTCGGCAAATCAACATAGTTTGCCAATGCGAGTTTTGAGCGCTTGCCTAAATTGAGTTTTGGGGTTGCGCGAGGTTCAGGGTTCGCGCATGTTATTGACGCACCTTTTTATCGAATTTTGGGATAAAATTTTTAGAAATAGATTGAATTAGCGATCTTGACGTGATCTTATACCGTTAAAAATAAAGCAGGATAAGACGAATATGGATTACAGCGAATTTAAAGAGCATTTTAGCATATTGAGTGATACTCGTCAGGCAAGAAAATCGACCTATAATTTCTTCGAAGTGATGTTCCAGGTGGTGACAGCGATGCTGTGCGGAATGAAGACTTGGGATGAAATCGAAGGCTTTGGTGAGGAAAATTTAACCTGGTTTCGTCAGTTTAGCGACTACTCTTCTGGTGTGCCTAGTCACGATACCTTGGCGCGAATAGTGGGTTTGATTGATCCAGATGAGTTTTCATTGTGTTTCGTTCGATGGTGTAATGATATTCGGCGAGAAAAATCCTTAGTGACCCATCATGTTGCCATAGATGGCAAGTCATTAAAGGGTACGTATGATTATAGTAAAAACAAATGCTTAACCCATATGGTGAACGCGTATTCTGTAGATACTGGCCTTGTGCTAGGGCAGTTGAAAACGGATGAAAAATCCAATGAGATCACGCTAATTCCCCAGATATTGAAATTAATCCAAGTCGAAGACCGAGTTATCAGCCTAGATGCCATGGGATGTCAAAGAGCCATAGCGGAAGATATTGTTCTTAGAGGTGGTGACTATTTAATGTCCGTTAAGGATAACCAACCTCGTTTACATGCTCTTTTTCAATCTCATTTTTCTTTTGAGAAATTGGCAGAGTATTCGTCTCACGCAGTAGAGCAAGAAGAGGCAGGTAAACGTGGTCGTAAAGTGATAAGGACATACATCACGGTCCCATTTACCCAAGAATTTGGTGATTTTGCTGTTGATTGGAAAGGTTTAAAAACATTATGTATAGCAGTAACTTACCAGAAGTCGAATAGTGAAACATCGGGAAGTCTTGGTATTCGGTATTTCATCTCATCGAAGGAACTGACGCCGGTTAGTTTTGGCGAATTGTGTCGTGGTCACTGGGGTGTAGAGAGTATGCATTGGTGGCTGGATTGTGTGATGGGAGAAGATGATAGCCGCATTACTTATCAGCATGCGGCAGAGAATCTTTCGCGCATACGTCAAATGTGCATGAACTTGATAAAGTTAGTAGAAATGAAAGGCACTTTGAAAAGGCGGCAATTGAAATGTGCGTTAAATACAGAGTTTCGAGAGCACGTGTTATTTGGGACTTAACAATTATTTAACTCATGCGCAAGCCGTGGTTTTTAGATGTAACCCGATGAAATTTAAGATCACCTTGAAGATCATTTCTGTTGTTTTGTAATAGCTCCTAGACAATATAGGAGCCTAAATATGAGCGAGTTAATCAACCCATTTATGCATTTCCAAATCATTAAAGACTATCGACAAGAAAGCAAAGTAGAACATAAATTATCAGACATTATTTTGCTGACAATTTGTGGTGTTTTGTCGGGTCACGATGGCTGGGATGGCATTATCGATTTTGGTCATGCTCGCTTAGATTTCCTTAAAAGATATGGTCACTTTGAAGCTGGAATTCCTTCTGCGGATACGTTGTCTCGTGTGGTGGGTATGATTAATCCTGTCGCTTTGCAAAGAAGCTTCATTGCCTGGATGAAGGACTGCCATACACTGACGGATGGTGAAGTTATTGCCATCGATGGTAAAACATTACGCGGTTCTTATGACCGCTCGAAAGGCAAAGGAACGATCCATATGGTGAACGCTTTTGCTACAGCAAATGGAATGAGCATTGGGCAACAGAAGGTTGATTCTAAGAGTAACGAGATTACCGCGATCCCCAAGCTACTTGACTTGCTAGATGTAAAAGGCTGCTTGATTACGATTGATGCAATGGGCTGCCAAAAGAAAATAGCGCAGAAAACCCTTGATAAAGAAGCGGATTATTTATTGGCGGTCAAAGGCAATCAGGGAATGCTTGAGCAAGCCTTTGATGATTATTTTCGAATGGAAATGCTTCAAGACTTCGACGGTAGTGCTTATAGTACTCAAGAAAAAAGTCACGGAAGAATAGAAACGAGAGTGGCTTTAGTGAATCGCGATTTGTCGGTTTTGGGTGATATTGAACATGAATGGCCTGGGCTTAAATCAATGGGCATCGTGGCTTCAATTCGACAAGAATCGGCAGTAGCAACAGAGCAAGATGTGAGTATTCGTTACTACATATGCTCTAAAGAATTGGAAGCTCAAACGTTACTTGAAGCGACTCGTTTCTCACTGGGGTGTAGAGGTCATGCATTGGTCACTTGATACCACATTCTGTGAGGACAACTCGCGTATTAGAGCGGACGATCGAGCAGAGGCTTTTGCAAGGATCAGGCAAATATGTTTGAACCTATTAAAGAGCGAAACCACGTTTAAAGGTGGTATCAAACGTAAACGGATGAAGTGCGCAATGGACGAAAAGTACCTAAGTAAGGTTCTTGAAAGCCTTACGTGACGGTGATGTTCATGCGGTTTCCGTGAGCATGCGGCAGAGAATCTTTCGCGCATACGTCAAATGTGCATGAACTTGATAAAGTTAGTAGAAATGAAAGGCACTTTGAAAAGGCGGCAATTAAAATGCGCGTTAAATACAGAGTTTCGAGAGCACGTGTTATTTGGGACTTAACAATTATTTAACTCATGCGCAAGCCGTGGCGCGAGGTTAGCCAGTTTGGCGTAAAGTCGCTTTGGAAGTCTTGCGTTTGCTCTGAGTTCTCCGAAAATGAGTTCTCAAAAAATTACTGGTTTTTAAAGCATATGAACGGCCACAAAGTTTGAGTCATTTCGGGTTTTAAAGTTCAGGTGGTTTGTTGGTTTTCCAAATCGGTGTAATCTCAGGCTTGGTAAATCTAAGGTGCTGAAATTTAAGCTAACAAACTGCTTAAGCGGGATTCGCAATGCGTGGCATTTTCAGCATGCGGTGAGTTTGTGATTAAGTTGGTGTGCGGTAACTTTTGCAGTGCATTGCTCACCCCTTAGCAGGGCGTTAGGCTTGTCGGTGATATCACTAACTGACTCGCATTAATAACGTAATTTTCGCGCCTTAATTTTTAGTTTTTCTTTGGTCGGGATTATCATATTTTCGATGAATGTTGTTACCACTTTCGATAGGTAAGTTGATGGGTATATTGGTTTTTATTGCAACGATAGTTTTAGTGAAATTCATAGAAGCGCAACTTGGTTTCACATACAACATATTCTCAGATCCATTTAACGTAAAACTGGCTGCATTGGACTTAATGTTGTTTGTGTCTATTTATGCTGCGTTAACATTTGTCTGTGAAAAAAGTTTCGCGTACCTAAGAAAGAAGCAGCAAAGCTAAGGGTTCATTGCTAACAGTCAGCACAAGCCTAACAAAGCGTTAAAGAGGGACTTGGCACGCGTGGCATTTTCGGTTTGCAGTTTATTTAGTGATTAAGGTGTTATGCGGTCGCGTTTGTATAGCGTGCCTGTGCCCCTTAACGCGGCGTTAGCTTAAAACAATAAAAATCAATTGTTTGCAGCCTGTTTTTCTTCCCTTGGCAGCTCGTTTCGGTTTCTCGGCAAATCAGCATTGTTTGCCAACGCGAGTTTTGAGTTGCTGCCTCAATTGAGTTTTTGGGCTTAACCGATGTTAGCAAGTTTGGTGCAAAGTCGCTTTGGAAGTGTCGCTTTCGCTTTGAGTCTTGCGAAAACGAGTTTTCAGAATTTACTGGTTTTTAAAGCAAATGAACGGCCACAAAGTTTGAGTCAATTCGGGTTTTAAAACTTAGGCAGTTTGCCGGCTTCCCAAATCAGGCTAATCTCGGATTTGGTTAATCTAAGATGCTGAAATTTAAGCTAACAAACTGTTCAAGCAGATTCGGCATGCGTGGCATTTTTGGTTTGCGTTGGTTTTAGTGATTACGTAGTGTTGCGGAAGCTTTCGTAGTGCATGCCTCACTACTTAACAGGGCGTTAGCTGAATAGAACGAGATTTGAGTATGTTTACAGTTCCAGATACAGAAAAGAAAATTCGAGCTAAGATTTCAAGCTACAAATCTGGGCTTAACCGTGAGCTTAGAGAGTATGGTGCCATCTCGGATGGTTACGGGAAAAGGTACTTAATATTTCCGTTGCTGCTTGTGCTCAATGACTTGAAGAAAGCAGAAGAATACATGGAATGGTATGACTCTCAATTTCCAGACGATATTGGCGAACCAATCCAGATGTTATGTCGCTCAATTTTGTCTCATCGTTTGGGTAAAACAGAAAAGGCAACGTATGAATTAGCAGCAACGATGCTATCTAATGTGTACCTTTTACCGTGGCTTTTCGGTAACAATATCGGTCCATTTGGTATAGAACAAACATCAGGCTTTGCTGATCCTGAACACTGCGATTATTTACCTGTGGAAGTATTTCACAGCATCAGTGGTGAGGAAACTGTATTGGATTGAAGGTTGTTTTGAATCTGAGCTTTTTAGAGAAGCTCATACAAGGTTTATAGAAATATCGCTTATTTTGAATCTTGTTTCAGAAGAAGAGCGTCATGCTTTACTAAATGAACGAAATGGTCTTCTAAAACCGTTTGAGAAATTCAGCTAACAAAGCATTTAAGAGTGATTCGCAACGCTTGGCGTTTTCGCTTCGCTCAAGTATAGCCAAGCGCCGCTCACACCTTAATGCGGCGTTATGTTTAATCACGTAAAATCAGTTGGTTGCATTTTTTTTGCTTTCTCAGCTTTCTAATTTTGCTCTTGTCGGCAAGTTACATTTAGTGGCCGCTGTTTTCTGGACTCCAATTCGTGGGCGCTAAAAGTTCAGAGAGTTGCCGCATTGAAATGCAGAGTGTAGGCGAGGTGAGTGAAGTGATTTTGATTTCAAAGTTAAAGCCCGGCTTTTCGGTTTCTTACGTTGAAATTCAAAGTCAGTACAGTCAAATTTATGAGTTAATTCAGCATTTTAGCGTCTGATTTTGGTTTGCAAAGGTAAGTCGAGTTAAGCTCTTGGTATCGCAAACTCAACCCTTTGAGCCTTAAACATAACAAGGCGTTTAAGAGGGATTCATGCCGCGTGGCATTTTTGGTATGCGGTGAGTTTTGGTGGTGAAAGTGGTCTGCGGAAGGTTGGTTTAGGCGGCATTCACCCCTTAACGCAGCGTTAGCCCTTCAAGGAAGTTATGAGTAAACGTCCAAAACTAGGTGATATTGTTGAGATTCCATTACCAGAGAATGGTACTGGTTACGCTCAATATACCCATAAACATAAGCAATACGGAGCTTTGCTGCATGTCTTTCAGATTTGCGAAAAAGTAGAAGATACTTCCTATCTATTGACTGTTCCACACCAATTTACGACTTTTTTTCCGCTTGGAGCTGCGGTGAATCGAGAAATTGTAAGCATTGTTGGCAGCTTACCGATTAGGTAGGAGTTCAAAGCCTTTCCAATTTTTCGTTCGGGAATGGTGAATAAATCGGGAACAGTAGAAGTCTGGTGGCTATGGGATGGAGAAAATGAAGAGCGAATTGGAAAGCTTTCTCCTAAACAAATGGAATACCCAATTCGCGGTATTATAAACGACACTCTGCTAATCGAGCGTATATGCGAAGGTTGGCAGGGCTAACAAACTGCTTAAGCGGGATTCGCAATGCGTGGCATTTTCAGCATGCGGAGAGTTTTGTGATTAAGCCGGCGTGCGGTAGCTTTGGCAGTGCATTGCTCACCCCTTAGCAGGGCGTTAGGCGCTATTCACTTTAGGATTAGGGATGAACGTAGAATTTAAAGTGATCAATTTGGTGCAAGATTATGATTTTTGCGTAGCCGCTCGAAAGGACGCTTACTATTGCAGCTTCGAAACCTATTCGGGTTTTGATGATTTCATAGCTGGTTATCGAGAACGGATCCAAGAAAGGCAATCTGAAGCAGGTTGGTTTTACATCCATATTTGGTTGGATGGACAATTGGCAGGGCAGTTAGAGTTTCGTTCTTTTTCGCCCGAGCCAGATACCGGTTATGTCCATTTGATTTACTTGTTGCCTGAAATTCGAGGTTCCGGTTTGAGCCAGCAAGTTCAGCTCTACATCGAAACAGAATTGACACGAGCTGGTTGTAATCGTGCAGTGCTTTCCGTGAGTAGGACGAACACAAGGGCGTTAACGTTCTATAAGCGTAATGGTTGGGTATATCGTTGTCCTAACCCCAAGCACGATGAAACCGACTTTTACCAATTACAGCTGCGCGCCTAACAAACTGCTTAAGCGGGATTCGCAATGCGTGGCATTTTCAGCATGCGTTGGGTTTTGTGATTAAGGCGGTTTGCGGTAATTTTTGTATTGCATTGCTCACCCCTTAGCAGGGCGTTAGGAAAATAGGGATGACATAATGGCTGTAAATAAAGCTCAACTATACAGATATAAGGGAAATTTTTGTTCCTGTTGTGGTAAAAGTGTTGATGAGATGATTGAAAGGTACGGTACATTTAATCGCTTGTTTGATCTTCATCATGTTGTACCATCAAATAAAGCCGAAAATTATGAAAACTTACTTAGACAAAACTTATCGACTAAACAATTAGATGAGGTTGATAAGTGTGTTTTGTTGTGCAAAGAGTGCCATTCAGTATTACATGCACAAAACTATAAAACTAAAGCGATTCTGTCTTTTGAATATCAAAATCAGGTTCGTACTCAAGAAGTAGATTGCTGGCTCGTAGTAGATAAGATAGATAAAACTATAAAGTTAATTTATGAGGGGGATTTACTTCTTGAGCCATATGTTGAAACACTAAATGGTAATTATGAAAATGTTATCTTCGCTATCGATTTAAATAAAACTCCTTATCTGATTGAAAGATTAAAGTCTTTAAGGGAAGGTGATTTATATTTAGTCAATAATGCTCTTTCTGATAAAACCTTATTTTTAGCTGAGCGTGTGGGTAACCTGATAAAAATAAAGCACGAAGTGGAATTTAGACATATAACTATGGATGCAAGTAGAGCTAAAAAGGGTACGAGAATGTGGTATAGAAATGGAGTTGTTCTCCATGAAAATGGTCAGGTTTCAGTCAGATGGATTCGTTACTTTTAGTTTGGACGCAACAAAATTTTCCTAACAAACGGTTCAAGAGGGACAGCCAACGCGTGGCATTTTCACTATGCGTTGGTTTTTGTGGTTACGGTGTTATGCGGAAGCTTGGTAATGGCGTTGGCTGCCCCTTAACCGGGCGTTATACAACTACAGGGAACTTAGATGAAGATTTTTAATATTTTGCTATTGTCACTTGGCTTGTTACTTTCTGGAAATGCCGTGGCTGGAAAAATGATGTTTGGTGATGACGATATGTTACACAAACTTCAAGATGTTAGTTTTAAAGGTCCAAATGGAGAAGATCTATATCTGGCCTATAGGACCACGACAAAATTTTTTATTCTAGGCGTAAATATTACTGAGCAGGGTTATGTTCTGGCACTAAAAAATAGTGAAGAGAAATCCTATTACCCGTTGAATGATGTGCAAATCCAGGGTCTTCAGAGCGTTGGTGATTTGCCAAGGATACTTCCTAAATATGAACTAACCATATTTGACTATGCTTTTGGGTATTCATTGTGGATATTTATCTTATTATCTGTGCTTTATTCTTTAATTAAGCGCCAGTTTAGAAAGCGCAAAGATAGAACCGAGTCAGAGTCAAACGTTGTATAACAAACGCTTCAAGACGGATTCGCAACGCGTGGCATTTTTACCATGCGTTGATTTTTGTGATTTAAGGTGGTGTGCGGAAGCATCGTATTGCGTTGCTCACCACTTAAGCGGGCGTTATGTGATTAGAAAACTAAAACGGCCCTTTGGCGTTGTGGGCCGTTATAATTTGTAACTCGACTCAATGCTCTGGAGTTTCTAGCAAGTGAATGGCACTTTCAACTGCGTTATTCATCGCTTGTTCCGTTTCCAGCTTGCCAGAAACTCGCTGGTCCAAGTGCTCGAGCATACAACGCGAGCTGTTTATCAAAGGGCAAATCCAACTGCTCGTAAAGATTTTGTCTAATTTTCGCATGTTGTTCGGGGTCTCGATTTGCAAGGTTTACAAGAGTTTCATAAATCAGGGCTTTCATGTGATGTCCATTTTATTATAGTTTACGGGGTGCAAAAGATTGTACTCGTCAAGCGGCAGTAATGCTAACGTAACAATCACATAACAAGGCGTTAAAGAGGGATTCGTGCCGCGTGGCATTTTTTGTTTGCAGTGATTTTGGTGGTGAAAGCAGTCTGCGGAAAGCTGGTTTATGCGGCACTCACCCCTTAACACGGCGTTATGCATAAAGAGGAAATATGTCAGATATAGCTAATGCAATAAATAGTCTTGCGGAACCGAGAATAATTGATTGGGCAACGCTTATCGTGGCTGCTGCATCATTGATAGTTGCATGTTTCGCAGCCAAGTTTTCACTTGAGCAGAAGCAGATATCGAGTAGATCTGAGCGTACTAAGGTATTAGAAGAACTATTTGATATTTTACATATTCTTAAACACTATGATGGCGAAAATATAGATAGTGATCTGTTGGATAAGACTTTTAAAAGGTTACAAAAAATCAAGCTTACTAGTACGGAGCTTTTTTCTGAGGAAGCAACTGAATTTGTAACAGAAGTGATGGAAAAAACGCATGCTATGGGTACCAAAAGAGCACTGTATAAAAACGGTATACCAGATTTGTTTTTTAAGATAATTGAGTCAAGTGAAATTGAGGTTGACCTTCCTAATTTAGAAGAAAAAAATCGTACGGTTTACAACGAATATCGTTATTTTTTCAAAAAAGGGGCATTTGATAAATTTAAGAAGTTGTTTGCATAATATGCATAACAAGGCGTTCAAGAGGGATTCGTGCCGCGTGGCATTTTTGGTATCCAGTGAGTTTTGTGGTGAATGTGGTCTGCGTAAAGTTAGTTTAGGCGGCACTCACCCCTTAACGCAGCGTTAGCTTAAAACAATTAAAATCAATTGGTTGTGGTCTTTTCTTTCTTCCTTTGGCATTTCGTTCAGGTTTCTCGGCAAATCGGCATTGTTTGCCAATGCAAGTTTTGAGCAGTTGCCTCAATTGAGTTTTGGGGTTGCGCGAGGTTAGCCAGTTTGGCGCAAAGTCGCTTTGGAAGTTTTGTGTTTCGCTCTGAGTTTTCCGAAAATGAATTCTGAAAATTTACTGGTTTCAAAGCAAATTAACGGCCACAAAGTTTGAGTCATTTCGGGTTTTAAAACTCAAGTGGTTTGTTGGTTTTCCAAATCGGTTTAATCTCAGTTTTGGTAAATCTAAGGTGCTGAAATTTAAGCTAACAAACTGCTTAAGAGTGATTCGCAATGCGTGGCATTTTTAGCATGCGGTGAGTTTCGTGATTAAGGCGGCGTGCGGTCGCTTTTGCAGTGCATTGCTCACCCCTTAGCAGGGCGTTAGCTTAAAACAATGAAAATCAATTGGTTGTGGTCTTTTCTTTCTTCCTTTGACAATTCGTTCAGGTTTCTCGGCAAATCAGCATTGTTTTTCAATGTGAGTTTTGAGCAGTTGCCTCAATTGAATCTTGGGATTGTACGAGGTCAGCAAGTTTGGTGCAAAGTCGCTTTGGTAGTTTTGCATTCGCTTTGAGTTTTCCGAAAGTGATCTATCAAAATTTTCGGGTTTTCAAAGCGCATAAAATACTTCAAAGTTTGAGTCATTTCGGGTTTTAAATCTCAGGTAGTTTGCCAGTTTTCCAAATCAGGTTAATCTTAGGTTTGGTCAATCTAAGGTGCTGAAATTTAAGCTAACAAACTGCTTAAGAGGGATTCGCAATGCGTGGCATTTTCAGCATGCGGTGGGTTTTGTGATTAAGTCGGTGTCCGGTAGCTTTCGTAGTGCATTGCTCACCCCTTAGCAGGGCGTTAGCTTAAAACATTAAAAATCAGTTGTTTGTGGTTTTTCTTTCTTCCTTTGGCAATTCGTTCAGGTTTATCGGCAAATCAACATTGTTTGCCAGTGCGAGTTTTGAGCGGTTGCCTCAATTGAGTTTTAGGGTTGCGCGAGGTTAGCCAGTTTGACGCTAAGTCGCTTTGGAGGTTTTGTTTTAGCTTTGAATTTTCCGAAAGTGATTTATCAAAATTTTCGGGTTTTCAAATCGCATGAAAGGCCACAAAGTTTGAGCCAATTCGGGTTTCAAAACTCAAGTGGTTTTCCGGCTTTTCAAATCAGGTTAATCTCGGGCTTAGTAAATCTAAGGTGCTGAAATTTAAGCTAACAAACTGCTTAAGCGGGATTCGCAATGCGTGGCATTTTCAGCATGCGGTGAGTTTTGTGATTAAGTCGGTTTGCGGTCACTTTTGCAGTGCATTGCTCACCCCTTAGCAGGGCGTTATGTGCTAGGGAAAGAAATCAGGTTTGGTGATGAAAAGGATTAATGTAATAGGTACAAGTGGTAGTGGTAAAAGTACTTTCAGTCGCCAACTTGCTAGCAAGCTTAAATACCCATATTTGGAAATGGATGCGATATTTTGGAAGCCAAATTGGCAAGAGTCTACAGATGTAGAGTTTTTCGCAAATCTAACTGAGAGTCTAAGTGGCGAACATTGGGTGCTTGATGGTAACTATAACCGGACAGCCGAAATCAAATGGGCTAGGGCTGACACCATCATTTGGGTGGACTATTCCTTTTCTAGGACGTTATTTCAAGCTGTGAAACGAGCGTTAACTCGTATTGTGACTAAACAGGAAACTGTGGGGTAAAACGGGCAATGTTGAGTCATTCAAAAAGTCGTTTCTTAGCAAAGATTCGATTATTCTCTGGACATTGAAAACGTATAAAACAAATCGTATTCGTTATACAGAGTTACTTAATGACCCGAGGTATAGCCACATAAAGTTCGTTAGAGTAACTAGCCCGAAAAAGGCTAGGGTGTTCATCGATGAGCTGCGCACATAACAAGGCGTTAAAGAGGGATTCATGCCGCGTGGCATTTTTGGTTTGCAGTGATTTTTGTGGTGAAAGTGGCTTGCGGAAGGTTGGTTTATGCGGCACTCACCCCTTAACGCGGCGTTAGCTGAATGGTGGTAAATATCAGCATGATCGAAATTAGAAAGTATCAAGAATCAGATGCGCATGATTTAAGGGCTATTTTTTATCATACGGTTCGTAATGTGAACTTACGTGATTATTCGCAAGCCCAAGTTGAAGCATGGGCTCCAGATGATTTTTCTTCAGAGATTTGGCAACGAAAAATGAACTCTCTTTCACCTTTTGTTGCTGAAATTGGTGGAAAAATTGTTGGTTATAGTGATCTTCAAGAAAATGGATTAATTGATCATTTCTTTTGTCACCATGAACATCAAGGTCAAGGAGTCGGACGACAGTTAATGGAACATGTACTCAGAATGGGTGAGTTACAAGGCATTACTAGGTTTTACTCTGAGGTGAGTATTACAGCTCGTCCGTTTTATGAGAGATTTGGGTTTAAAGTTATACAAGAACAAATCATAGAAGTTCGCGGTCAAAAGTTGTGCAACTTTGTCATGGAAAAATTCAGCTAACAAAGCGTTAAAGAGGGACTTGGCACGCGTGGCATTTTCAGTTTGCGTTGGGTTTAGTGGTTAAGGTGTTATGCGGTCACTTTTGTATTGCGTGCCCGCGCCCCTTAACGCGGCGTTAGCTTAAAACAATAAAAATCAATTGTTTGTGGCTTTTTCTTTCTTCCTTTAGCAATTCGTTCAGGTTTTTCGGCAAATCAGCATTGTTTGCCAATGCAAGTTTTGAGCAGTTGCCTCAATGGAGTTTTGGGATTACGCGAGGTTAGCAAGCTTGACTCAAAGTCGCTTTGGCAGTTTTGCTTTCGCTTTGAGTTCTCCGAAGATGAATTCACAAAATTTACTGGTTTCAAAGCAAATGAACGGCCACAAAGTTTGAATCAATTCGGGTTTTAAAACTCAAGTGTTTTGCTGGTTTTCCAAGTCAGGTTAACCTTGATTTTGGTAAATCTTAAGGTACTGAAATTTAAGCTAACAAACTGCTTAAGCGGGATTCGCAATGCGTGGCATTTTTAGCATGCGGTGAGTTTCGTGATTAAGGCGATGTGCGGTAGCTTTCGTAGTGCATTGCTCACCCCTTAGCAGGGCGTTATGTGTTTATCGATTTATGGTTCACTCAGGAAAGATAATGTATAGAAGTGTATTGACAGCTTTCGTCTTTGTTAGTTTCTTTTGCCATAGTTCATCAGACATTAATAGCCTTTATGTTTATGACGAACCGTTGGAGATGCCACCCTATTCAGATCAATGGTTTATTCATGGTGATTTAACAGATCTGAAGAACGTACATATAAGAAGGGACGGTAAATCTGGTGATTTATCAGCTCCAGTCAGTATTGATTGTAAAACTAGAAAATTTACAGTGACAGGGAATGGGTTTCTTTATACTTCCGACCCGATTTCATCATCAGAAGTGGAGCGGCAAATCAGTGAAAATGTCATTGAGGCAGTATTACAAAAAATTTGTGGTGCAAAAAACACATAACAAACGCCTCAAGAGGGACTGTCAACGCGTGGCGTTTCCAGTCCCATTGAGCCGCGGTGGTTTCGGTTGTTGTGTTTGAGTTTTGTGTTAATGCGTTGCCAGCCCCTTAGGCGGGCGTTATGCAATTCATCAATTATACAAATAAGGATATTTATGGCTAAGCCAAATGTAGAGGAAATTTCTCGTTTAAATCGATACTTTGCAATTGAAAGCAACAATGAATTCTGGTCATTATCAGAATCTGAGTTAACTCAAGAGGAGATGCAAAGGCTTTTAACTGTTTCTTTTTCTTCTCTTTACCATTGGTCCGAAGTCGGGACAAAGGAAAATGTTGAGCTTGCAAATTTAGCGGTAGCGAGAGCGTTATGCATTAACCATTCCCCGTTAAGTGTTCAGTTTGCTCAAATGGCATTCAGTCATTTTGATGGGCATGGTGCTGACTGGATTCAAGCTTTCACAAATGCGGTGTTAAGTCATGCATTGCTTATTGTGGGAGATAAAGCTCAATCGATAGAGTTTTATGAAAAAGCTATCACCTATCAGTCAATTCTGTCAGAAGGGGATAAAACAGTTTTTGATTCAACCTTCAATAAAATCCCTGACCCAAGGGTTTAACGACAATTGCATAACAAACGCTTTAAGACGGATTCGCAACGCGTGGCATTTGTGGCTTGCGGTAAATGTAGTGATTTAGGTGGTGTGCGGAAGCATCGCATTGCGTTGCTCACCACTTAAGCGGGCGTTAGCTTAAAACAAATAAAATCAATTGGTTGTGGTCTGTTCTTTCTTCCTTTGGCCATTCGTTTCTGGTTTCTCGGCAAATCAGCATTGTTTTCCAACGTAAGTTTGAGCCGTTGCCTCAATTGGATTTTTGGATTGCTCGAGGTGAGTAAGTTTGGCGCAAAGTCGCTTTTAAAGTTTTGCTTTCGCTATGAGTTTTTCGAAAGTGATTTATCAAAAATTTCGGTTTTTCAAATCGCATGAAAGGTCACAAAGTTTGAGCCAATTCGGGTTTCAAAACTCAAGTGGTTTGTTGGTTTTCCAAATCAGGTTAATCTCGGGCTTAGTAAATCTAAGGTGCTGAAATTTAAGCTAACAAACTGTTCAAGCAGATTCGGCATGCGTGGCATTTTTGGTTTGCAGCGGTTTTAGCGATTACGTAGTGTTGCAGAAGCTTTTGTAGTGCATGCCTCACTACTTAACAGGGCGTTATGCTTAATCACCAAAAATCAGTGGTTTATGATTGTTCTTTGTTCCCTTGGCTTGTGAGTTTTGTGTTTCTCGGCAAGTTGGCTTCAGTGGGCGCGGTTTTCCGGACAATTATTCTTTGGCGCTGGAAATTCAGCGAATTGCCTCATTCAATTTTCGGGCAAGCACGATGTTATGACGGGTGGCTCAATCGGAAATTTGGTCTTAGGTTTTTTCGTTTTAGCTGCCAAAGTTCAAAGTCTGATTTTCAAAATTATGAGTCATTTCAGTTTTTTTGGTTTTTGGGTTTTGTTCGTGGCTCAAAGCTGAGTTAATCTTGGTTTAGGTAAAGCGTAAGCCATTGAAGCTTAAGCATAACAAGGCGTTTAAGCGGGATTCATGCCGCGTGGCATTTTTGGTTTGCAGTCAGTTTTGGTGGTGAAAGTGGTGTGCGGAAACTTGGTTTAGGCGGCACTCACCCCTTAACGCAGCGTTATGTACTTGAGGGAATATGAAAGTTTCTGAACTACAGGAAGTATTTCTGACTGAGCTGTGTTCTCTTCTTCCTGAGTGGAAGTACGTTAAATCACAGCGCACTTTTAAGTTAAAGTCTGGTAATTGCAATTGGTATTTGCATATCAGTTGTATTAATCATGTGTCAGATTTTGATGCAACAGCTGATGTTGCAGTTGAATTTTTGGATAAAAGGAAGAAGTTGATAATTGTTGGTGCTGAGCTTGGAAACATAGAGGGTGTTGGTCAACGACGCTTTCCTGTGGCTTCGTATGACGATGCTGTAGGTTCTGCACGTAGATTGAAGCTCTACTTCGAAGCTGTCGGTCTTCCTTTCCTTAATTTATATAGTGATCCAAAAGTAGTTCTATTGTCACTTAAAAGAGGCGGTAAAGAGGCTATGTTAATCAGTCCTTTGCTAACTTTACACGACCAGCAAATTGAAATATTGAGCCAATACATTGAAGCGCGTACATAACAAAGCATTTAAGAGTGATTCGCAACGCTTGGCAGTTTCGCTTCGCTCAAGTATAGCCAAGCGCTGCTCACACCTTAATGCGGCGTTAGCTTAAAACAAATAAAATCAATTGGTTGTAGTCTTATCTTTCTTCCTTTGGCAATTCGGTCAGGTTTCTCGGCAAATCGGTATTGTTTGCCAACGCGAGTTTTGAGCTGTTGCCTCAATTGAGTTTCCGGATTGCGCGAGGTTAGTCAATTTGGTGCAAAGTCGCTTTGGAAGTTTTGTTCTCGCTTTGAGTTTTCCGAAAGTGATTTGTCAAAATTAACTGGTTTCAAAATCGCATGAAAGGTCACAAAGTTTGAGTCAATTCGGGTTTTAAAACTCAGGCAGTTTGCCGGCTTTCCAAATCAGGTTAATCTTGGGCTTAGTAAATCTAAGGTGCTGAAATTTAAGCTAACAAACTGTTCAAGCAGATTCGGCATGCGTGGCATTTTTGGTTTGCGTTGGTTTTAGTGATTACGTAGTGTTGCGGAAGCTTTTGGAGTGCATGCCTCACTACTTAACAGGGCGTTAGGCTAAAAGGAGTAGAACATGGCATCTCAAAAAGAGAAGTATCACAAAGGAATGTCTGGTGAGTATGCGGTTGCTTCTGAATTGCATCGGAGGTTGATTAGCGCCTCGGTGACATACGGGAACTATAAAAGTGCAGACGTTATAGCTTTTAGTGACAAGTCAGAAAAGTCAGTCATCATTGAAGTAAAAACAACTAGCAAAAACAAATGGGTAGTAGGTTCATCAAAATTACCACCACCAAGTCAAAAACCATGGGTTTTTGTTCATATGCCTGAAGATCTGAACGCTTGTCCCAGATTTTTTGTTTTCACGCAAAGTGAGCTACATGATTTATTAGAGCCTATAGAAAATGAATACTATAGAAAGTTCAAAGAGAAACATGGTGAAGACTATGGTAGTAGAGCTGGGGTTGTAAATCTGAACTTAAAACAGGCACTACCTTTTGAAAACAAGTGGAAAACACTTTTAAGTCAGTTGGCTGGGTAGCGCATTAGCCTAACAAACTGCTTAAGAGGGATTCGCAATGCGTGGCATTTTTAGCATGCGGTCCTTTTTTGTGATTAAGTTGGTGTGCGGTCGCTTTGGCAGTGCATTGCTCACCCCTTAGCAGGGCGTTATGCCTCAATATGGTAAAAGGAATTACTATGTATCCAGATGTAATCTTGCTTAATGGGACCGGAAGCTCAGGAAAAACGAGTCTGGCAAAAGAGTTGCAGGAACTGTTGGCAACGCAGTATTTGAACTTTAGTGTAGACAGCGTTCTCTATGCATTACCGCCTTCGGACCTAAAATGTATGATGGCTGGTAAACCTATTGACCGAGCAGGTTACGATTATGCGCAGTTAGTCGATGGCTATCATCGTTGTGTCAGAGCAATCTTAGAGTCGGGATGTAAAGTTATTATCGACAATGCCTGGGTAAACAAAGACGAAATAGATGCGCTTTTTGAGCTTCTCGAAAATTTCAAAGTTGTCTGTGTGAAAGTGCAATGTAGCTTAGAGGTTTGTATGGCTCGCGAGATTACTCGTGGTGATAGAGCAATTGGTCTGGCCGAGTGGGAGTATCCACTAGTACATAATCATATGACTTATGATGTAACGGCAGATACGAGTAATGTCTCACCAAAAGTCGCGGCAAGGGAATTGGCTCAGAAACTTGGTCTTCTGGTAGTGCAAGAGGCATAACAAAGCGTTAAAGAGGGACTTGGCACGCGTGGCATTTTCGGTTTGCGTTGGGTTTCGGTGGTTACGGCACTGTGCGGTAGCTTTAGTATTGCGTGCCTGCGCCCCTTAACGCGGCGTTAGCTTCTTGAAGTGAAAATCATCAAAATCTGGGTTTGATTGTCCTGAAAATTCAGCTTTTAGCGTTCAAATTCCACAACTTGGCTTTCGGGTTTTTCTGATGCTGGCTTGGTAGGAAGTGTGGAATGTTCAGCAGTTTCAAAGTTGCTGAAACCATCAAACCTCGATGCTTCAATGTTGTCGGATGTTCAACACGGTCAGCTTAGTTTCACAAAAGGCTGCATTGTCGCTGTGATCTGGCTTTCTTTGTCGCGGACTCTTAACCGTGGCCAACTTAGCCTAGATCGTTTTAAGTTTTGGCTGCCCATTTCACAGCTTTTGGCGTTGGACATGTGTTTGCGTGATGCTTTTGCGTAAAATCACTTTCAAGCAAATGTGTTAAAAAGCCATTTTGAAACAATAGGCTACGAAGCTAACAAACGCCTCAAGAGGGACTGTCAACGCGCGGCGTTTCCAGTCCCATTGAGCCGCGGTGGTTATGGTTGTTGTGATTGAGTTTAGTTGTTATACGTTGCCAGCCCCTTAGGCGGGCGTTATGCTTAATCAAGTAAAATCAGTGGTTTATGGTTTTCCTTTGTTCCCTCGGCTTTTCAGTTTTGTGTTTGTCGGCAAGTTGGCTTCAGTGGGCGCTGTTTTCTGGACACTTATTCTTTAGCGCTAAAAATTCTGAGAGTTGCCTCAGTCAATTTTCGGGCAAGCGCGAGGTTAGGGCGGTTGGCTCAATCAGAAATTTGATCTTAGGTTTTTGAGTTTTGACTGCCAAAGTTCAAAGTCTGATTTTCAAAATTATGAGTCATTTCTGTTTTCTACGTTTTGGTTTTTGTTTGTAAATCAAAGTCGAGTTAATCTTGGTTCTGGCAAAGCGTAACCCCTTGAAGTTTAAGCATAACAAGGCGTTTAAGAGGGATTCATGCCGCGTGGCATTTTTGGTATGCGGTTGGTTTGGGTGGTGAAAGTGGCTTGCGGAAGGTTGGTTTATGCGGCACTCACCCCTTAACGCAGCGTTATGTGCCCTTGAAGTTCAAACTACATCGATATGCGTAATATAGAAAGTAGATATCTTTTAATTTTTAGGCTGGCGTCTTGTTGTGAAAGAGAAAATAAAATTCTTAAAGTTAATAGCAACTATCTTTTGTTGTTTGTTGCTCCTGAAAATAATTTCTCAACCGTATATCCCTGACTATTACGGCGACTTTATTAGAGATATAACCCCATCATCCTCTATCGAGGTTACTTATGGTGATAATAAACTTTACTATAAAGGCAAGTTAGGTTGGCAGGGGCTAGAGTGTTTGTCTTCATTTAAGGAGAAAGGAATGCTGCCATATGGAACTGACCAAAAGTTTTACGTAAAGGTTAGTGGCACGCATAATGTTCATTACATTACAATTAACATACTTAGAGGGCAAGCTCGAAGCTATCAGCTATGGGGTAAGTATTCGAACTCAGATGGTAGTTTTTATGCGAAATCAGGCCGAGTTGATTTGGTTAAAAGGTGCTTGGTAACTTCCACTGGCATAGCAATAGATGTCAAGTAGATAGTGGTGTCGTGCACATAACAAAGCGTTTAAGAGGGATTCATGCCGCGTGGCATTTTTGGTATGCGGTGATTTTTATGGTGAAAATGGTCTGCGGAAAGTTGGTTTATGCGGCATTCACCCCTTAACGCGGCGTTAGCTTAAAACAATGAAAATCAATTGGTTGTGGTATTTTCTTTCTTTCCTTGGCAATTCGTTCAGGTTATTTCGGCAAATCGGCATTGTTTGCCAACGCGAGTTTTGAGCTGTTGCCTCAATTGAGTTTCCGGATTGCGCGAGGTTAGTCAATTTGGTGCAAAGTCGCTTTGGAAGTTTTGTTCTCGCTTTGAGTTTTCCGAAAGTGATTTGTCAAAATTAACTGGTTTCAAAATCGCATGAAAGGTCACAAAGTTTGAGTCAATTCGGGTTTTAAAACTCAGGTAGTTTGCCGGCTTTCCAAATCAGGTTAATCTTGGGCTTAGTAAATCTAAGGTGCTGAAATTTAAGCTAACAAACTGTTCAAGCAGATTCGGCATGCGTGGCATTTTTGGTTTGCGTTGGTTTTAGTGATTACGTAGTGTTGCGGAAGCTTTTGTAGTGCATGCCTCACTACTTAACAGGGCGTTAGGTGTGTGCTATTCACGGTTTGGCTTTATTTTTGTTGATACATTTTTTCTGATTATGTATAAGTCGTTTTGAAAATAACCTTTAACACCATGATTATATTAGTTTTTGCTAACCTTTGATAACATGGAGAATAAAGGTGAAAAAAAGTAACGAGAAAGTACAGTTGCTAGTAAATGCTATTCGGTTTCGTAAACCCTACACGGCTAATGATTTTCAAGTAACAGCATCTGAGCTGAAAGTGAAAAAAGAGAGTTATCACTTAAGTAAAATCAAGAGTATTGAACTGAAGCGTCTTGGCTTCAAAGATAACGTGGTTAAAGTGACAACATACGCCATTTTACTGTCAGCTGCGACTTGGGCTTTTGTACCTGAGTTTGGTTTTTTTGCGCTCATTATTGCTCTGATTTTGGCTTTAGTTTCAATGAGAAAGTATGAGTTGAAAGTGGAGTTTAAAGGTACAGATGAAACGGGTGATTACTGGGTATCAATAGCTCATTGTTGGACGGAAGATGAATTTCATATTCTGGAGAATATTTATACTGAACTGAAAAGCAGGATCTAACACAGAGGCTCGTCAATTTTGGCGAGCTTTTGAGTTTATAGTCTCGCACCTAACAAACGCTTCAAGAGGGATTTGCAGTTTTTCTCTAAAGTTTTGTTTTGTATGGAATTTTTTTAGTATTCCCTCCGAGGGGGGAACATTGAGGGGAACTGTGAAAAATAACTTTAAAATGAGACCTGAATCACGTGTTGTGTCAATAAGTTCGCTCTATTTGTTATCTGAATACAGATCAATTTTCTGTATCATAGGTAATTTGTTAGCTCAGATAAATTACCTAATACAATTTGCTGGCCTTGAGGATTAGACTTCTGCGTGTGTATATCGATGCTATAAGCATCTAGCACATATCGTATTAATGATGCATTTGTAGCGATGCTAAGAAACGCCGTCACTCATGGCATAGTCTTTTTCAATTACCTTTTTCTGTTTCTCGTTCAAACGCGGGTCAGGCACAATATCAACATTCACTTTAGTGATCCAAAGCTCGTCAGCGTGTTTGTCGTAAGTGGCTTGCTCGTTAATATCCGGTATCCCATGAATACGGCTTAACACAAAGTCGCGGAAGCCACCAGCATGTTCACAATAAGCGCGAACATGCCAGCGTAGTGGGGTACAAACTAAGGTATGAGGGGAAATTATGCGCCCAGAGCACTCACCATCTTTTAACGATGTGTAGCAAATATCGACACGTTTTTTCTCTCTGATGGCTTGAACTAACGGACGCAAAATTTCTGGTGATATGCTGCGTGTGACTGGGCGCACCATGGTTGTATTTTCAAAGCCCATATTGAGATCAGCAAATGTTACGGCCATATCTTCACTACGAGAAAGAATGTGCAGATACTCATCCGCATGACCGCTTGTTAACTTGGGAACAAAGCTATCGCTCGGCTTGTAGCCTTTAAGCCGTTTATCGTAAATGAGGTTGCCAGGTGCGACATCAACTAAGTAAGTATTGATGTCTTTGGAGGCTTGCTGCCGACCAATGCCAAAGCTCTGTATTAAGTGGTTGGTATTTAATCTTCCTTCCCACAAAGCAATAATCTCAATCATTCTGTATCGAAACAGTAGATCCCAACGGATTGGCCACGCACTCATTCTAAGATTCCTGCCTAGTTACTCGACATGTTTATGTATTCAGTATTTACCTGTCGCTAATGACGTCATACTATGATCTGGTTAATAAAACATCAAGATCTGCGGGTGTAATAGTGTATGAACGTGTCGATAGAAGAGTTTACTCATTTTGATTTTCAGCTTGTTCCCGATCCTTCGCCCCTTGAGCTGGTAATTACAGAGTCGCTCAAAAGTCACATTGAAGTAAATGGCGTTAAATCTGGTGCTTTGCTCCCATTACCGTTTCAGACAGGAATCGGTAAAACTTACACGGCACTAAATTTCTTACTCCAGCAGATGTTAGAGCAAATACGAAGCGAGCTGAAAGAAGAAAATACCAGCAACAAATCCAAACGCTTACTGTATTACGTTACTGATTCAGTAGATAACGTGGTAAGCGCGAAAGCAGACTTGTTGAAGTTAATTGAAAAGCAGACAGTCAAGGGTGAGCCTCGCTTCACTTTAGAACAACAAGAGTACCTTAAAGCGCAAATAGTACACCTGCCCAACCAGTCAGAGCAGCTATTGCAATGTTCTGATACGGTATTGAATGAAGTGTTAACCGGATTGAACTTGGACGCTGAGCGTGATGTTCAAGCAGAGTGGAGTGCCATATCAGGTCTAAGACGCCATGCGAGTAATCCTGAAGTTAAAGTCTCTTTAAATAGGCAAGCTGGTTACTTTTACCGTAATTTAGTCGACCGCTTGCAAAAGAAACAAAAAGGGACCGATAGAGTATTGTTGAGCGGTTCGTTGCTAACATCCGTTGAAACACTATTACCGGGTGAAAAAATTCGTAATGGAAGTGCTCATGTTGTTTTCTTAACGACTAGCAAGTTTCTAAAAGGCTTCCACAATACTCGTTCGCGTTATAGCCCATTGCGCGATCTAAGTGGTGCTGTACTTATCATTGATGAAATTGACAAGCAGAATCAGGTCATCCTTTCTGAGTTGTGTAAGCAACAAGCTCAGGACTTAATTTGGGCGATCAGAACATTAAGAGCAAACTTTAGAGATCATCAACTTGAGAGCTCGCCTCGCTACGACAAAATTGAAAACTTATTTGAACCACTCCGTGAGCGACTTGAAGAGTTTGGCACCAAGTGGAATCTAGCGTTCGCGTTTAATACGGAAGGAGCTAACTTGAATGAGCGGCCTGTTAGGTTGTTTTCGGATAGAAGCTTCACGCATGTAAGTAGTGCCACTCATAAGCTGTCATTAAAATCAGATTTATTGAGACAGAAAAATCTCATATTCAGCGATGAGAAAGTAGAAGGCTCTCTCATTGAAAAAAACGGCCTTTTAACCCGCTTTGTCAATGAAGCCGATGTTATATATCAGTGGTTTCTTGGCACAATGCGTAAAGCCGTGTTTCAGTACTGGGAGAAACGTTCGTGGCCTAGAAATCGAAGTACGCGAAAATAGAAGTCTAGAAGGAACGTTTCAAGAAGCTGTTCAATCCCTGCTTACTCACTTCAACTTACAAGAATTTGAGTCTGCAGTTTACGAGTCTTTCGATACGCGGGGGTTACGGCAATCTGCAGGTGGTAAAGCGAACAAGTTAAGTTCTAGCAAGAGTTACCATCATACCGGACTAAAACTTGTAGAGGTGGCTCATAATCAGGGGACTCGCGATACCGTAAATTGTAAAGCGTCATTCCTAAACACTTCACCATCGGGTGTCTTAGCGGATATGGTTGATGCAGGTGCCGTCATCCTCGGGATAAGTGCAACGGCGAGAGCCGACACCGTAATACATAACTTTGATTTTAAATACTTGAATGAGCGTTTGGGTAAAAAGCTTCTATCTTTGTCGAGAGAGCAAAAACAGCGAGTAAATGATTATTACCATAGTAGACGCAACTATAAAGATAACGGCGTGGTTTTAACGGTCAAATATCTCAATAGCCGAGATGCATTTCTTGATGCTTTGTTGGAAGAATATAAGCCGGAAGCTCGGTCAAGTCACTTTATCCTAAATCACTATCTCGGTATTGCGGAATCAGAGCAGGCATTTGTTCGTAGTTGGTTGTCTAAGCTCTTAGCTAGCATTAAAGCGTTTATCTCAGCCCCTGATAATCGTTATATGCTGTCGTTGTTAAACCGCACCCTAGATACAACACGTCAGAACATTAACGATTTCATTCAGTTCTGCTGTGATAAATGGGCCAAAGAATTTAATGTCCAAACCAGGACATTTTTGGGTGTGAATGCTGATTGGATGAGGTTGGTTGGCTACGATGAAATTTCCAATCACCTAAACACTGAGCCAGGGAAAGTCGTTGTATTTAGTACATATTCTTCAATGGGAGCAGGTAAAAACCCTGATTACGCAGTTAATTTAGCGTTGGAAGGAGAAAGTCTAATATCCGTTGCAGATGCCACTTATAGCAAGCAGAAGCGTAGTGATATAGACAGTATTTATCTTGAAAAACCTACTCAGCTACTCTTGTCAGATGATTACTCCCATACTGCCAACCAGCTTTGTCAATTCCACCAAATCTTATCTTTGCAAGAGAACGGCGAGTTGTCACCGAAAAGCGCTGAAAGCTGGTGTCGACAGCAACTTATGGGCATGAGCAGAGAGCGCTCTTTACAGCAATATTACCAAACAAGTGACTACCAAAGCGCGGTAAGGAAATACATTGAGCAAGCGGTAGGAAGATCCGGGAGAACGTCTCTGAAACGAAAACAAATTCTCTTGTTTGCTGATTCTGGTTTGAAAGAAATTCTGGCAGAAGAGAGTCGAGACCCAAGTTTGTTTTCGCACGAATATATTGCTTTGGTTAATAAAGCAAAATTAGCTAATCAGTCTCTAGTTGAGGACCGATCTGTTCGACGCTTATTCAATCTTGCTCAAAGAAATAATAAAGATGGTATGCAGTCAATCAAAGCCCTAGTTCGCCGTCTACATAATAAACCAGCATCCGATAGTGATATTCAAGAATGGCAAGACATTAGAACTCAGTTGCTTCGCTATCCGACGGTAGCCTATCAACCAGAGCGATTCAATCGATTGTACTTACAGTCGATGACCAAAGGGTATTACCGCTATCAAGGTAATTTAGATGGTGATCCGAATGCCTTCGAGTTCTTTGATAGAGTGCCTACTGGCGCTACGGTTTCTGAGGAAGCGTGCAGCCTGGCTACATTAGTACAGAACCAATATGTGAGGCCGTGGTTTGAACGCAAAGGCTTTGCCTGTTTCGTGGCAAAAAGAAGTGTATGTGATGACGCCAATTATGTTTACCAACATTTATAAGGGAGCGTTGGGGGAACAAGCGGTAGAGGCGGTGCTAACAGCATTCGATTTTACCTTTGAAGAAGTTCCAAACTCTATTTACGAGCTATTTGACAATAGAGTCATATTTGCAGGGATTGAGCAACCGATCTGGCTAGACAGCAAATACTGGAAGCATGAAGGTAATGAAAGCAGCGCAGGCTACAGTTCGAAAATTTCATTGGTAGAAGAAGAGTTTGGACCTTCGAAGTTTATTTATGTGAACGCGTTGGGGAATGCTTCAAAACCGATTAGATACTTGGACTCGTGCTTCGTAGAAACCTCACCACAGTTAGCTAAAGTTATTGAAATTCCGTCACTAATTGATGATAGCAATGCCGATACCAACCTAACCGCAGTACAGGAGTTGATAAAATGGTTACACAACAGCTAGAACCTTCCTCACACGGTCCTTTATCAACCTTAGTGGAACAAATATCAATTGATACTGATTGGGTTGATAGAAGCTTCGCGATTTATTGTGTCAGCTATAAAGGCATAGACTACTCAGAACGACCTAAGCGTTTAGTTACATTAGCGTCTGAAATCTATAAATCCGGAAGTGTTTATTGCTTAGTGAAAGGTACCAATAAGGAAGCGTGTTATTGGGTGATGTTACCAAAGGACACCAAGTTAGACCTCAAAGACACATCTTTGGCCATCAAACCAGTTAGCGCTGCCGAGCTACCTACATGGCAATTGGCTCGTTTACTGATTAAAGCGATACCAAAAGTATTGAGTGGAACTACGCCAGAAATAAAGCGCTTTGAAAGTGAAGGTTTATATTATCTGGTGAAAAGCAAAAAGTTACCGAAAGGTCACTCTGGCTATGAATTAACCACCGTGGAAATCGATTTAGCGCCATGTGCAGCGCTTGGATTCAAACAAACACTGTCAATGAATGCCAAAACGTTTTCCCCTTTGTCTTGGTTTACGTTAGAGAACGGAGAGATACAGAAAAAGGCAAAGTTTGCTGCACGTTATCAACTTGATGATGTGGGGATGTTGGTAAGCAAATCCATAAAGGGAGACTACATCAAGAAGCCGCTTTACTCTAATGCGAAGAATCGAATCCAGGCTATTGATATAACCAAAGAATCTTATAGCGGTTTTCAACTATCTAAGGTCGGTATTCTTGAACAGTTCATGCAAGATCTTAAGCAAGCTTATGGCGATTCAGTTTCGGTGAAGTTGCAGCGGATTCCCGGAGAAAAGCATAGATTTGTTTCAGATACGATTGTCAAAAATCACTATGTCGGGCTGTTTGATGCGTTAAAAGAGCATCGTTTGGTGATCTGTGATTTAACCGAAAGCAAAGATACTGACGCTGCATTAATCTTGCTTCATGGTATCGAGCATCTAGATATAAATGCAGAAATAGCTGACGTTCCGATTCGTGGTGCATTGAATATCCTAATTGTTGGTTATAAAGAGGCCTATAAGTCAGCAGCAGAAGACCCGTATCAGGTTTATCGCAAAAAATACCAAGACACGGTATTCCAAGCGTGTTATCCAGAACGATTATGGGATCGCAGAGGACAACCAAATCGGCATGTGATGGAAGTATTGTTAAAAGAACTGCTTATCAAGTTAGAAGTCCATACAAGAAAGCATTTGATTGAATACCCAAGCAGCCCTGAAGGATGTGTATATTACATGCCTCATCGGCCGCAAGGCGAATTTTCAGAGGTTCGAGACGGGCCGTGGCCAGTGTATGCGTCTAAGTTAGTGGCTGATGGATGGCAATATACACAAGCGACTCAAGAGGAGCTTGAAGATATTGAACTCGATTTAGGTAATGATAAATGGCAAGTATTTCAAGGATTCCAACGTTCCCCTTTTATTTATTGGCCGAAGACGGGGAACTATGCCATTTTCATTGATACTAGCATTCAAATGCTGCCGGAATTTGAAGCGGTTGCAGAGCGATTGCGTGAACTTAAAGAAGGCCGTTCACAAGATGTTCCTATTGCATTGTTGACTCAGTTCATTGAAGAAAACCCCGAGAGTAAAGTTGTAACCAAACTGAGAGTGATATTGTCAGAGTGGGATGATACGGCCCCTCTACCGTTTGATGAGTTTTCGACAATCGCATACAAAAGCAATGATGAAAAACAATTCTATGATTGGCTGCGCGAACAAGGATTCTTTTTAAAAACATCGATGAGAGGGCAAAGTGAGGGATTCTTTAATGCATCTTTAGGTTTCTTCTATAACCGAGAGCTGGGGATGTACTTTGCTGGTGGCAAAGGCAGCCCACAGAGCAAAATAGAAACTTTTAGCCATTTATACTTGATAAAGCATTCGTTTGATGCACTACCAGAAGAGGTAGAAAACTTGTTTGATGTTTATCACTTAAGGCATCGTCTACCAACCGTAACACCTTATCCATTTAAGCATCTGCGCGAGTATATTGAGATGCAGCATTTTAAATCTTGATAGCAGACCAAACCAAGGAGCTAGTAGCGAGCAGAAACCAATGTTTTATTCGCTACTAGCGTCAAAAGCCAGTAAAATCCTGCCCAATTATCCCTATTATTATTGTTTGAATTTCAAGCAACTATCGTTTTAAGAAGAATATTATGGACCACTCAGCACATAACAAACTCGTTTCATTTATCTGGTCGATTGCCGACGACTGCCTTCGTGATGTCTATGTTCGTGGTAAATACCGCGACGTTATTTTGCCTATGGTGGTGCTACGCCGTCTGGATACGCTTTTAGAGCCTTCAAAGGAAGCGGTACTGGAAGAAGTTAAATTCCAAAAAGAAGAGATGAATGAAACCGAGCTTGATGACGCACCATTGTGCGCTGCATCAGGTTATGTGTTCTACAACACATCTAAGTGGACGCTACAAACGCTATTCAGTACAGCGACCAACAACCAACAGATTCTGCTGGCTAACTTCGAAGATTACCTCAACGGTTTTAGCGACAACGTAAAAGAGATTGTTGAGTGCTTTAACCTGAAAGCTCAAATCCGCCACATGGCGGGAAAAGACGTTCTGCTAGATGTGGTTGAGAAATTTGTCTCGCCATATATCAACTTAACGCCAAAGGTGAAAGAAGATCCTGAGGGCAACAAACTACCGGCACTCAGCAACCTTGGTATGGGTTATGTGTTTGAAGAGCTGATTCGCAAATTCAACGAAGATAACAACGAAGAGGCAGGTGAGCACTTTACTCCGCGTGAAGTTATCGAGCTGATGACGCACCTTGTCTTCGATCCAATCAAAGATAACTTGCCCCTTTCAATCACAGTGTATGACCCTGCATGTGGTAGTGGCGGCATGCTGACAGAAACACAGAACTTTGTTGAAGAGAAGTACCCAGCATCAAACCGTGATATCTACCTTTACGGTAAAGAGATAAACGATGAGACTTACGCCATCTGTAAGTCAGACATGATGATCAAAGGTAACAACCCAGAAAACATCCGTGTAGGTTCAACCCTTTCCACTGACGAGTTCTCATCTGTAGTGGTCAACTAAAATTGGCCACAGTTTTAGAGTTTTCCCAATACAAGCGTTCCGATTCATTGGGCGTTAACCCACCGTTATACTGATGTGGCCTAAGTTGGCTGTAATATCCAATAATGTATCGAATGATCTCTTGTTGAGCCTCTGCAAAACTACGATAACCCGCTTTGGGAACCCATTCGCTTTTCAGGCTTCTAAAGAAGCGCTCCATCGGCGCATTATCCCAACAATTGCCTCGTCTTGATAAGCTTTGTGTAATCTGACAACGCCATAGTAACTGACGATAATAGCGACTCGTATAATGGCTACCCTGATCACTGTGGAACATGACCCCTTTGGGCCTGCCCCTAGATTCAAAGGCCATCATCAATGCTTTTCCAGTGAGCTTGCTGTCTGGTGATAGTGACATTGCCCAACCAATAGGTTTTCGTGCAAACAGATCCATGACAACAGCCAAATACATCCAACGATGACCAACCCATACATAGGTGACATCACCAACCCAAACCTGATTCGGTTGAGTCACAGCAAATTGCCGCCCTAAAAGATTGGGGATCTCAAGATGCTCTTGTTCGGCCTTTCTGTATTTATGTTTAGGTGACTGGCAGCTTACTAAGCCTAGTAATTTCATTAGCTTACTTGCTCGATAACGGCTAAGCGGTATGCCCTCAATATTGGTTACCATATCAGCAATCGTACGTGCACCTGCTGAGCCGTGGCTAGCTTCATGCATGTCACTCACAATAGAGTGCAATTTCACCTGCTCTGGCGAGAGTTGTTTGCCTCTGTTACGCCAATTGCATATTTCGGAGCATTCCGATCAGTCATTTCGGGATTATCCGATCACCCATTTCGGTTTAAACCGATCACTGATTCCGCGATTATCCGATCACTTTTAGCCTCACTCCGAAATCGGTGATCGGAATAGCGAAAACCCCGATCGGAATGCCCGAAATCCTACCTTTTTCTCTTTTAAATCAATAGCTCGCTATTCTTTACTTCTTAAACAAGAACGTAAGGAAGCGACCATGGCCAAAAAGAGAACTCCAATGAACAAAATCAAAGAGGTATTACGCCTTAAGTACGACTGCGGTCTCTCAAATCGCAGCATCGCTTCTTGCCTGAAACTCGGCCCGTCCACCATATCGGAACTCCTTACTCGCTTTAAACAAAGCCAACTTGGTTGGCCTCTGCCTGAAAGTTGCAGCGATGCTGATCTCACGCAAGCGCTGTATCACGGTAAGAAAGCCAGTCGCGATAAAGTCATGCCAGACTTCACGCAATACGCAGTCGAACTCAGACGTAAAGGCATGACGAAGATGTTGCTCTGGCAGGAATATCATGAGCAATATCAAGAGAAAGCTTACGCTTACACTCAGTTCTGCGAGCACTTCACTCGCTGGCTCAAAACCCAAAAGCGCAGCATGCGCCAGCTTCATGTGGCGGGTGATAAGCTGTTTATCGATTACTGTGGCCCTCGGCTTCAGGTGGTGAACCCTGACACAGGCGAAGTGCGCGAAGCCGAAGTGTTCGTGGCGACCTTAGGTGCGTCCAACTACACCTATGTGGAAGCCTTCCCCAGCCAAGGAAAGTCTTACTGGCTAGAGGCGCATGCCAATGCGTTCGAGCACTTCGGTGGCGTCCCCCATCTCTTGGTTCCCGACAATCTGCGTAGCGCGGTCAGTAAAGCGAATCGCTATGAGCCAAGACTGAACGACAGCTATCAGAAACTGGCCAATCACTATCAAACCGCCGTGATGCCTGCTCGCCCTTACAAACCGAAAGACAAAGCCAAGGCGGAGAATGCGGTGCTCCTCGTCGAACGCTGGATCATGATGCGGCTTCGCCACCAAACCTTCTATACCTTCAAAGAGCTGAATCTCGCTATCCGAGCGCTGATGGATGAGTTAAACCAACGTGAGATGAAACAGTATGGCGCGAGTCGCAAAGCCTTGTTCGACAAACTCGATAAACCTGCATTAAAGCCGCTACCCAAGCAGCGATACCTCTATACCGAAACGAGACAAGCCAAGGTTGGGCCTGACTATCACGTCGAATATCGCCGTCACTACTACTCGGTTCCCCATCAACTGGTTGGCCACCACGTCGAGCTGGAAGCCTCCAACCGTCTGGTGCAGATCTACCATCAAGGTAACTTGGTCGCCCAGCATCCACGCAGTCAAAGAGAGCGCGGAAACAGCACCCAACCAGAGCACATGCCGAGTCATCATCAACATCAGAAGTGGTCGCCTGGACGCTTGCTCAACTGGGGAGCCAATATCGGCCCTGCCACCCGAGAAGTCGTCAATAAGATGCTGAACGCCAAACCTCATCCAGAGCAGGCCTATCGTTCCTGTCTTGGGTTACTCAACCTGAGTAAAGCCCATGGTGAATCACGCCTAGAGCAAGCCTGTAAAGATGCGCTGATGCTGACAAAACCGAACTACACCTTCATCAATAATCTGCTGAAAAACAATCGCGAGGGGCAACTGAGTAAAGATAAAGCGAATACACCGAACCTTGTTCACAGCAATGTTCGTGGCCCGAACTGTTATCACTAGGAGAAAGGATATGAACACACTCAATGACCAACTCAAAACCCTGCGCTTAAGTCATGCGGCGAAAGCGTTAGAGCAGCAACAAGAGCAACTGACCACCTACGCAGAGCTGGACTTCGAGGAAAGGTTAAGCCTGCTTCTGGAAAGTGAAATCTTGAATCGTAATCAGAGCAAAATCCAACGCTTAAAACAACAAGCCAAGCTGAGAGTGGATGCTCAGCCGAGCCAACTCATCTACAAGGAGGGGCGAAACCTCAACCGCAAACAGATGAGTGAACTTCTGACGGGGAGTTATCTGCACAAGCACCAGAACATTTTGATCACAGGCCCAACAGGTGCAGGCAAAACCTATCTTGGCTGCGCTCTGGCAAGTAGCGCCTGCGACCAACAGCAAACCGTCAGATACTACCGATTAACTCGCTTGCTCGATGACCTGACCGCAGGTCGTCTGGATGGTAGCTATCAAAAGCAACTTCAATCCCTAGCTAAAAAAGCGCTGCTTATCCTCGACGACTGGGGAATGGAAAAACTGACTCAAGAGCATGCGGGTCACTTGTTAGAAGTGCTTGAAGACCGCTACCAAAACAGCAGCACAATCGTCATCAGTCAGTTACCTGTAAAGGAGTGGTACAACATGATCGGCAACGCCACCGTCGCAGACGCTCTCATGGATAGGCTGGTACACAATAGTCATCGAATAGAAACTGGGCGGTGAGTCAATGAGAAAACTGGCGCAATCCGATCACTTAGAGTAAAAATAGGAAGAGAGAAAAACGGCAGGATCAGGTGATCGGAATAAACCGAAACGAGCGATCGCAATCACCGAAATACGCAGCCAATACTTGTAGCTACTACGATGAACACTGAACACATGGCATAAGGTTTTTACACTAAAGCTCTTCCTGAGTTTCTCGATCATCGAGAATTGTTCAGTGAGTCCGACATCAAGAGAGCAGTAGCCTTTTTTAAAATTTCATTGTGCTCCTCAAGGTTAGCGATTCTCTTCTTGAGTTCACGAATTTCTATTTGTTCTGGCGTAAGCGGAGAGGCTTTCGGCGATATACCTCGTTGCTCTTGCTTAAGCTGTCGTACCCAGCGATCCATTGCTGATTTACTGACATTCATTGTTTTAGCGGCTTCGATAACCGAATAGCCATGCTCTGTTACTAATTGTGCTGCTTCAAGTTTGAACTCTGCACTAAAAGTTCGTCTTGTGCGATTTGTCATAAAGTCACCTATTTGTCTCTGAGATGTATTTTAACATCTCTATTTAGGTGGCCAAATTTACTGTACCACTACACTCGGTGCTTGATGTCGTTCAATCGGAGGTAAGTGCCATTGAGCATGAGTTGGGAGAGTTGATGTCAGACTATCCTTCGATTGCTGAAGCGTTGTCGGAGTATCGAAGTTTATTATGCGTGTATAAGTAGCGAACAGGTAGCAACAGATGGTCATTGCGGAGTTTAGTTTTATTCATCATGGCTATTAGGGCTCATTGAGCGTGAGCGCCCCCAATTTAGTAAGAAGAATATAAGAGGATATCAACCAAGGGAGGCGTCAAGAGCTGTTTTTGATGCTTGTTGTACTTTTACTCGGGGATCTGCGCGTAGAAGTGTGAGTGAAAAGGCTGACTCTACTTTGATGGAGTTGAAAGAGCTTTATGAGCTGGGCGACTGTTCGGTCACGTTAAGTAATGGTGTGAAACTGCGAATTGTATAAACACGACCCTTAATTATTGCTCACGAGGAAAATACTACACTTCGCGATTAAGTCAATATTATGAGGTTAGTAAGACACATACATACAGCCTCTGAATCAATGTGCTTTCAACACGGTATAGCACAATGAGAGGAACACTTATTAAGCGTTTTTTATTCGGTACTAATAGGACGAACGAATTATGAAAAAAGGATTTTTCGGGTTTAAAGGAATACTGCTGGGCGCCATGGCTTGTTTGCTAACAACAGCCCTTATTGTAAGCGCTTGGATTGGCTATAGTGAAACTCGCGAAATCGTCGTAGAAAATGTGGAGCGTTATTTTACAGACTATACACGACAACAAGCGATTACAGCAGAGAACTATTTTGGACAGAAGACACGCAGTATCAGTAAAGTGGCGAAACATTATAAGGCTCGGCCCTTTCCTGAAAACTATATTGAACAGACTAAGTTGCTTGCTAGTGCCATGGACATAGACAGTGTCGTGATATCACTTGACAACGGTAATGCATACTGGAATCAAACAGCCAACACATGGCCAAACCACAAATATAATGGCGATGTTACGACACGTGAGTGGTACCAACTGGCTCAAAGGAAATCACAGGTTTCTGTAACAGAACCGTATGTTGCTTCTGATGGTGTGATTTGGATTAGTTTTGTTGAAAAAACATACGACGGCACAATTTCTTCTGACTTGACTCTGGATTTTCTCAACCAGATTGTCAATCGCGTGAGCGAAATACCTGGCGCAGTTGCTGTTATGATGGATAGTGATACGACGATACTTGCTTCATCTTCACCCGTCATTAAAAATGGCGAAAAGGCAAGGGATCTTAATGGATTCAGGGATACTGCGCTGAATGCTGTAAGAATGCCTTCCGGTGTTCAGTCTTACGAATTGGATGGTAAAAAAAAGCTGTTCTTTTCTCACAGATTCCAAGTGGCGGATAAAACATGGTACCTAGGTGTAGGAGTTGATGAAGCAATTGCATTCCAAGAGTTAGGAGAATTGGAATCCGACCTTACTCTCAGTGTCGCGATTAGTGTCCTGTCTGCACTCGTTGTTTTGTCATTGCTCTTCCATCGCTTATACCAACCTGTCCTAGCCCTTAGGGATGTCATTGAAAGCCTCGCTATGGGGAATGGTGATTTAACCAATCGGATCCCAGTAACGTCAAACGATGATCTTGGACGGATAGCTACTGGTATCAATGGGTTTATCGCACAGCTACAAACGATGTTCTTAGAGGTAAAAACCTTGTCTAAGGCGCTTGAAAGCCGCATTGACACGCTTGCCACTCAGTCCCAACAGAGCGCTCTGCGCCTCACAGAGCACGCTTCCGAAACAGAGCAAATTGCCGCTGCAATTGAAGAGATGAACTCCACTGCGGAAGCGGTTGCTCAGAGTGCTGCGACAACCGCGCAACTGACACAGAAAGCAGAAGAGTTGGGGCGTGATGCCTCTCAAAGTATTAGACAGTCAAAAAACAACATGAGTTCATTGCGTAGAGAGGTTGATGTGGCCGTCGAGCGTGTGGAAGAGATGAACGGTAAATCACAAGGTATCCACTCTATTTTAACGGTCATCAGTGATATTGCTGAGCAGACTAATCTGCTTGCCTTGAATGCGGCCATCGAAGCTGCTAGGGCGGGTGAGCAAGGACGGGGATTTGCGGTGGTGGCGGATGAAGTTAGAAATCTCGCGGGACGAACAAAATCCAGCACAGAGGAAATTGAGCAAGCGTTAAATGAGCTGTTAAACAGCAGTCATCTGATGGTTGCTTCAATGGAAAGTACCAAAGTGTGTTGCCAAAAGGCGGATTCTAGTGCTCATGCCTTGGAAGCGAATGTTTCCCATGTTGCAGAGTTGGTAACACACATTAATGACGCCAGCATGCAAATAGCAACATCGGCTGAAGAGCAGAGTAGCGTTACACAAGAAATTGGTCGTAACATCACCAAAATTAACGATATTGTAAATGCACTTAAATCATCAGGTGTTGAAATTGAAGAGGAAACACTCAGACTAGTAGAAGTGAATCAGCAATTGAGCGCGTTGATGGCGAAGTTTAAAGTTGAGCAGTAGAAGGTGTAAATCTTAGTAGTAGAAGAAGCGTCGATAGACTTGAAGAGAGCAGTGCAGACGTTTCACCCACTTAATTATGTCAAAGGAGTGAAATTCAGTGGAAGAATATAGAATCAGTACAAATCAAGATGATTTTGATTTTGAGGTTATTTACCGATTTATCTCTCAAAGTTATTGGGCTAAAGATATCCCCAAAGATACTTTGCAGAAGGCGTTGGATAACTCGCTCTGCTTTGGTGTTTTAGAAAGAACTGGCAAGCAAGTTGGTTTTGCACGCCTCATCACAGATAAAGCCACATTTGCCTACTTGGCAGATGTGTTCATTGTTGAAGATAGTCGTGGTAAGGGTTTGAGTAAGAGCTTAATAGCATCGGTAGTAACGCACCCAGATGTGCAGGGTTTGCGTCGAATGGTGTTAGCCACGAGAGATGCGCATGGATTGTATGCACAATATGGTTTCAGACCTATAGAAAATCCTGAAGTATTGATGCAGATTTGGCAACCCAATGTCTACAGTGAGCAAAAGGCATAATATGCATTGAAGAGTAATTCCTTACGTGTACGCTTGCAGGCCTCACTTCGCTTAAAGTATGGCAAACGTACGTTACACTTTAATGCGGCATTATGTTTATCGAAGTCATTAATTTTCAGTTGGCCATGTATTCTGAAATTGGATGATGATGACTTCTTTTTGGTATCCGACATATTCTGACGTAGCTAGCGGTAAAATTTTCATAAACGATATGATTATGTTTTCTATCAAAAAATCCTGATATAAATCTGGCTTAAATCACGCAATGCATAGCGGCTTTGTGATAGTTTTTGCCATCCGACGCACGAGATGCAATATCCAAATGAGCTTAAAATGAAAAAAAAGTCATCTCTGAATGAATCTCTGAATCTAGCCCTTGAAATCCTTAAGCGCATTCCAAAGTCTAGGTACATAACGGTTAAAGAGCTAAAGAGTCAGTTGGCTGAGGTGGGCATTGAGCGTGATATTCGAACCTTACAGAGGATCATGGAAACCTTATCAGAGCAGTTTAACCTTGACCGTAATGACAAGAGCAAACCTTATGGCTATAAGCTGACCCAAACCAACGCAGTACTCAGTCTACCGACCCTGTCAGCACAGGAATCCCTGCTGTTTCACCTAGCGCGGGAATACCTGACGGGCCTTTTGCCTAGCAGGGTGTTGGCTGCCATGGACGGGTTCTTTCATGAGGCGGACTACCAGCTTAATCTGACTTCACCTAACAAAAAAGAGCGAAACTGGCTGAAAAAGGTCAGAGTTGTGAGTGAAACCCAGCCTCTGCTCGCCCCACATCTGGACGAGGAAGTACTTAGGAGCATCAGCCAGGGTCTGTACGAAGACCGGTGGCTGAGTCTGGAATACACCAACAGCAAAGACGAACCGAAAAAAGCGACCGTCATGCCACTTGGCATCGCGCAGCAGGGCAACCGACTTTACCTAGTCTGTCGTTTTGAAGGTTACACGAATGAGCGAACTTTAGCCATCCACCGGGTGACCAGCGCGCACTTGTCCACCTTCACCTTTAACCGGCCGGAGGATTTTGACCTGGCAAAATACGATGCGGACGGAAGGTTTGGTTTTGGCGAAGGTCAACAGTGCCGACTACAGTTCTGCATCACCAAGTCTGATGGTTACTTTCTGCGCGAAACACCACTGTCACCGGACCAGCAAGTCGTAGAGCGTGATGATTCGCTGCATATCAGCGCGAGTGTGATTGATTCGCTCTACCTGAAAAAGTGGCTCAACAGTTTCGGCGACAATATTTGGGATATCGAGATCCAGCCGATAGCATCGGTCTCCTGATACTTAATAACAAACTAAAAACCTGTTTAAGGGAACAATAATGGAAATTACGTTAGAGCTACTATTTTGGACATTGGTTGGCTGTGCTGGCTTGATCGTGCTACTGCAAGCTATCTCCATCAACAAAAAGCATCAGATGCAGCAATGGGCACTCGATGAAGCTGAGCGGGTCAATGCCCGGTTTGATCAGCACAGTACGCAAATGGACAGGCAGGCTGGTGAGCTCGGCCAACAACTCAGCGATAAAACGGACCAGTTGCTCAGCGTGATGAAAACCGCTGCGGGCGACATCATCCAGCACGTTACTGCTGAAGTTAACCAGCAGGGCGCACAAGTGGTCGCGCGCTTGTCTGCGGCGGAGAAAGAAGTGGTGAGCGAGCTGACTCAGCTCTCTTCACAACTTGCCGCGACCGAGGCTGAGCTAAAAGGTGCAGCGCTGGCGCTGGAGCAAAAGTTGCAGGAACAGCACACCAGCACCGGGGCCAGCTTGTCTGCGATGCAAAGCAACCAAGAGAGAACCGATGGCCTGATCGCGCAGCAGACTGCAGAGCAGCAAAGGCAGATCGAGGCTCTGCATGCATTGAGCCAGGAACAGCATCAGGAAAGCCGTCACCTGCACTCTGAGTTGGCACGCACCCAGGCGGAAAGTGCTAGGTCATTGGCGAAAAAACAGAGCGAAGAGTTAATCCACGTGCAGAAGCTGGTGGGCCAGTCCCACAGCAGCCTGAAAGCCTTGCTGCAAACGCTTCAGCAGTTGGATGAGAAGCGCGATTTTGCGGCCAAGCAGGCCGGTATTGCCCAGCTTGAGCAGTTAACCACCCAGATCCAACAGTTACGGGCCGATAACTTAGTCAGCCTGACCAATGAACTGGCCAGACATCAGGAGCTGACAATTGACACGGACGATTTCGTCAAGCGGCTAGGCGATTGCAAAGTGACCCAGATCGAGGACAAGCACTCCGGCCAGGTGACGCAAATTTACTATGAAAACGGCAAAAAACGCAGCAGTGATACCTTTGCTGGTACCCAGCTAAAATACCAGATGACGTTTAATGATGACGGAAAACCGGTGCGGGGCTGCGAATTCGATCAGGCCGGAAACCTGGTGTTTGAATACCTGTATGACGATGCCGGCGAAATCAGTAAGCGTATTGAGACTGTCTATGATCCGGAAGGCAACGAAAAACAAAAACTAGAAACAGCGTACTAATTATTGGGGACAACACATGTACTTATCTGAACTGAATATTGGCGAGAAGAAGAACTTCCTAGAACTGGCTAAATACGCCATGGGGTTGGACGGTGAGCATAAGGCCGAAGAGCAGATGATTTTTCAGTCGTTTGTGCAGGAATGTGGTCTGACGGATCATGCCCTGACCAAGCAGGACAACATTGAGTCCGTGATCAAAGTGGTGGCAAAATCAAAAGGGAAGAGTAAGCGTATCATACTGGTTGAACTTTTCGGGATCCTGTTGGCCGACGGTGAAGTGTGCACCGAGGAAGAGGCGTTTATGGACAAGCTCAGCGACGCGCTGTCGATCGACAGCTATGAAGTGAAGAAAATGCAGCGTTGGGTGAGCGCCATGAGCGATATGGTGGCGGAAGGCTACGCCATGATTGATAAGGAATAATGTATGGGATTTTTTAGCAGATTAGGAAGTTTGTGTTCAATTGCATATAGTGCGGCAAAAAATATCGCATCGAAAGCTAAAGATGCTGTAAAGCAGACGTGTTCTAAGGTGTGGAACGCCTTTACCGGTAAGCACTATGCCGATGAAGCGGAATCAATCATGGCCGAAACGGAAAAACGGTTTGCCGATGCCAAGCAGATTTACGAGCAAGAAGTCAGGCAGATATCCGCTAGTATTGAGACTAAGATCAGCCAGATCAACCGCCAGAAACAGGACATTTACGCGATCCACTTCGAGCGTTTTATCAAGGTATCAAAGCGCATACACAACGTTACGGTTAAGGGGCAGCCTTTTGAAGAGCTGTTCGATGACCGCATCCTGGAGATCAAACCGCAGCGTGGTGTCAGGGCGAAATCCGAGATCATGTTGATTGATTTTAACCAGATGGGCCTGTTGGATAAACTAGGTATGGTGCTGACCCTCGGCTTCTTCTCGCGTAAGGAAGCCAAAGAGTCGCTCGAGCGTGCCAAGCAGGAGCGCACGCGTGTAAGTGAAGAGATCACCAAACTGGAGGCACAGCAGAAGCAACTTAGGGTGATCGAAGAGTCAATCGATAACGTGGTGGTGTATTTCGATGAACTGGTGGCCAACTACAGCAAGTTACTGGATCGGTTCGAATACGGAATCCAGACCCAACGCATGCACCAGATGGCCGAAAACAGTGATGTGTTTGCCCACAAACTCGATTTTAAGCGGTTGCCGATTGTTCACTTGGAAGAGTTTCGTGCCCTGTTTAACTTGTCCATCGTCCTGAAACAGATGGCAAACCTGGGTTACTTGTCAGAATCGGGTGAGTTCATTGCCGCCGACAGTGAGAAAGCCAAAGCGGTGTATGAGATGTCTCAGTCACACTCTTTGTGTGCATGAGGAGGCAATGATGGTAAGCAAGCAAGATTTTGAGATCAAGTCATTGTCCAGTAGCGAGCTAGTTGAGCGGCTTGAGGGCTGCTCGCCACTGCAGGCCTGCAAAGTGTTGCTCGATGTCGAAACTGCACGATCAGCGAGACAGCCTAGAAGTGTTACAGGCCATTGAGCAGCAAATGTCTGACAGTCAGGTGGGCATCGGCGAGTCACTGGTTAAGCCCATCCTGCTGAACGTGTGTGATGGACTGGTCAGCCACCCGAAACTCAAATTGTCAAAAAAGGGGCTTACAGCATCCCGGTTGGTGAATGAGTTACAGAGCTTCAGTTATGATACGTCGGCGAGTATCGTGGCCGATCATCGGCTCGATAAACAACGTCTGGACGAGAATACGCGAAAGCAGCGAGACGATAAGGGGCCATACAAAGGTAAGCGCGAGAAAGTCGAAGATACCAATAAGCTCGATGACTACCTAGAGCGAAGTATCAAAAGCAACCGGCGCATCGAAAGTGAGCTTGAAGTCAATGAACAGGGGCAGAAACGCTACTTATACCGGCGAAGCGATGTGATCAACCAGGCGAAAAAAGAGCAGGGGAGCAACTATTCCAAAAGTGAGATTAATGTTGATCACCAAGTTCCGCTGAAACATGCTTTTGAGGAGTATGGCCAGAGTAAAGCAATTTCGCTCGATGATTTGAAAACGGCGCTCAACCAGGATTCGAACTTTAAGAATATCTCCGGAAAGCTCAACACGTCAAAAGGAGAGAAATCCTGGAGTGAATACCAGCAGTGGGTCGAGAGCAAGCGAAGCCGGCTTGAGGATAAGCGAAGAGCGGGGACCCTATCTAAATCGGAACTGCAGGAGTTAAACGACCTGCCGACGAAAAAAACGCTGGATAATGCCCTGGAGGCCGAAAAAACAGCCAAGGAGGCGATCGAAAGTGATCTGAACAAAGTGGTGGTTAACAAGCTAAAAACAGATCGTGACATGGGCAAAAAACTGGCGAAGGAAGCCTACGGTCAGGTGAAAGATGAGTTGGAAGAAAAAGGGATTGGTGAGCTCATCATTCTCATCATTAAGCCCATTTTCTTTGAGCTGCGAGACATTTTCCAGCATGGCGTACTTCATGGGCTAGAGATCGATTCCAAGCTAGATGCGATAGGATTACGGTTCAAGAGAGCGTATTGTTACATCATGGCGAACCTGAAACATGTCGGGTTTGATGTTATCAAGGACGCACTGAAAAACTTCGTCAAGTACCTGATCAATGCGGTTATTAATCTGTTTGTTGGAATGTTAAAACGGGCGCTGAAGATCATTTCTGAAGGATTTAATGCCATAATCCAGGCGATCAAGATCCTGTTCAGTGACAGCACTCCGGCGCAGAAAGCCGATGCGATTACCAAGTTGCTTGCTACGACCGTAGTCACCTATGTGAGTTTCACCTTTGAGCAGTTGATATCACCCTATGTCGACATGATCCCTGTGGTGGGTGAGCATCTCAAAGAGGCGACTGGCATCATGGTGTCCGGGATTGGTTCAACCCTGGTGGTTTGGCTGCTTGATCAGGCCGATATTTTTTCAACCAAGGCCGAGCTGCGTACCAAGCGGGTTAAAGAAGTTTTTGAGATGAGAATTCAGCAAATCAAAGACAACACGGATGCGTTTGAGCAGGCGTCGATAGCCAAACTGGCCCGGGATAAACTGCAGTTTCGCTCGCTGACTGAACATCTATCAAGAGCCATTGATGATGACAGTAACGTCAACTCTGACGTTGAAGCGATAGCCGATTTCATGAAAGTCGATCTTAAAATCAGATCCAGCGATGATTTTATGGCCCTGCTGGAAAACAATAATACGCTGGAAATCGCATAACCCACAACGCCTCTGAATCAGAGGCGTTTCTTATTCAATCTTGTGTTTTATCTCGGTAAGTAGCTGTTTAATTTCACGATTTTCTCGCCTTAGCTCAAGCACCTCCCGCTTGAGGTCATCATTGTTGTCACTGACCAGTTCATCAACGAACACTGCATTCGCTAAAGAAACCGCAATAAAGCCGCCGCTGACCAGGACGATGATGGTAAAGGCATTGACGCTGGCGTGCAGCAGGGGTTGGCTGGTTTTATCGATAGAGTCCGGCAATGCCCCCCAGTTTCTCAATGGTAAATATCTCAAAGACAGTGTTGAGTGATGTCAATGGAGTACTAAAATAGTCGGGAACGCTGGTGGAAAACAGGATAAATCCAATCAGTGAAAAGAAGCACAACAGGCAGAAAAGTAGGATCAACACCGCTTTGGAGCTTTTGATCGCCCGGGCTAATCCACTCAGAACTTTAGAACCGTTCGGAACGATCTTGAATACGCGGATAACCGATATTAACCTGAACACTCGTAAATAGATCACACTATCGATATTGGCTATGGGTATGGCAACTAGGCTGACAACCAGCAAAAAGAAGTCAAACTGGCAGGATGGGGACTGAAAGTATTTTTTCCACGACAGCACGTGTACTTTCAAGAAGAATTCCAGCGAAAAATAGATCAAAACACAAATATCGATGTACTGAAATACGTGGTTTTCGTACAGGTGCTGCGTAAAAAATATCAGCAGTGAACTGATCACGACATACGATGAGAGTCGATCTAAGCTTTTTAAAGATATCGATCCTTTTGATAACACAAACATAAAGTTGATTCCTGACTTAAGGCACTTATTCTATCATGAATTAGCCCCAGCTAAATAGCTGCCTCTAAATGTAATCCACTGGTGCGTAGAAACAAAAAGGAACTCGGTAATGTTTGAGCAATCTGAACAGTCGCCAAACATACAAACTCGCAACCGTTACCGAGTACGCATGATTCTAACATTGCCTGACAGCGCCGAGCGACGTCATATGACCAAAAAGATGCATAAGGATGAAGATCATACAGACAGCCAATAGTTCCCACTTGAGATTCAGATAGGTAGAGATCAAGCAGTTCCTTCTTTCCGTCGACTTTCAGTACTAGGATGGCGTGAATAGTTTTGCTTATGTAGCGTCCGTTTTCCTTGATTTTATAGTGGATAGCGTCAAGCTAAACAAAGGGATAGAGCGTGTTGAGCGGTCGCTGTTGCCACTCTTTAAGCGGACTTCGTAACAGTGACTCGGTTCCGCTTCCATAGAAGTTAATTCATATTTTACTAAATTAAAAAGATAACTCGAACTGCCCTTATTCCGTGCTGGCAACTAGGAAGGAATCCTTCGCAGTTGCTTAAATCACCTTCGGCCTTTGTGGAGTAGACGACATCTGTTACCAAGTGCTGAGGGATCCCCTCATAATTTCCCCAAAGCGTAACCATGTTTGAATAGATTTTGAGCAAGCAGGGTTGCAGCTACGAGTAAGTCTTCCCTTGTTATTGTGTAGCCAGAATGCCGCAAAACTTCCATGCCTAAGCGAACTGTTGAGAGTACGTTTCGATTTCTGACTGTGTTAGCTTGGAAGTGCTTGTCCCAACCTTGTTTCTGAACATGAACGCCCGTAAGCCAAAATGTTAGTTGAAGCATTAGGGCGATTAGCAGCATGATATCAAAACGCTCTGAGCTGCTCGTTCGGCTTTGACGCAGGCCCAGACCGTAGGCAGGACTTTTTATGACAAGATGTGTATCTACCTTAACTTAATGATTTTTTTCAAAATCATTAGGGGATTCCTCAGGGCCGAATGGGCACTTGTAGTGTATGGTGTATTAGTAGCACCACCTAAGTTTTATCTATGAGTAACCCCGTTATAAATCACACATTCAAATAAGCTGACACTCCGTTTTATGGTCTTGTCTCCACCAAAAAGTAGGCAAGAGCATAGGCGAAATTTGCCTAGGAGAGCGGTGGCAGTCCAACTTTCCATTGACCTGCTCACCATACTTATAGTTATTCATTGATTGCTAATATCCTATTTTACGAAACTCAATTCTGTCCGTGCGACCTGAAGTCGTATGAAGCGTTTTTCACCACGATAAGAGTGAACCATCTGTATCACCAGATGACCCTAGGATCCGGAATAAAGCAGCGGATCCGACAATGTAACGAAACTCAGCCGTTAGGCTGAGTGGGAATGGAATCGTGAGAGGACGTTCCTCCTGATAACCACAAATTGGGTGTGCGACATGAAGTCGTATGAAGCGCTGTTCACCGCTCAATGAGTGAACCGTCTGTATCACCGGATGAACCTACGAGTCTGAATAAAGTAGCGACTCTGACAATGTAACGAAGGTTGGCATTTGCCAATCGGGATTGAAATCGTGAGAGGACGATCCTCCTGATAACCACATAAATCGGGTGAGTGCTAGGTAGTCAGTATGACGAACACAAGTGAATCTGTGCAAGGTGCGTTACTGTGGAAGCAGCGGAAGTGGTTAATACGCTGTGGCCAAAAAGGCACGGAAGCAGGAAAGGAATTGCCCGATTACCCTTTCGTGATCATTATGCTCCCCGCACTAAAGCAGGCGTCTAACCTGACATTGTGGGACATACGGAACATGGTAAGCCTATATCGCTCCCACTGGGAAAGCCTCCGCGGCCGATAGCGGTGTAGGTATAGGAGTTTGGAGAAAGCGAAAGCTGCATTGTAATGATGCAGATACAGGCAAATGTCTGGCACGAAAGTGAGCTGACTTCCGATTGGTCTCCCATTGCAAAAGAGTCTGAAGAACTTCATTCAAGGTGAAATGCAAATGATGATTTCAAATGAAATTAGTGCCTCTCCTGACACATTCCAATGGCAATCCATTAATTGGAGCGCCGTTGAAACACGTGTATTGAAGCTTCAAATGCGTATTGCAAAGGCAACTAGAGAAGGTAAACACGGCAAAGTGAAAGCCTTGCAATGGATACTAACTCATTCTCGCTCAGCAAAACTTCTTGCTGTTAAGCGCGTGTCACAAAATAAAGGCAGTAAAACGCCTGGAATAGATGGTGTCATCTGGAACACAGATGCACGCCGTATGAAAGCAGTTAATCTGTTGAGCAGAAAGGCGTACAAAGCTAATCCGCTCAGGCGTATCTATATTCCCAAGAAAAACGGCAAACTCAGACCCCTTGGTATTCCTTGCATGATTGACAGAGCGCAACAAGCTCTTCACCTTCTAGCATTGGAACCGATATCTGAAACTCTCGCTGACCCAAACAGCTATGGCTTTCGCCCAAACAGAAGCACGGCAGATGCCATCGCCCAATGCTTCATATGTTTGAGCCACAAAAAGTCTAATCAATGGGTCCTTGAGGGGGACATCAAAGCCTGTTTTGACAAAATAGGCCACCAATGGCTCAAAGAGAATGTTCCAGTAGATGAGCGAATGTTAGAGCAATGGCTAAACTCTGGTTTCATGGATAGAGGTCTGTTTTATAGAACTGATGAAGGCCCACCTCAAGGCGGGATTATATCTCCGACCTTGATGTTACTAACACTTGCAGGGCTTGAACAAATCATCAAATCCACTGCTCGTAAGAAGGGATGTAGAGTCAACTTTATTGGATACGCAGATGACTTCATTGTCACTGGGGCTTCAAAGGAAGTTTTGATGAATGAAATCAAACCGCTTATTGCTAAATTTTTGAAAGAGAGGGGCTTAACACTATCTGAAGAGAAAACGCAGGTCACTTTGTAGTGGTCAACTAAAATTGGCCACAGTTTTAGAGTTTTCCCAATACAAGCGTTCCGATTCATTGGGCGTTAACCCACCGTTATACTGATGTGGCCTAAGTTGGCTGTAATATCCAATAATGTATCGAATGATCTCTTGTTGAGCCTCTGCAAAACTACGATAACCCGCTTTGGGAACCCATTCGCTTTTCAGGCTTCTAAAGAAGCGCTCCATCGGCGCATTATCCCAACAATTGCCTCGTCTTGATAAGCTTTGTGTAATCTGACAACGCCATAGTAACTGACGATAATAGCGACTCGTATAATGGCTACCCTGATCACTGTGGAACATGACCCCTTTGGGCCTGCCCCTAGATTCAAAGGCCATCATCAATGCTTTTCCAGTGAGCTTGCTGTCTGGTGATAGTGACATTGCCCAACCAATAGGTTTTCGTGCAAACAGATCCATGACAACAGCCAAATACATCCAACGATGACCAACCCATACATAGGTGACATCACCAACCCAAACCTGATTCGGTTGAGTCACAGCAAATTGCCGCCCTAAAAGATTGGGGATCTCAAGATGCTCTTGTTCGGCCTTTCTGTATTTATGTTTAGGTGACTGGCAGCTTACTAAGCCTAGTAATTTCATTAGCTTACTTGCTCGATAACGGCTAAGCGGTATGCCCTCAATATTGGTTACCATATCAGCAATCGTACGTGCACCTGCTGAGCCGTGGCTAGCTTCATGCATGTCACTCACAATAGAGTGCAATTTCACCTGCTCTGGCGAGAGTTGTTTGCCTCTGTTACGCCAATACTTGTAGCTACTACGATGAACACTGAACACATGGCATAAGGTTTTTACACTAAAGCTCTTCCTGAGTTTCTCGATCATCGAGAATTGTTCAGTGAGTCCGACATCAAGAGAGCAGTAGCCTTTTTTAAAATTTCATTGTGCTCCTCAAGGTTAGCGATTCTCTTCTTGAGTTCACGAATTTCTATTTGTTCTGGCGTAAGCGGAGAGGCTTTCGGCGATATACCTCGTTGCTCTTGCTTAAGCTGTCGTACCCAGCGATCCATTGCTGATTTACTGACATTCATTGTTTTAGCGGCTTCGATAACCGAATAGCCATGCTCTGTTACTAATTGTGCTGCTTCAAGTTTGAACTCTGCACTAAAAGTTCGTCTTGTGCGATTTGTCATAAAGTCACCTATTTGTCTCTGAGATGTATTTTAACATCTCTATTTAGGTGGCCAAATTTACTGTACCACTACACTTACATTGATAATGGGTTTGACTTTCTTGGCTTTAATCTTAGAAAGTACAACGGAAAACTACTCATCAAGCCGAGTAAATCCAATGTTCTACTATTTTTAAGCAACATGCGTGAACTTATTAAGAAACATGAAACCATACCAGTTAATAACCTCATCAAAATGATCAACCCTAAGCTGAGAGGTTGGGCGAACTATTATCGCCATTGTGTAGCCAAACAAACTTTCAACTATGTTCACAGCAGACTATTCCAGATGCTCTGGCGTTGGGCTGTGAGACGCCACCCTACCAAAGGGAAGCGGTGGATCGCTCTCAAATATTTCATCAATCGTAAAGGCCAATTGTAGTGGTACAGTAAATTTGGCCACCTAAATAGAGATGTTAAAATACATCTCAGAGACAAATAGGTGACTTTATGACAAATCGCACAAGACGAACTTTTAGTGCAGAGTTCAAACTTGAAGCAGCACAATTAGTAACAGAGCATGGCTATTCGGTTATCGAAGCCGCTAAAACAATGAATGTCAGTAAATCAGCAATGGATCGCTGGGTACGACAGCTTAAGCAAGAGCAACGAGGTATATCGCCGAAAGCCTCTCCGCTTACGCCAGAACAAATAGAAATTCGTGAACTCAAGAAGAGAATCGCTAACCTTGAGGAGCACAATGAAATTTTAAAAAAGGCTACTGCTCTCTTGATGTCGGACTCACTGAACAATTCTCGATGATCGAGAAACTCAGGAAGAGCTTTAGTGTAAAAACCTTATGCCATGTGTTCAGTGTTCATCGTAGTAGCTACAAGTATTGGCGTAACAGAGGCAAACAACTCTCGCCAGAGCAGGTGAAATTGCACTCTATTGTGAGTGACATGCATGAAGCTAGCCACGGCTCAGCAGGTGCACGTACGATTGCTGATATGGTAACCAATATTGAGGGCATACCGCTTAGCCGTTATCGAGCAAGTAAGCTAATGAAATTACTAGGCTTAGTAAGCTGCCAGTCACCTAAACATAAATACAGAAAGGCCGAACAAGAGCATCTTGAGATCCCCAATCTTTTAGGGCGGCAATTTGCTGTGACTCAACCGAATCAGGTTTGGGTTGGTGATGTCACCTATGTATGGGTTGGTCATCGTTGGATGTATTTGGCTGTTGTCATGGATCTGTTTGCACGAAAACCTATTGGTTGGGCAATGTCACTATCACCAGACAGCAAGCTCACTGGAAAAGCATTGATGATGGCCTTTGAATCTAGGGGCAGGCCCAAAGGGGTCATGTTCCACAGTGATCAGGGTAGCCATTATACGAGTCGCTATTATCGTCAGTTACTATGGCGTTGTCAGATTACACAAAGCTTATCAAGACGAGGCAATTGTTGGGATAATGCGCCGATGGAGCGCTTCTTTAGAAGCCTGAAAAGCGAATGGGTTCCCAAAGCGGGTTATCGTAGTTTTGCAGAGGCTCAACAAGAGATCATTCGATACATTATTGGATATTACAGCCAACTTAGGCCACATCAGTATAACGGTGGGTTAACGCCCAATGAATCGGAACGCTTGTATTGGGAAAACTCTAAAACTGTGGCCAATTTTAGTTGACCACTACAATCCTTCTGCTGGTATAGTGATAGCAAACTCAAGTTTGTTCTTTGCTGACCCGCTAGAGTTTAAAAATACATGGAGTAAAATTGCCTCTTCTATTGCGGTTGGTGGTGTCTTCGTCGGCGATTTTATGGGGCCTAGAGATAGTTGGGCAACGAATTATCGTTTACCTACGGCGCCGTTGAGTAAAAAACAAGTTGAGCTCTTGTTTAAAGAGTTTGAAATAGTCAGTTTCAATGAGCGTGATGAGCCTGGTGCAACAAGGATTGGATATCCTAAGCATTGGCATATTTTTTCAGTGATTGCCGTAAAACGTACATAACAAAGCGTTTAAGAGGGATTCATGCCGCGTGGCATTTTTAGTATGCGGTGAGTTTTGGTGGTGAAAGTGGTCTGCGGAAGCTTGGTTTATGCGGCATTCACCCCTTAACGCGGCGTTAGCTTAAAACAAATAAAATCAATTGGTTGTGGTCTGTTCTTTCTTCCTTTGGCCATTCGTTCTGGTTTCTCGGCAAATCAGCATTGTTTTCCAACGTAAGTTTGAGCCGTTGCCTCAATTGGATTTTTGGATTGCTCGAGGTGAGTAAGTTTGGCGCAAAGTCGCTTTGGAAGTTTTGCTTTCGCTTTGAGTTTTCCGAAAGTGATTTATCAAAATTTTCGGGTATTCAAATCGCATGAAAGGCCACAAAGTTTGAATCAATTCGGGTTTTAAAACTCAAGCGGTTTGTTGGTTTCCCAAATCGGGTTAATCTCAGCTTTTGTTAATCTAAGGTGCTGAAATTTAAGCTAACAAACTGCTTAAGCGGGATTCGCAATGCGTGGCATTTTCAGCATGCGGTGGGTTTTATGATTAAGGCGGCGTGCGGTCGCTTTAGTAGTGCATTGCTCACCCCTTAGCAGGGCGTTATGCCCTTGTCGTAATTTACTCAATAATTAACAATTTTCGTTAAATTTGGGCTTAATCAAATTGTAAGGTTTCTAACAACGTTATTGTCGAGTTTAAATTGAAATAACTTGGAACTGGCTTCAATGGAACGTTGCGGGAAATGTAAGCAATTCACTCGAACAAAAGAGAATGACAAGGATTTATGCGGAGCTTGGGAACAGCCAACTACAGCAGATAGGCAGGCTTGTCAGTTTTATATCCCCAAAAATCTGAGCTTTTTCCAAGGCAAGCAGGATTCAAAATCGTAGCAAACAAAAGGCACGGGCATAACAAACTGTTCAAGCAGATTCGGCATGCGTGGCATTTTTGGTTTGCGTAGGTTTTAGTGATGACGTAGTGTTGCGGAAGCTTTCGTAGTGCATGCCTCACTACTTAACAGGGCGTTAGCTTAAAACAAATAAAATCAATTGGTTGTGGTCTGTTCTTTCTTCCTTTAGCCATTCGTTCTGGTTTCTCGGCAAATCAGCATTGTTTTCCAACGTAAGTTTTGAGCCGTTGCCTCAATTGGATTTTTGGATTGCTCGAGGTGAGTAAGTTTGGCGCAAAGTCGCTTTGAAAGTTTTGCTTTCGCTATGAGTTTTTCGAAAGTGATTTATCAAAATTTTCGGGTTTTCAAATCGCATGAACGGCCACAAAGTTTGAATCATTTCGGGTTTTAAAACGCAGGTGGTTTGCTGGTTTCCTAAATCGGGTTAATCTCAGGTTTGGAAAATCTAAGGCGTTGAAATTTAAGCTAACAAACTGCTTAAGAGGGATTCGCAATGCGTGGCATTTTCAGCATGCGGTGAGTTTTGTGATTAAGTTGGTGTGCGGTAGCTTTTGTAGTGCATTGCTCACCCCTTAGCAGGGCGTTAGCTTAAAACATTAAAAATCAATTGGTTGTGGTCTTTTTTTTCTTCCTTTGGCCATTCGTTCAGGTTCCTCGGCAAATCAGCATTGTTTGGCAATGGGAGTTTTGAGCAGTTGCCTCAATTGAGTTTTGGGATTGCGCGAGGTCAGCAAGTTTGGCGCAAAGTCGCTTTGGAAGTTTGCGTTTGCTTTGAATTTGCCGAAAATGATCTATAAAATTTTCAGGTTTTCAAATCGCATGAAAGGCCACAAATTTTGAGTTATTTCGGGTTTTAACACTCAAGTGGTTTGCTGGTTTTCCAAATCGGTTTAACCTTGATTTTGGTAAATCTTAAGGTGCTGAAATTTAAGCTAACAAACTGCTTAAGAGGGATTCGCAATGCGTGGCATTTTCAGCATGCGGTGAGTTTCGTGATTAAGGCGGTGTGCGGTCGCTTTGGTAGTGCATTGCTCACCCCTTAGCAGGGCGTTATGCGCTAATTGGAAAAATGACAGGAGTTAACAATGAACCAGCATGAAAAGCTCAATTATGTAGAGTTTGCAGCGAAAGACTTAGAGTCAACGAAAGCGTTTTTTTCAAAGGTTTTTGGCTGGGAATTTGTTGACTATGGGTCTGAATACGCAGCTTTTTCAAATGAAGGTTTAGATGGTGGTTTTTTCAAGTCTGAGCGTTCTAGTCGGACGGAAAGTGGTGGCGCACTTTTAGTTTTCTATAGTTCAGACATTGAAGCAACATTGGATAAAGTTGTGAAAAATGGCGGTGAAATCATCCGTCCAATTTTTGAATTTCCTGGAGGTTGCCGTTTTCATTTTGTGGAGCCAAGTGGTAATGAATTTGCTGTTTGGTCTGAAGCACGCGCATAACAAAGCGTTAAAGTGGGATTCATGCCGCGTGGCATTTTTGGTTTGCAGTGAGTTTTGGTGGTGAAAGTGGTCTGCGGAAGCTAGGTTTAGGCGGCACTCACCCCTTAACGCGGCGTTAGCTTAAAACAATAAAAATCAATTGGTTGCAGCCTGTTTTTTCTTCCCTCGGCAGTTCGTTCAGGTTTCTCGGCAAATCGGCATTGTTTGCCAACGCGAGTTTTGAGCTGTTGCCTCAATTGAGTTTTGGGGCTGCGCGAGGTTGGTAAGTTTGGTGCAAGGTCGCTTTGGAAATTTTGCTTTCGCTTTGAGTTCTCAGAAAATGAATTCTCAAAATTTACAGGTTTCAAAGTCAATGGACAGTCACAAAGTTTGAGTCAATTCGGGTTTTAAAATTTAGGCAGTTTGCCGGCTTCCCAAATCAGGTTAATCTCGGGCTTAGTAAATCTAAGGTGCTGAAATTTAAGCTAACAAACTGCTTAAGAGGGATTCGCAATGCGTGGCATTTTTAGCATGCGGTGAGTTTTGTGATTCAGGCGGTGTGCGGTAGTTTTTGTAATGCATTGCTCACCCCTTAGCAGGGCGTTAACTGGCAAAATGGAAATGCCAAAAGCATCTGAGCAAAAGGAGTTTGCAAATGTTTCGTTGTGGGCAATGCCGTCATTTCGAAAGAGCTAAAAATAATCTCAAGGATCTTTGTGGTGCTTGGGAACAACCTACGACTGCAACGCGTGAAGCTTGCGGATTTTTCATGCTCAGAAAACCAGCCCGAGATGTGAAAACACCAAACGAAGAGTAGAGTAATCTTCTTTGTGGTGGTTAAAAGTGCAGTGAAAATCATAAGCACTGGCCAGTTAACAAACGCCTCAAGAGGGACTGTCAACGCGCGGCGTTTCGAGTCCCATTGAGCCGCGGTGGTTGCAGTTGTTGTGTTTGGGTTTAGTGGTAATGCGTTGTCAGCCCCTTAGGCGGGCGTTAGCTTAAAACACGTAAAATCAATTGGTTGCGGTTTTTTCCTTCTTCCTTTGGCCATTCGTTTCTGGTTTCTCGGCAAATCAGCATTGTTTGATAACGCGAGTTTTGAGCCGTTGCCTCAATTGAGTTTTGGGATTGCGCGAGGTGAGCCATTTTGCCGCAAAGTCGCTTTGGAAGTGTCGCTTTCGCTTTGAGTTTTGCGAAAATGATTTGTCAAAATTTTCGGTTTTTCAAATCGCATGAAAGGTCACAAAGTTTGAGGCATTTCGGGCTTTAAAACTCAGGTGGTTTGTTGCTTTTCCAAATTGGGTTAGTCTTGGGTTTGGTCAATCTAAGGTGCTGAAATTTAAGCTAACAAACTGCTTAAGCGGGATTCGCAATGCGTGGCATTTTCAGCATGCGGTGGGTTTTGTGATTAAGTTGGTATGCGGTAGCTTTAGTAGTGCATTGCTCACCCCTTAGCAGGGCGTTATGTTTAATCACCAAAAATCAGTGTTTTATGGTTTTTCTTTGCTCCCTCGGCTTGTTGGTTTTGTGTTTGTCGGCAAGTTGGCTTCGTCTGGCGCTGCTTTCTGGACATCTATTCTTTGGCGCTGGAAATTCAGAGAATTGCCTCAGTCGATTTTCGAGTAAGCGCGAGGTTGGTTCGGCTGACTCAATCAATATTTTGATCACAGGTTTTGGGGCTTGAATTGCCGAAATTCAAAGTCTGTTTTTCAAATCTATGAGTCGTTTCAGTTTTTCAGGTCTTGGCTTTTGTTTGTCAGTCAAAACCGAGTTAATCTTGTTTTTGGTAAAACGTAAGTCATTGAAGCTTAAACATAACAAACGGTTCAAGAGGGACAGCCAACGCGTGGCATTTTTATCATGCGTTGGTTTTTGTGGTTACGGTGTTATGCGTTAAGTTGTCAGTGGCGTTGGCTGCCCCTTAACCGGGCGTTATGCCTAAGGTGAATTTGATGATCAAGCAGCTTGATCCAAATGAAAAATCAGTGGTTGAACTGTCAGGGCGTTGCTTCGACGAACTTCGTCAAGTTTACAGACCAACTGAGCTCGCAGTTAGCAATAAAAACAGAGCTAAAAGAGAGTGGAGTTGTTTTGGTTTCCATGTTGATCAGGTTTTGGTTGGAGTAGTTGAAGCTAAACAGGTTGTCTCAGAATTACAGCTTAGCTCGTTAGCAGTTGCCCCAAGTTTTCGCCAAAAAGGTGTAGCTAGAAAGCTCGTCGATTTCGTTGTTACACAGTTTACGCCTATTAACTCAGTCTCGGTTTGGTGTGTTGAGCAAACAGGTAATGTCGCTGTTTTTAAGGCACTTGGCTTTAAGGTGGTTCAACGTTTTGATTCAGACTTCTTCATACTTTCCGACGGTTCAAAAGCGGTAGAAGTTCAGTTAAAACAAAAAGTAACGGCATAACAAAGCGTTTAAGAGGGACTTGGCACGCGTGGCATTTTCGGTTTGCGTTGGGTTCAGTGATTAAGTCGCTGTGCGGTAGCTTTTGTAGTGCGAGCCTGCACCCCTTAACGCGGCGTTAGCCGACTTCTACCACCTTGTCTGCTCACAAGTGTATACTTGGCCTAGTTTTACTTGAATTGAAGAATATCGCTATGACAGCATTTTCAGATAACACTTGGCATATGAAGCCAAATATAGCTTTGGCTAAGCAGCTTGCTAAAAGAGATGTGCCTGCTCTTGTTTATGATGCGGTAAACCTTGAAGGTGTTGCAATGACTTTGCCTGAGGTACAAACCATCCTTGATGGGATCACTGTAGGTGGTCATCGAATCAGTGATCAAAACATGGCTATGAACCAAGCTAAAGCATGGGAATTTATCTTTGCTTTAGTCGATCGTAGAGAGTTTAAATTTACTAAAGAAATAGCCTTAAAAATTCACAATATCGCCGGGCAAGAAGAGGCATTGGAGTGGGGAAAATTCCGTTCGGGTTATGTCTCTATAACGGGCTCTGAGTATGAACCTCCAGCTCCGGATGAGTTGGATGCAAAGTGGATTGAGGTTGAGCAACAAGTAGGCAATGAGGCTGATATTTACGATCAGGCGATCACTGCATTTTTACAAATGGCTCGAGCCCAATTTTTTTGGGACGTCAATAAGCGTACTGGCCGTTTTATGATGAATGGGATCCTTTTAGCTAATGGTTTTCCGATCATCAATGTTCAAGCAAAGCGCCAACAAGAGTTTAATACGCTGATGCTCGATTTTTACAGCTCCAATGATATGACAGCGATGAATAAGTTTTTGCGAAGCTGTTTGGATGAGAAAATCATCCGTAATTTCAAACTGGATTTGAAAATCGGCTAACAAACGCCTCAAGAGGGACTGTCAACGCGCGGCGTTTCCAGTCCCATTGAGTCGCGGTGGTTACAGTTGTTGTGTTTGAGTTTAGTGTTAATGCGTTGCCAGCCCCTTAGGCGGGCGTTATGTGCTTGGAGAATAAATGAATATTTCCTATGAGCTTGTAACTCAGGAAGATCAGCAATTAATTTTAGCTTTGGGCGAAGCTGTTAACGAAGAGTTTGTTATTCCCTGTCTGAGTTTCCGATGGTCAGAAAGCTATGCGAAATGCTCGTAAAGGCGATATCGAGCAGGCTACAAATACTGAGATCTACACGTCAATCAAAGCTGTTAAAAACGGTGCAATAGTCGGTTATGTAGCTTGGCGACAAGGCAACTATATTGCACAGTTATATGTAAGCTCAAAGTACCAAAACCAAGGTGTTGGTAGAGGTTTGATAGCCGAAATGCTAAAACGTAGTGGGGCTTCAAGCATTGAATTAAAAGCCTCAGTTAACGCCGTAGGCTTCTATGAACGGCTAGGTTTTCAATCTGTAGATACTGAGCAAGTTAAAAATGGCATTCGCTACGTGCCGATGCTATTAAAACTGTGACAACGCACATAACAAACGCTTCAAGAGGGACAGCCAACGCGCGGCATTTTTACTATGCGTTGGTTTTTATGTTTACGGTGTTATGCGGAAAGTTAGTAGTAGCGTTGTCTGCCCCTTAAGCGGGCGTTAGCTTAAAACAATGAAAATCAATTGGTTGTGGTATTTTCTTTCTTCCATTGGCAATTTGTTTCGGTTTATCGGCAAATCGGCATTGTTTGCCAATGCGGTTTTGAGCTGTTGCCTCAATTGAATTTTGGGATTGCGCGAGGTTAGTAAGTTTGGCGCAAAGTCGCTTTGGAGGTTTTGCTTTCGCTTTGAGTTTTCCGAAAGTGACTTCTCAAAATTTTCGGTTTTTCAAATCGCATGAAAGGTCACAAAGTTTGAGCCAATTCGGGTTTCAAAACTCAAGTGGTTTGTAGGTTTTCTAAATCGGTTTAATCTCAAGTTTGGTAAATCTCAGGTGGTGAAATTTAAGCTAACAAACTGCTTAAGCGGGATTCGCAATGCGTGGCATTTTCAGCATGCGGTGAGTTTTGTGATTAAGGCGGTGTGCGGTAGCTTTTGCAGTGCATTGCTCACCCCTTAGCAGGGCGTTATATGCTTTCAAAATCTGTGAGTAAAAGGGAGCTTAAAATGATTCTAAATCATGTCTCAGTTGGTGTTTCAAATGTGGCATCTGCTGTCGCTTTTTACGATTCAGTTCTATCTGCATTATCCGTAAGGCGTTCGCATTACATCGAAAATGTCGCAGCTGCCTACGGTGAGAATTTTGAGTTTTGGGTGGGTTGTCCATGTGAAGATGGAGCTTCTTCTGGTAACGGAACTCACATCGCTTTCAATGCACCAAGTAAAGAAGCTGTTGACCTGTTTTATGCTACTGCATTGGAGCTTGGTGGCTCGTGTGCAGGTAAGCCTGGCTTACGTCCAGAGTACGGTGAGACTTACTATGCGGCATTTGTCCGCGATGCTGATGGAAACAAAGTTGAAGCAGTTTTTATGTAGTTGAAACAACGCATATAACAAAGCGTTAAAGCGGGACTTGGCACGCGTGGCATTTTCAATTTGCGTTGGGTTCAGTGGTTAAGTTGTTATGCAGGCACTTATGTATTGCGTGCCAGCGCCCCTTAACGCGGCGTTAGCTTAAAACAATTAAAATCAATTGGTTGTGGCCTTTTCTTTCTTCCTTTAGCAATTCGTTCTGGTTTTTCGGCAAATCAGCATTGTTTATGAATGTGAGTTTTGAGCTGTTGACTCAATGGAGTTTTGGGATTTCGCGAGGTTAGCCGGTTTGGCGCAAAGTCGCTTTGGCAGTTTTGCTTTCGCTTTGAGTTTTTCGAAAATGTTTTTTTCAAAATTTTCAGGTTTTCAAAGCAAGTGAATGTTCACAAAGTTTGAGTCAATTCGGGTTTTAAAACTCAGGTGGTTTGTCGTTTTTCCATACTGGGTTAGTCTCGGGTTTGGTCAATCTAAGGTGCTGAAATTTAAGCTAACAAACTGCTTAAGAGGGATTCGCAATGCGTGGCATTTTCAGCATGCGGTGGGTTTTGTGATTAAGTCGGTGTGCGGTAGCGTTTGCAGTGCATTGCTCACCCCTTAGCAGGGCGTTATGTACCTATGAGGTCAATTGAACTATGAGTGATTTTGTTCGTGAGGTTAGTGAACACTGGAGCCAAATAGATGCTGACGCTAGTTTAAATCGGCAATCAGGTGGCTCGACGAATAATGTCTTTCGTATCCAATCCACAGAGAATTTTTACCTTAGAAAATATCGTGTTCACAATGTTGCACAAATCAAGCTTGAACATGAACTATTACAAAAACTCTCCCAAAATCTGAATACTATAATTGCTCCAGTTTTGACGCGCGATGGCTGTTCCTTTGGCAAAATAGGTGAGGGCTTTTACGCTTTATTTCCTGAAGCAAAAGGGAAGCTAATTGAAAAAAGCGAACTGTCGGCGTTACATGCTTTTCAGTTAGGAAAAGCACTGGCTGAATTGCATGTTCAGCTAGCTTCTATGGCTGGAAATGGTTTTCCAACAATCGAGCTTTCGTGGGATAAAAGTGCTTGGGTTGATAGGTTACAAAAAATAGTTGCCTGTATTGAAGCCAATAGTGCGCTTGATGCGAAAGGTTCGGTTTTACGAAGAGTAAAACAACAGCGTGACTATCTAGCGAGCTCACAAGCCGTACACTCACATACTCCGTTAACAAGCAGGCAATTAATTCACGGCGATTTTCATCATTTCAATGTCTTTTTTGATTTGAACGGGGCGGTAAGCAATGTGATTGATTGGGACCTAGTACAAAATATGCCACCTGGTTATGAGGTGGCTAGAGCCTGTATGTACATGTTTGACATGGATGTGAATAGATCATTGGCGTTGTTAAAAGGCTATCTATCTATCAAACCTATAACACGACTAGAGCTTAATGATGGAGCAAAGGCTTGGGCTGTTTATGCTGACCATCATGTATGGGCTTTGGAAGAGGTGTTCTTAAAAAACAATACCGCTGCACAGAAGTTCATCCCACAAAGTGACTTTATTCCGTTCATGGAACAATGGTCCAAAATTGAAAGTACCTTGTTTTGCGGCGGTACATAACAAGGCGTTCAAGAGGGATTCATACCGCGTGGCATTTTTGGTATGCGGTGAGTTTTGGTGGTGAAGGTGGTCTGCGGAAAGCTGGTTTAAGCGGCATTCACCCCTTAACGCGGCGTTATGTGTAAATCATGTTTTGAGGATATTTGTATGGATAAAGTGGATGTTGGTCATTGGATATGTGTAGGGAATTCTCAGATACCTGCATACGTGATAAGTGTGAAATCGGATAGTGAAGTATCTGCGGGTTACTATCAAAACAATAGTAAAGCAATTAAAGAAGATTTTGTTAATGTTGACGGTATTTGGTGTTTTAAACACAGTGGTCCTTCAGGCTCATATTTAACTGGTGCGATTGCAAGTATCGTAAAAAGAGGCGCATAGCCTTTTAATTCAGCATTTTACACATAACAAAGCGTTTAAGAGGGATTTGGCACGCGTGGCATTTTTAGTTTGCGTTGGGTTCAGTGATTAAGTCGCTGTGCGGTGGCTTTTGTATTGCGTGCCGGCACCCCTTAACGCGGCGTTAGCCCAATTCAGTGATTCGGAGGATGAAATGGAACTAAAAACCACTCATGTAGGTAAGGTCCTGACAATAGAGCGATATTTATCAATACCGGAGGTTGGTCCTGAAAGCATAGTTTGTTGCGCGAAAGCTTATGACACGGCTAAATCTCTTGGGTTGAGCATTGAGGGACCTTGGCACTTTATTTCTTTCGGCATTCCTAGGGACACAAAAACTCAGTTCCAAGTTAAATTTTGTCTACCCGTATCAGGAACCAGTAACGAGTTACAGAGCCAAGATATAAAGTTTGAGTTTTTAGGTCCTTTTTATTGCGCAAGTAGAAACTTTCAGGGCAACTTGAATCAATTATTCGAGCTGGGTTATAAGCCACTGGTCGAGGAGATAAATAATTTAAACTCCACATACACAGGAGAAAGTCGCGAAGTCTATCATGCTTGGGAGGGGCCGGAATCTGAAAGTAACATCGTTGAAATCCAGTTTGGGCTCTTTAGGGAATAGGGCTAACAAACTGTTCAAGCAGATTCAGCATGCGTGGCATTTCTGGTTTGCGTTGGTTTGAGTGATTACTTAGTGATGCGGAAGCAGTTGTAGTGCATGCCTCACTACTTAACAGGGCGTTATGTGTTCTTCCAACACCAGCGTATCTACTGGTGTTGGGTTACTAGAAAGACTAGACCAGCTCTAAATCATAGATCCTCTAGGGCAGCCTATTGAAATTACTTCCCCGTAACTTGTTGTAGGCGTGAACATCATGGCCAAATCAAAGGGAAGAAAAACAACATCTGTAGCTAAAGACAGTGGTACTTCCAATGCAACTAAAGGACTCAAAGCGTAGTCAACAGCGGTTCCTGAAAGAAGCAAGGCAGACGTACTACTGACAATGCCGTTCCGGAAAATGGTTTGCCATAACCCCCTTGTCCATGTGCCGCCATGGATGAACAGCCTGACGTTAAAGCAATAAGTAGTATTGATAGCGCTATTTTTAAATGTTTAAAAAAACTGAATTTCATTTTACCTAGACCTTAGCTAACGTTTTATTAATCAATGATTTTGAGCTAACTTTATAGCTAATGTTGATTGTTTTCTAATAATTGGTCATTTTTAAATCAAAAAATGTGCAGTTGACAAAGAAACACTAATTTTCATAGAGTTAGCAAACACATAACAAGGCGTTTAAGCAGGATTCATGCCGCGTGGCATTTTTGGTATGCAGTGATTTTGGTTGTGAAATTGGTCTGCGGAAAGTTGGTTTGTGCGGCACTCACCCCTTAACGCGGCGTTAGCCTTATTAAAAGGAAACTTTATGAAATCAGCAGTTCTTGTTATTGATGTGCAAAGTATTTTGTTCGACCCAACACCTCAACCCTTTGAAAGAAATGAGGTATTAACTCGTATCAATACAATCACAGATTGGGCACGCCAAAAAGATATCCCTGTCATCTTTATTCAGCATGAACAAACGGGTACACCAATCGAACATGGTAGTGAAGGTTGGAAACTGCAGTCATCATTACACGTTGAAAGTGATGACCATTTTGTTCGTAAAACAACACCAGATTCATTTTTACGCACCAGTTTGGAGTCTCTACTGCAAGAGCTCAGCATTGAGCATCTTTACGTTTGCGGTTACGCAACAGAGTTCTGCGTCGATACAACCGTGCGTCGAGCGGCTGGATTGGGCTATTCAGTGGAGCTAATATCAGATGCTCATACAACTCAAAACAAATCGCATTTGTCAGGTGAACAAATTCGAGCGCATCACAATGCGACCTTGCCGAGTATATCTAGCTTTGGTGTAAAGATTGCTGTGGTATCGACAGAAAACTTGACCTCATAAGGCTAACAAACTGTTCAAGTAGATTCGGCATGCGTGGCATTTTTGGTTTGCGTTGGTTTTAGTGATGACGTAGTGTTGCGGAAGCTTTTGTAGTGCATGCCTCACTACTTAACAGGGCGTTATGCAACATGGAGGAAGCTTAAGATGAGTAAGAAATATAAAGGTTCTTGTTTGTGCGGAGGCATCCGGTTTTCTGTTAATGGTTTCAGTGAAAAAGCGGCAAACTGTTATTGCTCAATGTGTCGTAAATTTCATGGTGCAGCTTTTGGAACTTTGGTCGGAGTGCGAGGGTTAAAGTGGCTTTCAGGCGAGCAATTGCTAAAAGAGTTTGTTGCATCCAATGGTACTATTCGAACTTTCTGCTCCGAATGTGGTTCGAGTTTAGGCTTCCGTGTTAAAGGTTCAACTCATAATGAAATAGAGCTAGCTATCTCTACGTTCGACGACGATATACCAGTAAAAGTAGATGCCCAAATTTACACAGTGTATAAGGCAAATTGGTGCCACCTAGACCCTAAATTACCTGTGTTCACAGAGGGGCGTGAAGGTTAGGCGTACACCTTTGGGCTTGTTGCATAACAAACGCTTTAAGACGGATTCGCAACGCTTGGCGGTTTTAGTTCAAACTGGCTTTAGTGTTTACGGTGTAATGGTTTAGTGTCGTGGTAGCGTTGCTCACCACTTAAGCGGGCGTTAGCTTAAAACATTAAAAATCAATTGGTTGTGGTCTTTTTTTCTTCCTTTGGCCATTCGTTCAGGTTCCTCGGCAAATCAGCATTGTTTGGCAATGGGAGTTTTGAGCAGTTGCCTCAATTGAGTTTTGGGATTGCGCGAGGTCAGCAAGTTTGGCGCAAAGTCGCTTTGGAAGTTTGCGTTTGCTTTGAATTTGCCGAAAATGATCTATAAAATTTTCAGGTTTTCAAATCGCATGAAAGGCCACAAATTTTGAGTTATTTCGGGTTTTAACACTCAAGTGGTTTGCTGGTTTTCCAAATCGGTTTAACCTTGATTTTGGTAAATCTTAAGGTGCTGAAATTTAAGCTAACAAACTGCTTAAGCGGGATTCGCAATGCGTGGCATTTTCAGCATGCGGAGAGTTTTGTGATTAAGCCGGCGTGCGGTAGCTTTGGCAGTGCATTGCTCACCCCTTAGCAGGGCGTTAGCTTAAAGCATTAAAAATCAGTTGTTTGTGGTTTTTTCTTTCTTCCTTTGGCAATTCGTTTCGGTTTATCGGCAAATCAGCATTGTTTGCCAACGCAAGTCTTGAGCAGTTGCCTCAATTGAGTTTTGGGATCGCGCGAGGTTAGCCAGTTTGGCGCAAAGTCGCTTTGGTAGTTTTGCTTTCGCTTTGAGTTTTCCGAAAATGAGTTATCAAAATTTTCGAGTTTTCAAATCGCATGAAAGGCCACAAAGTTTGAGTCAATTCGGGTTTTAAATCTCAGGTGGTTTTCCAAATCGGTTTAATCTCAGGCTTGGTCGATCTAAGGTACTGAAATTTAAGCTAACAAACTGCTTAAGCGGGATTCGCAATGCGTGGCATTTTCAGTATGCAGTGAGTTTTGTGATTAAAGCGGTGTGCGGTAGCTTTGGTAGTGCATTGCTCACCCCTTAGCAGGGCGTTATGCGCTAGTCAGAAAACTCAGGAGAATTATGGAATTTCTAACTCATGAATGCAGTTACTTGCCAGAAGATGTGATCTCAATTTTTTGTAGCGACGAAGTGAAAGAAGATGATCAGCTTATCTGGCAAATGCTGATTTCTCATAAAGCAAACGAAGATGATCTAGAAAATAACCACTTATTAGAAAATGTAGGTGATTTAATTTGGCAGACTTCAGTCCAGATTCAATGCTGTCCATATTGTGGTGAGAAGATAGAACGAGAACTTAGCCGGCAAAAGCAACCTTACTATTGCCATTTCGATGCCTGCTAGCTAGATTGTTGATCTATGTTTTTTAAGTATGTCGTAAACGTCAGATTCGCACATAACAAGGCGTTAAAGAGGGACAGCCAACGCGTGGCATTTTTATCATGCGTTGGTTCTTGTGATTACGGTGTTATGCGGAAGTTTGGCAGTTGCGTCGGCTGCCCCTTAACGCGGCGTTAGTTGCCAACGAGAAAATCGCAGCTAAAACAGAGTGTTTAGGTCTAATCGCACGTATGCTTTGCTCTATTTAGCACTTCGAACTTCGGGATCTTGGTTCGCGGAAATTGAGCTTCGTTCTTTTCCTAGTTTGATTGGCCGTTTCAGAAGCCGATTTACTTGTTGAAAGTCAGCTTTGTGGCATTGTTTCTCCAAAAGGTCTTTTTGGTGTTGTCAGTTCGTTTTCTACGGTGTTGCGTGTTCCAAGTGGTTTCAGCGACAAACGCTTTGAAACTGCGCCTGATTTGAGTTTTTTTAAAGTACATAAAGCTAGTGTTGGCAAAGAGGTAATTAAATTCAAATCAAAGCTTTAGGTTTGGCAACTAACAAGGCATTCAAGAGGGATTCACAACGCTTGGCAGTTTTGGTTTGAATTAACTTTAGTGTTTACGGCACAATGCTTTAGGTCGGGTGGTTTGCGTTGTTCACCCCTTAATGCGGCGTTAGCTTAAAACAATAAAAATCAATTGGTTGCATCCTGTTTTTTCTTCCCTTGGCAGTTCGTTCAGGTTATTTCGGCAAATCAGCATTGTTTGCCAACGTGAATTTTGAGTTGTTGCCTCAATTGGGTTTTGGGGTTGCTCGAGGTTAACCAGATTGGCGCAAAGTCGCTTTGGAAGTTTTGCATTCGCTTTGGGTTTTCCGAAAGTGATTTATCAAAATTTTCGGATTTTCAAATCGCATGAAAGGTCACAAATTTTGAGCCAATTCGGGTTTCAAAGTTCAAGTGGTTTGCCAGTTTTCCAAATCAGGTTAGTCTCGGGTTTGGTAAATCTAAGGTGCTGAAATTTAAGCTAACAAACTGCTTAAGCGGGATTCGCAATGCGTGGCATTTTCAGCATGCGGTGAGTTTTGTGATTAAGGTGGTGTGCGGTAGCTTTGGCAGTGCATTGCTCACCCCTTAGCAGGGCGTTATGCGTCACAAGGATATTCATGTCAAAAGTAACATTGAAAGGTTTTATTTTAGTTCCTGAGTCGGAGCTTGAATTAGTAAAAAATGAATTGGTAAACCATAAACGCCTTACTCTCGAAGAAACTGGATGTATCACGTTTAGTGTCATTCAAAATTCGGAAAACGCTCTTCGCTTCGACGTTTATGAAGAGTTCTCGGATAAAGTGGCTTTTGAACAACATCAGAAAAGAGTCAAAGCATCCCATTGGGGTAAAGTGACTGTAAACGTTGAACGTCACTATGAGATTTTTGAGTAAACGCATAACAAACTGTTCAAGCAGATTCGGCATGCGTGGCATTTTTGGTTTGCAGTGAGTTTTGTGTTTACGGAGTAGTGCAGAAGCTTTTGTATGGCATGCCTCACTACTTAACAGGGCGTTATGTTTATCGGAGAAATTCATGGTCAATTGGCCTGGTATTCTGAAATTAGATGGTGACGATGAGCTTGTTTATTTGGGTTCTGAAGCTGATTTGAATTGCGAGTGTTTGGATTTGATCGTTAGTCCAAGCGATCGAGTCATTGATTCTGAAGGTTTTGTCTATTCAATTGTTTCAGATGGCTTAGTAGTTAACTTGATCGGAAACTCAATCCAGATTTCAGCAGAGGAAGCGTCTAGATTGATTCAACGTCATGAGTTCTGTTTAGCGGAAGTCTGTTTGACAAAAATTCAGTTTGAAACAGTCGCTGAAGCATTTAACTGTTTGAAATCTTAGGCCAAATAAACATAACAAAGCGTTAAAGAGGGACTTGGCACGCGTGGCATTTTCGGTTTGCAGTTTGTTTAGTGGTTAAGGTGTTATGCAGCCACTTTTGTAGTGCGTGCCTGCGCCCCTTAACGCGGCGTTAGCTTTTTGAGGATAAACGTTGATTCTGTATAAATATATGTCATTTAAAGCGGCTATTTCAGTTATTGAAAACTCATCACTTGGCTTCTCTTGTCTCGAAGATCTGAATGATCCATTTGAATGCACTGCTTTTGGATTCGAGGAGAGTAGTGGCTCATTCGTAACTGCAAGAATGGCTACGAATGCGTGTAAAAATCGTTTTTCAAGAAACTATGGTGTGCTTTCACTTACTAGGCAACCATTGAATCCATTGATGTGGGCTCACTATGGGGACGAACATCAAGGTGTAGTAATTGGTTTTGATGCTAAATTAGCTGGATTTACTGATGAAGATGCATGTGTCATACCCTGTCAGTATGGAGAAATCGTCTATTCGGCAACCAAGCCACATAAAAATTTGCCTATCTTAAGTAATGAAGAATTGATGAGTATAGGAAATGGCATCAAATTTAACTCTGATTCGTTTAATCTAGTCAAAAGGGCATTTTTGTACAAATCTATTGAATGGAGCTACGAGGAAGAAGTTAGAGTTGTTAAGGACATATCCGCTTTACCGTTTAGTGCATATTTCGGAGCATTCCGATCAGTCATTTCGGGATTATCCGATCACCCATTTCGGTTTAAACCGATCACTGATTCCGCGATTATCCGATCACTTTTAGCCTCACTCCGAAATCGGTGATCGGAATAGCGAAAACCCCGATCGGAATGCCCGAAATCCTACCTTTTTCTCTTTTAAATCAATAGCTCGCTATTCTTTACTTCTTAAACAAGAACGTAAGGAAGCGACCATGGCCAAAAAGAGAACTCCAATGAACAAAATCAAAGAGGTATTACGCCTTAAGTACGACTGCGGTCTCTCAAATCGCAGCATCGCTTCTTGCCTGAAACTCGGCCCGTCCACCATATCGGAACTCCTTACTCGCTTTAAACAAAGCCAACTTGGTTGGCCTCTGCCTGAAAGTTGCAGCGATGCTGATCTCACGCAAGCGCTGTATCACGGTAAGAAAGCCAGTCGCGATAAAGTCATGCCAGACTTCACGCAATACGCAGTCGAACTCAGACGTAAAGGCATGACGAAGATGTTGCTCTGGCAGGAATATCATGAGCAATATCAAGAGAAAGCTTACGCTTACACTCAGTTCTGCGAGCACTTCACTCGCTGGCTCAAAACCCAAAAGCGCAGCATGCGCCAGCTTCATGTGGCGGGTGATAAGCTGTTTATCGATTACTGTGGCCCTCGGCTTCAGGTGGTGAACCCTGACACAGGCGAAGTGCGCGAAGCCGAAGTGTTCGTGGCGACCTTAGGTGCGTCCAACTACACCTATGTGGAAGCCTTCCCCAGCCAAGGAAAGTCTTACTGGCTAGAGGCGCATGCCAATGCGTTCGAGCACTTCGGTGGCGTCCCCCATCTCTTGGTTCCCGACAATCTGCGTAGCGCGGTCAGTAAAGCGAATCGCTATGAGCCAAGACTGAACGACAGCTATCAGAAACTGGCCAATCACTATCAAACCGCCGTGATGCCTGCTCGCCCTTACAAACCGAAAGACAAAGCCAAGGCGGAGAATGCGGTGCTCCTCGTCGAACGCTGGATCATGATGCGGCTTCGCCACCAAACCTTCTATACCTTCAAAGAGCTGAATCTCGCTATCCGAGCGCTGATGGATGAGTTAAACCAACGTGAGATGAAACAGTATGGCGCGAGTCGCAAAGCCTTGTTCGACAAACTCGATAAACCTGCATTAAAGCCGCTACCCAAGCAGCGATACCTCTATACCGAAACGAGACAAGCCAAGGTTGGGCCTGACTATCACGTCGAATATCGCCGTCACTACTACTCGGTTCCCCATCAACTGGTTGGCCACCACGTCGAGCTGGAAGCCTCCAACCGTCTGGTGCAGATCTACCATCAAGGTAACTTGGTCGCCCAGCATCCACGCAGTCAAAGAGAGCGCGGAAACAGCACCCAACCAGAGCACATGCCGAGTCATCATCAACATCAGAAGTGGTCGCCTGGACGCTTGCTCAACTGGGGAGCCAATATCGGCCCTGCCACCCGAGAAGTCGTCAATAAGATGCTGAACGCCAAACCTCATCCAGAGCAGGCCTATCGTTCCTGTCTTGGGTTACTCAACCTGAGTAAAGCCCATGGTGAATCACGCCTAGAGCAAGCCTGTAAAGATGCGCTGATGCTGACAAAACCGAACTACACCTTCATCAATAATCTGCTGAAAAACAATCGCGAGGGGCAACTGAGTAAAGATAAAGCGAATACACCGAACCTTGTTCACAGCAATGTTCGTGGCCCGAACTGTTATCACTAGGAGAAAGGATATGAACACACTCAATGACCAACTCAAAACCCTGCGCTTAAGTCATGCGGCGAAAGCGTTAGAGCAGCAACAAGAGCAACTGACCACCTACGCAGAGCTGGACTTCGAGGAAAGGTTAAGCCTGCTTCTGGAAAGTGAAATCTTGAATCGTAATCAGAGCAAAATCCAACGCTTAAAACAACAAGCCAAGCTGAGAGTGGATGCTCAGCCGAGCCAACTCATCTACAAGGAGGGGCGAAACCTCAACCGCAAACAGATGAGTGAACTTCTGACGGGGAGTTATCTGCACAAGCACCAGAACATTTTGATCACAGGCCCAACAGGTGCAGGCAAAACCTATCTTGGCTGCGCTCTGGCAAGTAGCGCCTGCGACCAACAGCAAACCGTCAGATACTACCGATTAACTCGCTTGCTCGATGACCTGACCGCAGGTCGTCTGGATGGTAGCTATCAAAAGCAACTTCAATCCCTAGCTAAAAAAGCGCTGCTTATCCTCGACGACTGGGGAATGGAAAAACTGACTCAAGAGCATGCGGGTCACTTGTTAGAAGTGCTTGAAGACCGCTACCAAAACAGCAGCACAATCGTCATCAGTCAGTTACCTGTAAAGGAGTGGTACAACATGATCGGCAACGCCACCGTCGCAGACGCTCTCATGGATAGGCTGGTACACAATAGTCATCGAATAGAAACTGGGCGGTGAGTCAATGAGAAAACTGGCGCAATCCGATCACTTAGAGTAAAAATAGGAAGAGAGAAAAACGGCAGGATCAGGTGATCGGAATAAACCGAAACGAGCGATCGCAATCACCGAAATACGCACCGTTTAGCTACCATTTCGGCAATGGGCGTAGTAACGCTTGGAGTAAAATCTCAGTAGCAGGGCGTCCATTGTATTGTTTGGATATTCCAGAAAGTGCTATTAAGGAAATATATTTAGGTCGGCATGTATATAAGAATGTAACTAAAAAGAAAGATTTCTCTGATGATGAACTTAAAGAGATACTACTTTCATGGGGACGCAAAGATTTAAAATTGTTGCAATGTCAGCCCGATGTACATTCATGGCAGTTAATAGCAGAACAATCAATCAACCAACAAAGCTAACAAACTGTTTAAGAGGGATTCACAACGCGTGGCATTTTTACTATGCGTTGGTTTTAGTGGTTAAGGTGGTATGCGGTGGCATCGTTATTGCGTTGCTCACCCCTTAACAGAGCGTTATGAGTAATTTTGAGGACAGCAATAGACATATGGAACGAAAAAGGCAAATTGAGTGGTTAAAGATTCAAAAGAAAGGCTTTTTCAGGCACTTTTTAGGGTGTGGTTTAGGATTTAGTATTCCAATCATTTTAGGTAGTGCATTTGTACAAAATGATTTTTACCTAGATTTGTCTCCAATTGTGTCGTACCGAGTTTATTTAATGACGTTATTTGGCGCCGCTTTTTTTGCTGGTTGTGACTGGTATTTCAAAAGTAGAGAGTACAAAAAATACAAAGAAAAACTATCGCGGAAAAATTACTCATAACAAACGCCTCAAGAGGGACTGTCAACGCGTGGCGTTTCCAGTCCCAATGAGCCGCGGTGGTTATAGTTGTTGTGATTGAGTTTGGTGTTATGCGTTGCCAGCCCCTTAGGCGGGCGTTATGCGCAATGGAGGATATGTGGAAAGACTAATAGTTCCTGTTTATTTAAATCAGAAATTAGTATTTGATCTGTTAGCAATGCTTCAAGATGGGATCAGTACTGTCAAAGCGATTAATACAGTTTCTGGAGAAACCTCATCTCAAAATGAAAAGTTATCAGTAGGGTTCGGTTTAAGCGAAGCATTCTCAACTTTACTTAAAATTGATCTATCGGGCAGTCAAGACAAGAACAAGTCCGATACTAATTCGTTGGAAACTAATGAAGAGAAAGTTCATACACCTGCCTCTTTGTTTTTTAAGCTACGTAATTAACTTATCGAGAAAAATTATTTATTACAACTGTCTGGGGATAGTGCTGTAAAGGCTGGTGATTTTATTGAGTTTGAAGGATCGCTATCTAGAAACCCAATTGTAGAAACAGTAGATAGCATGGCTCAAATGATGGAAATTGCCGAAATGTTCGATAAAGCGCCTAAGCAACTAAAAGGCAAAGGTGGTCAAAATAATGAATACAAAGTAATGCGTCAGCAAATGCTTCAATTCTCTGATAGTTTAAAGGCGGGCAATACTACGGATCTAACCATTGAAGGTCTACAGTCAGGGCATAATGCTTTGATCACAGTTGAAACCGCTTTTTTAAATGACCCTCAAATGTCTGATCTAGTTGATGGCAACTTTCGTGTTTTGGGCAAGGTGATAAGGAGTGTTGGTGAGAACGATAAAATTAGCTTGTTGCGTAAAACTGCTATGAGCAAGATGCCTTCTCCTGTATTGATGCAAGCATTTGAGACAATGGCTGGTCTAGGTAGTGAAGGTGGTTTTAACATTCCTGAAATTAAATGGGATTTAGAGGGGCCTGCATTTCAGATTATTCCAGTTGCAATTTACGCATAACAAACGCCTCAAGAGGGACTGTCAACGCGTGGCGTTTCCAGTCCCATTGAGCCGCGGTGGTTTCGGTTGTTGTGTTTGAGTTTAGCGGTTATGCGTTGCCAGCCCCTTAGGCGGGCGTTAGCCGTCATCAATAAACAAAGTTTGCCTAATGAGTAAAAAGGGTGTAGTTTTTACTCATGATTAAATTTGAATTTGATGAAAACAAAAGCAGAAGTAATCTCGAAAAGCACGGTATTGATTTTCATACAGCTCAAGGGTTGTGGAATGATTCAGATCTTATCGAGATCCCTGCTAACACGAGTGATGAGCCCAGATATTTGGTTGTCGGCTTACTAAACGGTAAGCATTGGTCAGGAGTAATTACCTACCGAGGTGCGAATATCAGGATCATCTCAGTTCGGCGTTCACGGAAAGCGGAGGTAAGCCTTTATGAAAGCGCATGAATTTGATGCCAAGTTTGAAAGTGACGACGATGATATCGTAATGGATCTGGATCTATCGCAAGCTAAAAGACCGATGTATAAGCAAAAACGAGTCAATGTAGATTTTCCAGCCTGGATGCTTGAGTCCTTGGACAGAGAAGCGAGTCGTATTGGTGTAACACGTCAATCAATCATTAAAATTTGGCTGGCAGAAAGGTTAGAGAGCGTGTCTCATCATTCAAGTGTGAGATAAACGGCTAACAAAGCATTTAAGAGGGACTCACAACGCGTGGCATTTTTGCCATGCGTTTGTTTTTGTGATGAATGTGCTATGCATTAAGTGCTTTTGTGCGTTGTTCGCCCCTTAATGCGGCGTTAGCTTAAAACAATGAAAATCAATTGTTTGCAGCCTTTTTTTCTTCCTCTGGCCATTCGTTCAGGTTTCTCGGCAAATCAGCATTGTTTGCCAACGCGAGTTTTGAGCAGTTACCTCAATTGAGTTTTGGGATTGCGCGAGGTGAGCCATTTTGCCGTAAAGTCGCTTTGGAAGTGTCGCTTTCGCTTTGAATTTTGCGAAAACGAGTTTTCAAAATTTACTGATTTTCAAAGCAAATGAACGGCCACAAAGTTTGAGTCATTTCGGGTTTTAAAACTCAGGTGGTTGTCGTTTTTCCAAACTAGGTTAATCCCGGATTTGGTCAACCTAAGGTGCTGAAATTTAAGCTAACAAACTGCTTAAGTGGGATTCGCAATGCGTGGCATTTTTAGCATGCGGTGAGTTTTGTGATTAAAGCATTGTGCGGTAGCTTTTGCAGCGCATTGCTCACCCCTTAGCAGGGCGTTATGTAATTGGAGAAAAAATTGAATTTAGATGAAGCTAAAAATGGCTATTTGGCTAAGAGTGTAGAGATTCTAAATGCGACAGAGTCCTTATCAAAAGATAAGTATGGGATATTTGAGATCTTTACCAACAAGAAACTCAATGATGCCAAAGAACAGTTATCCGTTTACTACAAATGGCTACGAGAGTTTGACGCGACTTATAGTGGTGACTTCATGCTTCACGGAACAATTCCCGATATCACAATGTTGAATGGGAACTTAAGCATTGTAGAGCGCAGCAGAAACATGTTTGTATCAAGTCTTAATAGTTACGAAAAGGCTTTAGCAAACATCGAAAGTAGCACCAACTTTAAGTTAACAACATCAATTGCATTGATAGCTCTTTTAGTTGCAGTGTTGGGGTTAGTAATTACATAACAAACAATTCAAGCAGATTCGCAACGCGTGGCAGTTTTGGTTTGCGGTGAGTTTTGAGTATAAGGCGCAATGCGGTGGCTTTTGTATTGCGTTGCTCACTACTTAATTGGGCGTTAACTTTCAAAATTGGTACATATGAAACAAAATCCATTCTCATTTTATGACTTTTTAGGGTATCTGATTCCTGGTGGTGTATTTACATGCGTTCTATCGTTTATGTTTGTGCCTGATTTTTGGGGAATGATTGGCGAGTTTTCACCAAAACTAAAAGATTCGATATTTGCGGGGTCATCTATTCTGATTGCGCTAATAATAGTTTTCTACATCGTAGGCCATTTGATTAGTTTGTTATCCTCTTCATTTGTTGAAAAATATCTAACTGATACATATGGTTGGCCATCTCAATATCTTTTTATAAATGTTTCAACCGACTTGTCTAAATCAGTTAAGCGTTACTTTCTTCATCTACAACATGAATGTTTTATTGGTAAAATTAACAGAAAGAATGTTGTTCGGTGCGTATTCAAACAAATCGTTTCTGGTGTGGTTTTACTTCCTTTTGTTGCTATCGAGCGAATTATGTATCGACTCCTCGGTGTTAGGCCAACTAAACTTCCTGAGCCCTTGAATAGCAGTCTGTTAAAGCGACTTGTTCAATTTTTTGAAAAATCGAAAATTGAAGTGCCATATAACATCATTGAAGAAGGGTGCCTCAAAGGTGATTTATTTCGTTTTATTTATCACTACGCACAAGAAAACTCAGAAAATCACGTTCCCAAAATGGCAAACTATGTAGCTCTTTATGGTTTTTCTAGAAACATCTGCTTCGTGTTTGTTCTATTGTTTTGGGCGAGTTTGTTTCAGTCTCAAATAGATAATTGGAGCTATTGGTATAGTTTTAGTTTGGCAATAGCTTCATCCATTTTTTTCTATGGCTTTGAAAAATTCTATCGACGCTATACCTTAGAAGCGCTAATGGCTTGCGTAAGTATTCGAGATAATGAAAGTTAACAAACGCCTCAAGAGGGACTGTCAACGCGTGGCGTTTCCAGTCCCATTGAGCCGCGGTGGTTTCGGTTGTTGTGTTTGAGTTTTGTGGTAATGCGTTGCCAGCCCCTTAGGCGGGCGTTAGGTGAATGGTCAGTGGATTGAACAAGGACAGTTTTATGAAATGGTTTTTAGCTTTTTGGCTTGTTCTCGCAAGCTTTTTTTCGGTCGGCTTGCATGCCAATGACTCCGTTTTACAACAAGCTTATAAATCGCAACAAAGTGATCTACAGGTTCAAGGATTCGGAAAGGTAGTGAAAGTGTTACCTGATGACAATGATGGTTCAAAGCATCAAAAATTCATCTTAAAGCTCAATAGCGGACAAACATTGCTGGTTGCTCATAACATCGACTTAGCACCGAGAATTCCAAACTTACAGGTTGGTGACAGTGTTGAGTTTTATGGTGAATACGAATGGAACAAAAAGGGTGGGGTTCTTCACTGGACTCATAAAGATCCTCAAAATCGTCATGCTCATGGTTGGTTGAAACACAATGGGCAGGTGTACGAGTAAATTCACCTAACAAACGCCTCAAAGGGACTGCCAACGCGTGGCGTTTCCAGTCCCAATGAGCCGCGGTGGTTGCAGTTGTTGTGTTTGAGTTTAGTTGTTTGCGTTGCCAGCCCCTTAGGCGGGCGTTAGTTGCTCTTTGGAAAAATCACTATGAAACATGACTTATCAGTCGATGTTAGGCCAGCACAGGAAAATGAGTTAGAGCGTGTGTTTAAGCTGATGACTGAGCATAACGAATGGACTCGATTTAATGCTCCTTACTTTCCGTATTCTCATCCGACTTTGGCTGATTTTGCGGATTTAACCTTCCAACGGTTATTGGTTGGTTCAGATATGCAGTTAGTCATTTGTAATGAATTACCCGTTGGGACGGTGAGTTGTTATTGGGAATGTGAGGAAACCCGTTGGCTTGAAGCTGGTATTGTCATTTATGACGAAAGTTATTGGGGAAAAGGGATCGCATCAATAGCATTATCTCAATGGATTTCGTATCTGTTCGAAACACAAGAAATAGAGCGGGTAGGCATGACAACATGGTCGGGAAATGATCGCATGATGTCATTAGCGACAAAGCTAGGTTTGAAGCAAGAGGCACGGCTGCGGAAAGTTCGTTATTACCAAGGGATCTATTATGATTCAGTGAAATATGGTGTGATTCGAAGCGAATGGGAAGTACGCAACTAACAAACGCCTCAAGAGGGACTGTCAACGCGCGGCGTTTCCAGTCCCATTGAGCCGCGGTGGTTTCGGTTGTTGTGTTTGAGTTTAGTGTTATGCGTTGCCAGCCCCTTAGGCGGGCGTTAGGGCTTAGATCGGCATACCTTAAAATCAAACTCCATGATATGATTTTGGTTTTGGTTGAAAACAGCAAGTTTTGGGTGGCTAAGTTGAGTATTAAAGAGAAACTCAAGTTTTTAAAGGCTAACGAGCACAATATCTATGTTATTCACTACTCTTGTGAAAACTTGAATGACAATAATGAGAACATCTCTCCTCGAGTTACATCAATAGCTGTATTGCATCTTCAGAGTCATACAATGCATAGTTTCTCGATCCATCTTGTAGCAGAGAAGTTACACATTGGTCGTGATGACATAGCAGCAAACTACAATGATTTAGAAAAGAAAATGCTCGCTGACTTCTATTCATTTGTACGTGACAACAATGGTGCGCTTTGGCTTCATTGGAATATGTCTAATATCAACTATGGCTTTGAGGCTTTGTCGCACAGGTATGAAGTTCTTTCTGGTGAAAAAGGTGTAAGAATACAGGACTCAAGTAAACAGAACCTCTCCAGCCTTATTATCGAAAAGTATGGTAAAGATAGTATTGCTCACCCTCGAATGAAAACACTGCAAAATCTAAATGATGGCAATCATAGAGATAACCTAACTGGTGAAGAGGAAGTCAGAGCTTTCCAAGACAAAGAGTTTGTCAGGTTACATAAATCAACCATGTCAAAAGTGTATTGGTTTCAATCTATGTATTTCCTGCTGCAAAAAGGTAAGGTCAAAGTTTCAAATTACAACTGGTCTCAAAAGCTAAATATCCAGATGGAGAAACCTTGGGTAAAATTACTGAGCTTTATAGCGGTTATTTTCACGCTTGCTCAGGCGGGGCAGTTGGCTTATGCCCAACTAAGTGACTCTAAAGAGCCCCAAGACCCTAAAGCGGAGCTAGTGGTTAAAAAGCCCTAACAAAGCGTTTAAGACAGATTCCCAACGCATGGCATTTCTCACTCCATCGTTGGGTTTAGTGTTTACGGTGGTCTGGTTAAGTTTCGTAGCTGCGTTGCTCACTACTTAACGCGGCGTTAGGCGCTATTCACTTTAGGATTAGGGATGAAAGTAGAGTTTAAAGTGATCAATTTGGCGCAAGATTATGATTTTTGCGTAGCCGCTCGAAAGGACGCTTACTATTGCAGCTTCGAAACCTACTCGGGTTTTGATGATTTCATAGCTGGTTATCGAGAACGAATCCAAGAAAGGCAATCTGAAGCAGGTTGGTTTTACATCCATATTTGGTTGGATGGACAACTGGCAGGGCAGTTAGAGTTTCGTTCTTTTTCGCCCGAGCCAGATACCGGTTATGTTCATTTGATTTACTTGTTGCCTGAAATTCGAGGTTCCGGTTTGAACCAGCAAGTTCAACTCTACATCGAAACAGAATTGACACGAGCTGGTTGCAATCGTGCAGTGCTTTCCGTGAGTAGAACGAACACAAGGGCGTTAAGGTTCTATAAGCGTAATGGTTGGGTATATTGCTGCCCTAATCCGAAGCACGATGAAACTGATTTTTACCAATTACAGCTGCGCGCCTAACAAACTGCTTAAGAGGGATTCGCAATGCGTGGCATTTTCAGCATGCGGTGAGTTTTGTGATTAAGTTGGTGTGCGGTAACTTTTGCAGTGCATTGCTCACCCCTTAGCAGGGCGTTAGCTTAAAACAATGAAAATCAATTGTTTGCAGCCTGTTTTTTCTTCCTCTGGCCATTCGTTCAGGCTTCTCGGCAAATCAGCATTGTTTGCCAACGCGAGTTTTGAGGAGTTGCCTCAATTGAGTTTTGGGATTGCGCGAGGTGAGCCATTTTGCCGTAAAGTCGCTTTGGAAGTGTCGTTTTCGCTTTGAGTTTTGCGAAAACGAGTTTTCAAAATTTACTGATCTTCAAAGCAAATGAATGGCCACAAAGTTTGAGTCAATTCGGGTTTTAAAACTTAGGCAGTTTGCCGGCTTCCCAAATCAGGTTAATCTCGGATTTGGTTAATCTAAGATGCTGAAATTTAAGCTAACAAACTGTTCAAGCAGATTCGGCATGCGTGGCATTTTTGGTTTGCGTTGGTTTTAGTGATTACGTAGTGTTGCGGAAGCTTTCGTAGTGCATGCCTCACTACTTAACAGGGCGTTAGTGCGTATTTCGGTGATTGCGATCGCTCGTTTCGGTTTATTCCGATCACCTGTTCCTGCCGTTTTTCTCTCTTCCTATTTTTACTCTAAGTGATCGGATTGCGCCAGTTTTCTCATTGACTCACCGCCCAGTTCTATTCGGTGACTATTGTGTACCAGCCTATCCATAAGCGCGTCTGCGACGGTGGCGTTACCGATCATGTTGTACCACTCTTTTACAGGTAACTGACTGATGACGATTGTGCTGCTGTTTTGGTAACGGTCTTCCAGCACTTCTAACAAGTGACCCGCATGCTCTTGAGTCAGTTTTTCCATCCCCCAGTCATCAAGGATCAGTAAGGCTTTTTTCGCCAGCGATTGGAGTTGTTTTTGATAGCTACCATCCAGACGGCCTGCGGTCAGGTCATCGAGCAAGCGAGTTAATCGGTAGTATCTGACGGTTTGCTGTTGGTCGCAGGCGCTACTTGCCAGAGCGCAGCCAAGATAGGTTTTGCCTGCACCTGTTGGGCCTGTGATCAAGATGTTCTGGTGCTTGTGCAGATAACTCCCCGTCAGAAGTTCGCTCATCTGTTTGCGGTTGAGGTTTCGCCCCTCCTTGTAGATGAGTTGGCTCGGCTGAGCATCCACTCTCAGCTTGGCTTGTTGTTTTAAGCGTTGGATTTTGCTCTGATTGCGATTCAAGATTTCACTTTCCAGAAGCAGGCTTAACCTTTCCTCGAAGTCCAGCTCTGCGTAGGTGGTCAGTTGCTCTTGTTGCTGCTCTAACGCTTTCGCCGCATGACTTAAGCGCAGGGTTTTGAGTTGGTCATTGAGTGTGTTCATATCCTTTCTCCTAGTGATAACAGTTCGGGCCACGAACATTGCTGTGAACAAGGTTCGGTGTATTCGCTTTATCTTTACTCAGTTGCCCCTCGCGATTGTTTTTCAGCAGATTATTGATGAAGGTGTAGTTCGGTTTTGTCAGCATCAGCGCATCTTTACAGGCTTGCTCTAGGCGTGATTCACCATGGGCTTTACTCAGATTAAGCAGCCCAAGACAGGAACGATAGGCCTGCTCTGGATGAGGTTTGGCGTTCAGCATCTTATTGACGACTTCTCGGGTGGCAGGGCCGATATTGGCTCCCCAGTTGAGCAAGCGTCCAGGCGACCACTTTTGATGTTGATGATGACTCGGCATATGCTCTGGTTGTGTGCTGTTTCCGCACTCTCTTTGGCTGCGTGGATGCTGGGCGACCAAGTTACCTTGATGGTAGATCTGCACCAGACGGTTGGAGGCTTCCAGCTCGACGTGGTGGCCAACCAGTTGATGGGGAACCGAGTAGTAGTGACGGCGATATTCGATGTGATAGTCAGGCCCAACCTTGGCTTGTCTCGTTTCGGTATAGAGGTATCGCTGCTTGGGTAGCGGCTTTAATGCAGGTTTATCGAGCTTCTCGAACAAGGCTTTGCGACTCGCGCCATACTGTTTCATCTCACGTTGGTTTAACTCATCCATCAGCGCTCGGATAGCGAGATTCAGCTCTTTGAAGGTATAGAAGGTTTGGTGGCGAAGCCGCATCATGATCCAGCGTTCGACGAGGAGCACCGCATTCTCCGCCTTGGCTTTGTCTTTCGGTTTGTAAGGGCGAGCAGGCATCACGGCGGTTTGATAGTGATTGGCCAGTTTCTGATAGCTGTCGTTCAGTCTTGGCTCATAGCGATTCGCTTTACTGACCGCGCTACGCAGATTGTCGGGAACCAAGAGATGGGGGACGCCACCGAAGTGCTCGAACGCATTGGCATGCGCCTCTAGCCAGTAAGACTTTCCTTGGCTGGGGAAGGCTTCCACATAGGTGTAGTTGGACGCCCCTAAGGTCGCCACGAACACTTCGGCTTCGCGCACTTCGCCTGTGTCAGGGTTCACCACCTGAAGCCGAGGGCCACAGTAATCGATAAACAGCTTATCACCCGCAACATGAAGCTGGCGCATGCTGCGCTTTTGGGTTTTGAGCCAGCGAGTGAAGTGCTCGCAGAACTGAGTGTAAGCGTAAGCTTTCTCTTGATATTGCTCATGATATTCCTGCCAGAGCAACATCTTCGTCATGCCTTTACGTCTGAGTTCGACTGCGTATTGCGTGAAGTCTGGCATGACTTTATCGCGACTGGCTTTCTTACCGTGATACAGCGCTTGCGTGAGATCAGCATCGCTGCAACTTTCAGGCAGAGGCCAACCAAGTTGACTTTGTTTAAAGCGAGTAAGGAGTTCCGATATGGTGGACGGGCCGAGTTTCAGGCAAGAAGCGATGCTGCGATTTGAGAGACCGCAGTCGTACTTAAGGCGTAATACCTCTTTGATTTTGTTCATTGGAGTTCTCTTTTTGGCCATGGTCGCTTCCTTACGTTCTTGTTTAAGAAGTAAAGAATAGCGAGCTATTGATTTGAAAGAGAAAAAGGAAGGATTTCGGGCATTCCGATCGGGGCAGGGAAAAATCATGAACATGCCCGTGTTTAAAGGGTTTGTGGCATAGTAAGTCGATCATTTTCTTGTTCTAATGGATAACAACGTCACACAACAAACAATTAACCGATGATCAGTTTGACGATAATTTTCAGTGTTTTCTAATACCTCCATAGGCAGATTGGAGGTCAAACGATGAGTAACCAGCACCCATTTATGCATTTCGATGCCATCCCAGATTACCGCCAAAAAGGTAAAGTCGAGCACAAGTTAACTGATATCATTTTGTTAACAATTTGCGCGGTACTTGCCGGTCAAGATGATTGGAAAGCCATTCATCTTTACGGCACAAGGTGGTTAGATTTTCTCAAACGCTTTGGTGATTTTAGTCATGGTGTTCCCTCTGCCATCACCATAGCTAGAGTGATGGGGATGATTAATTCGACACGCTTACAAAAGTGTTTTATCGAATGGATGAAATCCTGCTGTGAACTCACTGACGGTGAAGTGATAGCGATAGACGGTAAAACCGTTCGAGGCTCTTATGATGATTCCCGAGGGCTTGGTGCTATTCATATGGTTAATGCGTTTGCTACAGAGAATGGCGTGTGCCTCGGACAACATAAAGTATACGAGAAATCCAATGAGATAACCGCTATTCCTGAATTGCTGCAACTACTTGATATATCTGGCTGTTTAGTGACGATTGATGCGATGGGTTGCCAAAAGAAAATCGCGCAAAAAATCCTTGAAAAGAACGCTGATTACTTGTTGGCGGTGAAAGGAAACCAAGGCAGACTTGAGGAAGCTTTTAACAATTATTTTAATATGAGCATGCTGCAAAAACATGACGGTGATTCTTACAGTACTCAAGAAAAATCGCGAGGCCGACAAGAAACACGATTGGCCTTAGTGAATGAAGATTTAAGTGTTTTGGGCGATCTTGAATTTGATTGGCCAGGGCTCAAAACGATGGGAATTGTGGTATCTATTCGTCAAGAATCAGCCGTGGCTCAAGAGTCAGATGTAACGGTTCGATATTATATTAGTTCGAAAGTGCTCAGTGCTAAAGAATTGTTAAATGCTTCACGGTCGCACTGGTTAGTGGAGTCGATGCATTGGATGTTGGATACAGAATTTGGTGAAGATGCTTGCCGCAAACGAGCGGAAGAACGAGCAGAGAATTTCGCTAGGATCAGACAAATGTGCTTAAACATGCTAAAAAGTGAAACGACACTAAAAGCGAGCATTAAACACAAAAGAGCGATGTGCGCGATGGATCCAGAGTACCTTTTGAAGGTATTGGGAAGCCTTTATTTACGGGAATGTTCATGATTTTTCCCTACCGATCGGGGTTTTCGCTATTCCGATCACCGATTTCGGAGTGAGGCTAAAAGTGATCGGATAATCGCGGAATCAGTGATCGGTTTAAACCGAAATGGGTGATCGGATAATCCCGAAATGACTGATCGGAATGCTCCGAAATATGCAGTTAGCTTAAAACAATAAAAATCAATTGTTTGCGGCCTGTTTTTTCTTCCTCTGGCCATTCGTTCAGGTTTTTCGGCAAATCAGCATTGTTTACCAACGCGAGTTTTGAGCCGTTGCCTCAATTGAGTTTTGGGATTGCGCGAGGTGAGCCATTTTGCCGTAAAGTCGCTTTGGAAGTGTCGCTTTCGCTTTGAATTTTGCGAAAACGAGCTTTCAAAATTTACTGATTTTCAGAGCAAATGAACGGTCACAAAGTTTGAGTCATTTCGGGTTTCAAAACTCAAGTGGTTTGTTGGTTTTCCAAATCAGGTTAATCTCGGGCTTAGTAAATCTAAGGTGCTGAAATTTAAGCTAACAAACTGCTTAAGTGGGATTCGCAATGCGTGGCATTTTTAGCATGCGGAGAGTTTTGTGATTAAGGAGGCGTGCGGTGGCTTTTGCAGTGCATTGCTCACCCCTTAGCAGGGCGTTAGCTTAAAACAATAAAAATCAATTGGTTGCAGCCTGTTTTTTCTTCCCTCGGCAGTTCGTTCAGGTTTCTCGGCAAATCGGCATTGTTTGCCAACGCGAGTTTTGAGCTGCTGCCTCAATTGAGTTTTGGGGCTGCGCGAGGTTGGTAAGTTTGGTGCAAGGTCGCTTTGGAAATTTTGCTTTCGCTTTGAGTTCTCAGAAAATGAATTCTCAAAGTTTTCGGTTTTTCAAATTGCATGAAAGGCCACAAAGTTTGCGTTATTTCGGGTTTTAAAACTCAGGTGGTTTGTCGTTTTACCAAGCTGGGTTAGTCTCGGGTTTGGTCAATCTAAGGTGCTGAAATTTAAGCTAACAAACTGCTTAAGCGGGATTCGCAATGCGTGGCATTTTTAGCATGCGGTGAGTTTTGTGATTAAGGCAGCGTGCGGTAGCTTTTGCAGTGCATTGCTCACCCCTTAGCAGGGCGTTAGGCTTATAGAACGAGAAACTATGAAAATATTATATTCAGGCGGTCTACAAATCCGCTCTAATGATGCACAAGAGCGATTGTTAAATGTTAATACTTTCTTAGATGGTGAGTTGGCTTTCCACAACTTATATCGAGAAGTTAAAGCAAGTGATTTTCCTATTGCTCAGGATTGCTTTGGTGACCAGTTTTTTATTCGAGATAATTTGGTAGTTAAATTGAATGCCGAAACTGGTGATATTGATGAATTTGGTTGTACTTGGGAACAGTTTTTGGCTTGGGTTGACGAGGATCCAATTGAAAGGTTGAGCATTCCAAACGATTTGGATTTAAAGGTTGGTCAGCTATTATTCGCGTATCCACCTTTCTGCACTACAGAGGGAAATAATGCATCTATAAAAGCAATAGATGGTGTCGAGCTAATCAGGTTCCACGCTAATTTTGCGAAGCAGATAAACGGCGAATGATAAGCCTAACAAACTGTTCAAGAGGGATTCGCAACGCGTGGCATTTTCACTATGCGTTGGTTCTAGTGTTTAAGGTGGTATGCGGCGGCTTCGGTATTGCGTTGCTCACCCCTTAACAGGGCGTTATGTTTAGTCACGTAAAATCAGTTGGTTGCATCTTTTCTTTGTTCCTTCATATTTCTAATTTTGGTCTTGTCGGCAAGTTAACTTCAGTGTTCGCTGTTTTCTGGACTCCAATTCGTGGGTGCTAAAAGTTCAGAGAGTTGCCTCATGGAAATCCAGAGTGTAGGCGAGGTGAGTGAAGTGATTTTGATTTCAAAGTTAAAGCCCAGCTTTTCGGTTTCTCACGTTAAAACTCAAAGTTGGCACAATCAAATTTATGATTTAATTCAGCTTTTTAGCGTCTGGTTTTGGTTTTCAAAGGTAAGTCGAGTTAAGCTCTTGGTATCGTAAAACTTAACCCTTTGAGTCTTAAACATAACAAGGCGTTTAAGCGGGATTCATGCCGCGTGGCATTTTTGGTATGCGGTTGGTTTTGGTGGTGAAAGTGGTCTGCGGAAGGTTGGTTTATGCGGCACTCACCCCTTAACGCAGCGTTAGCTTAAAATAATGAAAATCAATTGTTTGCAGCCGTTTTTTCTTCCCTTGGCAGTTCGTTCAGGTTATTTCGGCAAGTCAGCATTGTTTGCCAACGTGAATTTTGAGTTGTTGCCTCAATTGGGTTTTGTGGCTACACGAGGTTAGCCAGTTTGGCGCAAAGTCGCTTTGGAAGTTTTGCTTTCGCTTTGAGTTCTCCGAAAATGAGTTCTCAAAATTTACTGATTTTCAAAGAGCACAAAATGCCACAAAGTTTGAGTCAATTCGGGTTTTAAAACTTAGGCAGTTTGCCGGCTTCCCAAATCCGGTTAATCTCGGGTTTGGTAAATCTCAGGTGCTGAAATTTAAGCTAACAAACTGCTTAAGCGGGATTCGCAATGCGTGGCATTTTCAGCATGCGGTGAGTTTTGTGATTAAGTCGGTGTGCGGTAGCTTTTGCAGCGCATTGCTCACCCCTTAGCAGGGCGTTAGCTTAAAGCAATAAAAATCAATTGTTTGTGGCTTTTTCTTTCTTCCTTTAGCAGTTCGTTCAGGTTTCTCGGCAAATCAGCATTGTTTGCCAACGCAAGTTTTGAGCCGTTGCCTCAATTGAGTTTTGGGATTGCGCGAGGTTAGCAAGCTTGGCTCAAAGTCGCTTTGGAAGTTTTGCTTTCGCTTTGAGTTCTCCGAAAATGAATTCTCAAAATTTACTGTTTTCAAAGCAAATGAACGGGCACAAAGTTTGAGTCAATTCGGGTTTTAAAACTCAAGTAGTTTGTTGGTTTCCCAAATCGGGTTAATCTCAGTTTTTGTAAATCTAAAGTGCTGAAATTTAAGCTAACAAACTGCTTAAGAGGGATTCGCAATGCGTGGCATTTTCAGCATGCAGTGGGTTTTGTGATTAAGGTGGCGTGCGGTAGCTTTTGCAGTGCATTGCTCACTCCTTAGCAGGGCGTTAGCTTAAAACAATAAAAATCAATTGTTTGCAGCCTGTTTTTTCTTCCCTTGGCAGCTCTTTTCGGTTTCTCGGCAAATCAGCATTTTTTGCCAACGCGAGTTTCGAGCTGTTGCCTCAATTGAGTTTTTGGGTTGCTCGAGGTTAGCCAGGTTGGCGCAAAGTCGCTTTGGAAGCTTTGCTTTCGCTTTGAGTTTTCCGAAAGTGATTTCTCAAAATTTTCGGTTTTTCAAATCGCATGAAAGGTCACAAAGTTTGAGCCAATTCGGGTTTCAAAACTCAAGTAGTTTGCCGGTTTTCCAAATCAGGTTAATCTCGGGCTTAGTAAATCTAAGGTGCTGAAATTTAAGCTAACAAACTGTTCAAGCAGATTCGGCATGCGTGGCATTTTTTGGTTTGCAGCGGTTTTAGTGATTACGTAGTGTTGCAGAAGCTTTTGTAGTGCATGCCTCACTACTTAACAGGGCGTTAGGCAAAGGGCAAAAAAGTTCCCAGTTCTAATCTTCTTGTTCTTTCTGGCAGTTCGTTTTTCGTAGTCGGCAATTTCGCATTGTCGGTTCAAATCCTTGAGTCTCTCCAACCGAAAAACATGCAAAATTCGTGGGTTGCCTCACTGGTTTTCAGTGTTGGTTTGTGGTGAATTTCACTGGCTTAAAGTGTGGAAAGGGCAAGTCAATCGAAGCTTTCGGATTCGCTGTTATTTTGCAGCTTTTAGTTTCTCGGGTTCAAAAGCTACTTTGCCGCTGATAAGTCGCGTCTCGTGGTTGTTGAAACTTCGGTTGTAACATAGCGACTTTAGTAGTTCTTGAATCACAAAAAGTCAGTGGGTAATTGGTTGCTTATCGTGTTTAAGGTATTCTGCTTTCAAACCAAGTTAGTGAGTGCGCAGAAAATTTGCCTAACAAACAATTCAAGCTGATTCGCAACGCTCGGCGCTTTCGGTTTCAAGTGGTTTGGTGATTACGGTGCCGTGTTTTAGCGTGGTGGTAGCGTTGCTCACAACTTAATTGGGCGTTAGCAATAGTCAACAATCAACAATAAATAATCGAGGAGGTTTTATGAGGCTCAAAGCAGATGTGGCAATTTTGGATATAATAGGTCATTTAATTATTTGGTTAATTCTCTGTATTGTTACTTTTGGTATAGCTCTTTTCTTCTTCCCATACTCTTTTTCTAAGTTCGTCATCAATCGAACTTGCATTGTAGATGAGTATGGAGTTGAACGAAAAATGAATTGCAACATAGACTTATTTAGTGATTTGGGGCATGTGATAATTTGGTTCTTAATCTCTATAGTTACATTTGGCATTGGGTACATTTTCTACTTTTATCGAGTCTGGAACTATGCCTTAAACAATACAACTGTAAAGTAAATTGCTAACAAACGCTTCAAGAGGGACAGCCAACGCGCGGCATTTTTATCATGCGTTGGTTTTTGTGGTTACGGTGTTATGCGGAAAGTTGATTGTAGCGTTGGCTGCCCCTTAAGCGGGCGTTAGCTTAAAACAATAAAAATCAATTATTTGTGGCTTTTCCTTTCTTCCTTTAGCAATTCGTTCAGGTTTCTCGGCAAATCAGCATTGTTTGCCAACGCAAGTTTTGAGCAGTTGCCTCAATGGAGTTTTGGGATTGCGCGAGGTTAGCAAGCTTGGCTCAAAGTCGCTTTGGCAGTTTTGCTTTCGCTTTGAGTTTTCCGAAAATGAGTTATCAAAATTTTCGAGTTTTCAAATCGCACGAAAAGGCCACAAAATTTGAGTTATTTCGGGTTTTAAAACTCAAGCGGTTTGCTGGTTTTACAAATCAGGTTAATCTCGGGCTTAGTAAATCTAAGGTGCTGAAATTTAAGCTAACAAACTGCTTAAGCGGGATTCGCAATGCGTGGCATTTTCGGCATGCTGTGGGTTTCGTGATTAAGGTGGTGTGCGGTAGCTTTAGCAGTGCATTGCTCACCCCTTAGCAGGGCGTTAGCTTAAAACAATAAAAATCAATTGTTTGCAGCCTGTTTTTTCTTCCCTTGGCAGCTCTTTTCGGTTTCTCGGCAAATCAGCATTTTTTGCCAACGCGAGTTTCGAGCTGTTGCCTCAATTGAGTTTTTGGGTTGCTCGAGGTTAGCCAGGTTGGCGCAAAGTCGCTTTGGAAGCTTTGCTTTCGCTTTGAGTTTTCCGAAAGTGATTTCTCAAAATTTTCGGTTTTTCAAATCGCATGAAAGGTCACAAAGTCTGAGCCAATTCGGGTTTCAAAACTCAAGTAGTTTGCCGGTTTTCCAAATCAGGTTAATCTCGGGCTTAGTAAATCTAAGGTGCTGAAATTTAAGCTAACAAACTGTTCAAGCAGATTCGGCATGCGTGGCATTTTTTGGTTTGCAGCGGTTTTAGTGATTACGTAGTGTTGCAGAAGCTTTTGTAGTGCATGCCTCACTACTTAACCGGGCGTTAAATGACTATGGAAACTTTGAATTTATGGATGAAGGTAAACTATTTTTCTTACGGTTTAATTTGAGGAATATCACAAAATTTCACAACCATATCTTTGATTTTTTCAAGGAGAAGTTAAATACATTAAAAGTTGATGAGCAAGTTAACCCAGGATATGCGAATTGGTTAAAAGATGAATATGAAGTGCATCTTCCAAATCAGCTGAGAAAGTCAACATTTTTAATGATTTTCGGCCACCTAGAAGAAAGTTTGTACTTGTTGTGGGCTGAAAATGGAAAGCCAGAGTGCTTAGAGCACAAGGCCTTTGGTTTAAAAAAGTACAAAAAATTCCTCAGCTGTTATGTTCATATGGATCTGAGTGGTAACGATGATTATCAATTTGTATTAAATTGCCAACTTATTAGAAATGCAATTATTCATATTGCTGGTCGAGTGTCTTTATCCAAAGATTCTGAAAAATTAAAAATGGTTATAGAGCAACATAAGGATTGCTTTCAAATTAATAACGATAGGGTCAATATCACCAGTATTGGACTATCCAAATTTCAGCAAAGTGTTGATAGTCTGATAAAGCAAGCGGCAACCGTCATTTAACAAACTGTTTAAGAGGGATTCGCAACGCGTGGCATTTTTACTATGCGTTGATTTTAGTGTTTAAGGTGGTATGCGGTAGCATCGGTATAGCGTTGCTCACCCCTTAACAGAGCGTTATGCAAATAAGGAAAGTTCATGAGAAATCTTGGCGTAAAAAATTCAATTGAATCCTTTTTAAGGAAATTTGAGCTAAGAGAGTTTGATCAGCAGGATGTTAAACTCTTCTTTGTAGATGTACGAGATTATTCAGAGAAAAGCTCGTTTGCTAAATAGCTGTTCCTAAATGTAGATCACCGGTGTGTAAAAAAGAAGGGAAACTCGGTACCGTTTGAGCGATCTGATCAGTCGCCAAACATACAAACCCGCAACCGTTACCGAGTTCCTATGATTCTAACATTACCTGACCGCGCTGAACGACGTCGTATCACCAAAAAGATGCATAAAACTAAGGATAAAGACCATTACCGACGCTTGAATGCCATATTGCTACTTTCTCAAGGGCATTCTGTTACCACAGTCTCGAATATTCTGGTTGCAGCCCGCTCTTCTATAGGACGCTGGATTCATTGGTACACGGAATGCGGCATCGATGGCTTGGAAAGCTCAACTCGAGGCAGAGCCACGACGCTCCCATTTCTTCAAATTGCCGCTGTATTGACTGCTTTACTCGCACTGAATCCTCAAAGTCTGGGATATCAGCGTTCACGTTGGAGTACCGAGCTGATGGCGATTGAAGTAAATCGGATATTTGGGTTTAACGTGCACTCATCGACCATTCGTCGATGGTTGCCTAAACTTGGGATTGTCTGGCGAAGAGCCTCTCCAACATTGCATATCAAAGATCCAGATAAAGAAGCCAAACTCGCCAGAATCAAAGAGGCATTAGCGCGTTGCGACGCCGACCATCCCGTGTTTTATGAAGATGAAGTCGACATTCACTTAAATCCCAAAATTGGCTCAGATTGGATGCCAAAAGGTCAACAAAAGAAGGTGGCGACACCGGGACAAAATGCTAAATACTATCTTGCAGGAGCTCTGCATGCTAAGACCGGTAAAGTCTCGTATGTCGGAAGTAGCAGTAAGAACTCAGAACTGTTTATTGCGATGCTGGAGCAGTTGAAACGCCAGTACCGCCGAGCGAAAACCATTACTCTTATCGTGGATAATTACATCATTCACAAGAGCAGAAAAACACAGGGTTGGTTAAAGCAAAATCCGAAGTTTGTTTTGCTTTTTCAGCCAGTGTACTCGCCTTGGGTAAACAAAATAGAGAAGCTTTGGCATGCGTTGCATGAAACGGTGACACGGAATCATCAATGCAAAGCAATGTGGCAACTTTTAAAGCGGGTTCGATACTTTATGGATAACGTTTCACCATTTCCCGGCGGTGGTCATGGGCGACAAAAAAGTGAAGCATAATTAGGAACAGTTATTTAGAGAAATTGGTGACTTTATTGCACACCCAGACCTTAAAACTACCGGGCAATATTTCAGTAAACTTAAGTCAATTAGAAATCAACTCAAATCTATGCATGAGCGATTTTTACAAAAAGGAACTATGCCTAAGTTAAATGCCTTTTATACTGAGGCGGAAATATTTGAATGCTTAAATAACACAATTTGCTTGCTTGGTTTTGAGTTTGATTTGACGCATGAAAGATACTATGTTCAGAGGAAAGATTTCATATTTTGCTTAGTAGGCATATTGTCGACAGCATCAATAAAAGTAGGCGAATGTGAAGCACCATTTTTAGTAGGTGTATCATCTCCTCACAACAAATTAAAGTTATATGTCAGTGTGAAAGCTGATGGCTGTGTTCCTGAAATTAATCTAACGTTTCCAATATTATCAACGAGTTGTTGTGTGAATCCCAACTTTGCTAAAGAGTTTTTTCCTTGGGGGCAAACAAGATATTTCGTGGCTGAACGTATAGAAAAAGGTGAATTGATTGGTAGAAAATTTGCATAACAAGGCGTTAAAGAGGGACTTGGCACGCGTGTTTTGGTTTGCGTTGGGTTTAGTGGTTAAGGTGTGATGCGGTCACTTTTTTAGTGTGTGCCTGCGCCCCTTAACGCGGCGTTAGCTTAAAGCAATAAAAATCAATTGGTTGTGGCCTGTTTTTCTTCCCTTGGCAGCTCGTTCCGGTTTCTCGGCAAATCAGCATTGTTTGCCAACGCGATTTTTGAGCTGTTGCCTCAATTGAGTTTTGTGGTTGAGCGAGGTCAGTTAGTCTGGCGCAAAGTCGCTTTGGAAGTTTGGCTTTCGCTTAGAGTTTTCTGAAAGTGTGTTATCAAAATCTATTGGCTTTCAAAGCAAATGAACAGTCACAAAGTTTGAATCAATTCGGGTTTTAAAACTCAAGCGGTTTGTTGGTTTCCTAAGTCGGGTTAATCTCAGGTTTGGTCAATCTTAAGGTGCTGAAATTTAAGCTAACAAACTGCTTAAGAGGGATTCGCAATGCGTGGCATTTTTGGTATGCGGTGAGTTTTGTGATTCAGGCGGCGTGCGGTAGCTTTCGTAGTGCATTGCTCACCCCTTAGCAGGGCGTTAAGTGGCTAGTTGAGTTTTTCTGGAGTTTGATATTGATTATGTTTCATAACTACTCTAGAATCCCGTTCGGCTTATGGGCAGATTTTTAGTTCGCGTTTCGCGATCAGTGAAGAAATGGTCCGTTCGGATTGCCTTATATAGTATATCATATAGGTATTTATAGGATATATAGTGCGTAGGAGTGCCCATAAGCCACCTAATTATTAGGGGTAACCAATGTCAAGATTAAAGCGTCTAAAGTCAGCATCAACAAAACCTGAATTTGCTAAAGTGTTGGGTATAGATGCAGCTTTTCTTACTCGCTGCTTATATATCAACAAGCCTGAGAACCAATATCACCAGTTTTCCATTCCGAAGAAATCAGGCGGTGAAAGACTTATAAATGCACCGTCAGAGGAACTTAAGAGCCTTCAAAAAAATCTATCAATATTATTATTAGACTGCATTGATGAAATTAATTCGGAAAAATATCCAGATTCACAGTGGTCTAAACCGAAACTTCGAAAAAATGGTGATCCTGACTATGCTGCTGAAGTTCTTAAGATAAAAATTCCCAATGCACAAGTAAAGCAACCTTCATTATCTCATGGTTTTGTAAGAGAGCGTTCAATCCTTACGAATGCTATGATGCATGTCGGAAAAAAGAACGTCCTCAATATTGATTTAGAAAGTTTTTTTGATAGTTTCAATTTTGGACGTGTTCGTGGTTTTTTTATTAAAAATGCTAACTTCAATCTTGACCCACATATTGCAACAGTAATAGCTCAAATTGCCTGCTTTGATAACAAACTGCCTCAAGGCAGTCCATGCTCTCCTGTAATAACTAACCTTATTTCACATACCCTAGATATACGGTTAGCCTCGTTAGCCAAGAAATATAATTGTACTTATACGAGGTATGCTGACGACATAACATTTTCAACTAGGAAATCTGAGTTTCCTCCTCAAATAATGAGGCAAAATGAAAGTGGTTATGTACCAGGTAGATTATTAAAGAGCGAGATAAAACGTTCAGGGTTTTCTATAAATTCTAGTAAAACTAGAATTCAATATAAGAACTCCAGACAAGATGTAACAGGTCTGGTAGTAAATAAAAAACCTAATGTGAAACAAGAATATTGGCGATTAGCACGGGCAAAATGCAATCAACTATTTAAAACAGGTAAGTTTACTACTATAAAAGACGGGAATGAAATTGACGGCAACCTCAATGAGCTTGAAGGGCAGTTAAACTTTATTGATCAAGTTGATCACTATAACCGGATGAGGCAAAAAACACCTTTAAGTACCGATTACACCCATACTAAAGTTGGGAAAAATACCAAGGTCATACTTTCAGGTCGAGAAAAAACTTTTAGTAATTTCTTATATTATCGACTTTTCTGTGGAAACGAGAAACCTACTATCTTATGTGAAGGTAAAACAGATAATGTTTACTTAAAGTCTGCAATCAGTGAGCTAAGTAAAGATTATCCTCAATTAGCGCACCGTAAAGGGAATAAGTATGAACTTTTAGTACGTTTTGTCGAGTACTCAAAGCGAAGCCGTTTTTTGTTAGAGTTATTCGGAGGGGCTGATTACCTCCGAGGTTTTGTGGATAATTTCGAAAAAAATATGAAGCTTTATGACGCAATAACACCTAAACATCCAGTTATTGTCTTTTTAGATAACGATGAAGGACCTCAACAAGTGGTGAATTTGTTGAAGTCAAAAAACTTTCAGAAAAAAATCGAATTGATTCCATCTACTCTTGATAAGAAAGAGGATATTCGAAAGTCTGAATTTATACATGTTATCAAAAACCTATATATTGTTTTTACACCATTAGCTAAAGATGGCGGAGAGACAGATATAGAGTATTTCTTTGATGATAAAACGCGTTTAATGAAACTCCCTAATGGTAAGTGTTTTAACACTGTAAAGAATCGTGACTCAAAAAATGATTTGAGCAAAGATGCATTTGCTACACATATAGTCAAAGAAAACAAAACGAAAATAGATTTTAATGGGTTAAAGCCTCTTTTAGAGTCTGTTGTAAAAGTGATTAATCATTATGACTCTCTGAGGTAGTTTTCTACGAAAAATGCGTAATAGCCACTTAACAAAGCATTTAAGCGTGATTCGCAACGCTTGGCAGTTTCGCTTCGCTCAAGTATAGCCAAGCGCCGCTCACACCTTAATGCGGCGTTATGCCCTTGTCGTAATTTACTCAGTAATTAACAATTTTCGTTAAATTTGGGCTTAATCAAATTACAAGGTTTCTAACAACGTTATTGTCGAGTTTAAATTGAAATAACTTGGAACTGGCTTCAATGGAACGTTGTGGGAAATGTAAGCAATTCACTCGAACAAAAGAGAATGACAAGGATTTATGCGGAGCTTGGGAACAGCCAACTACAGCAGATAGGCAGGCTTGTCAGTTTTATATACCCAAAAATTTGAGCTTTTTCCAAAGCAAGCAGGATTCAAAATCGTAGCAAACAAAAGGCACGGGCATAACAAACTGTTCAAGCAGATTCGGCATGCGTGGCATTTTTGGTTTGCGTTGGTTTTAGTGATGACGTAGTGTTGCGGAAGCTTTTGTAGTGCATGCCTCACTACTTAACAGGGCGTTATGCCCTTGTCGTAATTTACTCAATAATTAACAATTTTCGTTAAATTTGGGCTTAATCAAATTGCAAGGTTTCTAACAACGTTATTGTCGAGTTTAAATTGAAATAACTTGGAACTGGCTTCAATGGAACGTTGCGGGAAATGTAAGCAATTCACTCGAACAAAAGAGAATGACAAGGATTTATGCGGAGCTTGGGAACAGCCAACTACAGCAGATAGGCAGGCTTGTCAGTTTTATATACCCAAAAATTTGAGCTTTTTCCAAGGCAAGCAGGATTCAAAATCGTAGCAAACAAAAGGCACGGGCATAACAAACTGTTCAAGCAGATTCGGCATGCGTGGCATTTTTTGTTTGCGTTGGTTTTAGTGATTACGTAGTGTTGCGGAAGCTTTCGTAGTGCATGCCTCACTACTTAACAGGGCGTTATATTCTTTCGGCTGAAGTTTGAACTGTCTCGCTGAACTTGCTTTTTCGTTCCGAACATTGGGGTTCATGTTGCATACTCATTTCCGGAGGGAAATTGTATGAAAACATTGATAGTTAAGAATACGCTGTTTACACTTTTTGTTGGCTTTTCCATAGTATGGCTAATCTCGTTGGGTAAGTTTTTTGTGACGGCATCGCAATACCCTGTGGATTATTTATATCTGGTTTTTGGTGTAGCTTTGGCTATTCTTATATCTGTTTATACCGTCAGAGACTTACAACAAAACTCTTGGCACAAGTCGTTTGGGATTTACTTTACATATTATTTTGGGGCATTGGGCTTGTTTGCTGATGGACATCAGGCAGGGTGGAGCCATAGTGATAGCTTTCTGGATAAGTTATTCATGTCGGGTATTTACATTTTTGTCTTTTCGTTCTCGTTTATAGTTCCACTAGTCATTGGGCTACTGGCTTTCGTTCAAGCATACCTTCTCTCCATTGCAGTTGAAAATAGACGAATATAACAAACAATTTAAGAGTGATTCAGCACGCGTGGCATTTCTACTATGCGTTAGGTTTAGTGATTAAGGCGATATGCCGCAGCATCGGTATTGCGTGCTTCACACCTTAATTGGGCGTTAGCCGTTTATGGTCAATTTACAGTTCAAGGAATGAAAATGTCTCTGAGTACAGTGTTTAGTGGAAAGATATGCGTCGTTACTGGGGCCGCCTCTGGCTTAGGCTATGAACTTGTGAGGCAACTATTGAGTTATGACGCGCAAGTATGTCTTGCCGATATCGATAGCGAAGGATTGGAAGAGGCAAAACTCAACCTTAGTGAGTTCACAAAAAATCTTACGACAGTGCAATTCGACGCTGCAAATAAAACAACCATTGATCAGCTTGTGAATTTCGTTCAATTGAAATTTGGCTCAATAGATTTTATCTTTAATAATGCTGGCATAGGTGGCTCATTACCAATAGAACAAGCAACGACAGAGCACTGGAAAAGGATTATTGATCTAAATCTGTGGAGTGTGATTAATTGTACTGAATCGGTTTTGCCAATAATGCTCAAGCAGGGTTCAGGTCATATCGTCAATACGTCTTCAATCTCGGGTTTGATACCAGTTCCGGGGCAAGCATTATACAATACCACCAAATACGCGATAGTTGGCTTTAGTGAGAGCTTACGTATTGAACTCGCTCCTAAGGGAATTGATGTTACTGTTATATGTCCAGGTCCGTTTGTATCCAAAATTTGGGGCAAGCCTATTTTGGGTGAGAGTGTAGATATTTCGTCACCTACCCATGCTGTCTCAGCCGAAGATGTTGCTAAAGATGCATTGGAGTCAGTGGCAAGAAAGAGAGGTATCGTTGTGATCCCCTTGGCAGAGAAACGCAATTGGCGAGCTTATCGGTGGATACCTACGTTAGTAGAAAAATCTCTTAGCAAATTAGTTCGAAAGTAACGTTGGAGTACACGGCTAACAAAGCATTTAAGAGGGATTCACAACGCTTGGCAGTTTTGGTTTGAATTGGCTTAAGTGTTTACGGCACAATGGTTTAGGTTGGGTGGTAGCGTTGTTCACCCCTTAATGCGGCGTTAGCCGTTTCGGAGAAAGCATGGAAGTTCAGGTTGTTGCATCGCTAATAGGTATTGTTGGGATCACATTAAGTGCGATCTTTAGTGGCTTTGGTTACTTCTTCAAAATTAGAACTGAAAAGCTTAGAAACTACACGCCAAGTTCTGTTCTATTTATTAGAATTTAGGGCATATGTCTTAGCGTCTTCTGTTTCACCTACGGAGCTATACGAAAAGTATCTTGAACAATGCCAGAAATACTTAGATAAGAAAAAAATCGAAGGTATAGCTATACCACAACAAAACCAGGATTTAATGTTGGGGTATTTTTCGAGTGTCATTGAACAAATAACTCCAAAACTATCTGAAAGCTTCATTATTGAGTATGAGCAGACAATAATTTCTCTATCTAAAGAAAACCCGATTCTGGCTTTTCAGCTTAGAGGTAAAGATATGGCTACAAAATTGGTTTCTCTACAAAGAGTATATTTAGATCAACTACAACAGTCTGAAATGTTTACGTCTAATGAAAGTCTTGGTGGTTTTCTTAAAAGTCAAATCACGGAAGTTCACTCGAAAGGCTTGAATGAGATTCTTGATTTGCTCAATCAGGAGTTAAAAACGGTATCTAAAGCGTGCGGATTTATTCACTATCTGCAAATTAGGAAAATAACCAATAACCGTTCAAAACCATCTTCAGACCTTGATGACATTGGTATCGATGAACTCTTTGATGGGTTATTGTCGGCGTATTCCCGTCATGTAACATTAGAAAATACGCACACGGGTAACAACGGCTAACAAACGCCTCAAGAGGGACTGTCAACGCGTGGCGTTTCCAGTCCCATTGAGTCGCGGTGGTTTCGGCTGTTGTGTTTTAGCTTAGTGGTTTGCGTTGCCAGCCCCTTAGGCGGGCGTTAGCTTAAAACAGATAAAATCAATTGGTTGTGGTTTTCCTCTACTCCTTCAGCAATTCGGTTAGGTTTCTCGGCAAATCAGCATTGTTTGTCAACGTGAGTGTCGAGTTGTTGCCTCAATTGAGTTTTTGGGTTGCGGGAGGTTAGCCAGTTTGGCGCAAAGTCGCTTTGGCAGTTTTGCATTCGCTTTGAGTTTTCCGAAAGTTATTTATCAAAATTTTCGGCTTTTCAAATCGCATGAAAGGTCACAAAGTTTGGGCTAATTCGGGTTTTAAAGCTCAAGTGGTTTGCCAGTTTTCTCAATCAAGTTAATCTCAGGTTTGATCAAGCTAAATTGCTGAAATTTAAGCTAACAAACTGCTTAAGAGGGATTCGCAATGCGTGGCATTTTCAGCATGCGGTGGGTTTTGTGATTAAGTCGGTGTGCGGTAGCTTTTGTAGTGCATTGCTCACCCCTTAGCAGGGCGTTAGCTTCTTAAAGGCTAAAATCATCAAAATCCCAACTTCTTGTTCTGAAAAATCAACTTTTAGTGTTCAAATTGCACAATTTGGTATTTGAATTTTGCTAGATGCTGATTTGGTAGAAAGTGTTGGAAGTTCCGTAGTTTCAAAGCCGCTGAAAGCCAACAAGTCTCGATGCTTCAAAGTCGTTGGATGTTCAATTCGGTCAACTTGGTTTCACAAAAAGCAGCATCGTCGCTGTAATCGTGCTTCTTTGTCGGAAATGCGGTAAGTGGCCAACTTAACCTTGAACGCTGCAAGTTTTGGCAGCTCACTTCACAGCTTTTGGCGTTGGACGTGTGTTTGAGTGATGCTTTTGCGTAAAATGCATTTCAAGCAAATGTGTTTAAAAAGTCATTGGTAAACAATGGGCTACGAAGCTAACAAACGCCTTGTCAACGCCAGTTCAAAATTGACCCACTTATCGACGTTATCGCCGAAGTAAAATTGACCCACCCACGTAATTAACCTTTACCTTCAGATAGACTTTCGAGAGCCGCTGGTATGGTTCCAGCCGCCTTCTTCCCTCGTAATCGGTAGCTTTCTCCACTGATTTGTACGATGTGCGAGTGATGAAGAAGTCTATCAAGTAGTGCTGCCGTTAGTGTCGTATCGTCGGCGAACGCATTTGACCATTGAGAGAACGGCAAGTTACTGGTCACGATAATACTGCCTTGCTCATAACGTTTAGCGATGACGTTAAAGAACAAGTTGGCCTCTTCTCTGCCGAACGGTAGATACCCGATTTCATCGACGATAAGCAATTTGGGAGCAAGTACACTGCGCCTCAAGTAATTTTCTAGTTTACCTTGAGCTTTCGCAGTAGAGAGTTGAAGCATCAAGTCTGCTGCCGTGATGAAGCGCGTTTTTAAACCTTTTTGGACAGCGAGTTGACCAAGACTCACTGCAAGATGACTCTTACCGACGCCACTTGGCCCGAGTAACACCACGTTTTCCTTTCGCTCTATGAACGCCAGCCCTGTTAGTTCTTTGAGCTGTTTTCTCGGCGCACCCGTTGCGAACTTGAAGTCATAATCATCGAACGTTTTTTCCATTGGGAAGCTGGCGAACTTAGTCAGCGTGGCTCTTGTGCGCTCTGCTCTCACTTCCAACTCTGCGTTCAGAAGTGACTCTAAGTAATCGGCTAGGCTCAGTTCACGGCTGTTGGCGACTTCTGCCAGCCTTGGCCATTCCTGACAGATAGCTTGTAACTTCAGCGCAGCACAGGCAGCTTCAATGCGATTCATTTGAAGGTTCATACTCGCACCTCCAACAACGCATCATAGGTTGAGAGAGGGTGCTGGAAGCTTTCAAGTGGCATCGCACTATCGCTGATTGTTAATGGCGTGGCTGAGCGTGTCGGCGATGGTAGCGGCTGAAGTGTAAATCGCTCTTCGTCTAAGAGAACCTGAGGCTTTGTACCTGTCGTACCATGAGTTCGTTGATGAGCAACGGTTTCTAGCCATGCGCCGATATGTCCATTAAGAACATCAGCGGTGATTTTAAGTCCATGTTGCTTGAGCGTCGCCGCAAGCGGAGTGACGAAGCTATTCTTCAAGTAGGCGTTAAATCGTTCCACTTTTCCCTTAGTCTTTGCGCGATATGGGCGACAGGCTCTTGGTTTAAAGTTGTATCTCTTGGCCGCGGTGAGCAGTGCTGTATTCCAGCGGTGTTCACCTTCACCGTAAGCATCACGCTCTATCATGATGGCTTTTGCATTATCGAACAGAACTTCTTTGGGTACACCACCGAAGTATTCAAACGCTTCTTCAAGCCCTTCTATCCAGTCTTCTTGTCGCTCTCGTTCACTAAAGCGAACGAACGTCGCTCTGCTATAACCCAGCGTTGCCACGAAGGCTTTAACACGTACACCGTAATGAGTGATAGTCGTGAAGTCGACTTGCATCTGCTCACCTGGCAATGTCTCGAATCGAACCACAGGATCGACAGGCGCACTAGGTTTGTACTGTTTGATGTGCTCTTTGAGCATCGTTATACCGCCCTCGTAACCGAGAGATTTCAACTCACGCAGTAAGACGGTTGCGGGTATCCAATAAGGTTTTGCGGCTTCAATCCGAGTACGCAAGTAGTCATGGTAAGGCTGTAGCTTGGTTGCTCGAGACTGACGCTCGGGATACACAGGCGCCTTGTCTTTGCTTCGAAGATAAGTGCGAACGGTATTCCTTGAGATACCCATATCCTTTGCGATGCGGCGGATGCTTCGCCCTTGCTGATGTAAAACGTGTATTTCCACTAGTTGCTCCTGATTGATCATAATCCGCCGCTTTGTTCATGTTACGAACGGATAGTCTGACTCAGGTGGGTCAATTTTAAATCGGCGTTAGTGGGTCAGTTTTACATCGGCGGTGACACCAACAAGCCTCGAAGCTTCAATGTTGTTGGATGTTCAACACTCAAAGTTTGGTTTCACAAATGGCTTCATCATCGCTGAAAGTGTGCTTTCTTTGTCGCGGACTCTTAACCGTGGCCTACTTAACCTTGAATGCTTTGAGTTTTGGCAGCCAACTTCACAGCTTTTGGCGTTGGACGTGTGTTTGCTTGATGCTTTTGCGTAAAATGACTTTCAAGCAAATGTGTTAAAAAAGTCATTGTTAAACAATGGGCTACGAAACTAACAAACGCCTCAAGAGGGACTGTCAACGCGCAGCGTTTCCAGTCCCATTGAGCCGCGGTGGTTGCAGTTGTTGTGTTTAAGTTTAGTGGTATGCGTTGCCAGCCCCTTAGGCGGGCGTTAGCTTAAAACAATAAAAAATCAATTGTTTGCAGCCTGTTTTTTCTTCCTTTGGCCATTCGTTCAGGTTTCTCGGCAAATTAACATTGTTTGCCAACGCGAGTTTTGAGCTGTTGCCTCAATTGAGTTTTGGGGCTGCGCGAGGTTAGTCAGTTTTGCGTAAAATCGCTTTGTAAGTTTTGCTTTCGCTTTGAGTTTCCTGAAAGTGATTTATCAAAAATTTCGGGTTTTCAAATCGCATGAAACGCCACAAAGTTTGCGTTATTTCGGGTTTTAAAACTCAGGTGGTTTGTCGTTTTACCAAGCTGGGTTAGTCTCGGGTTTGGTAAATCTAAGGTGCTGAAATTTAAGCTAACAAACTGCTTAAGCGGGATTCGCAATGCGTGGCATTTTTAGCATGCGGTGAGTTTTGTGATTCAGGCGGTGTGCGGTAACTTTTGCAGTGCATTGCTCACCCCTTAGCAGGGCGTTATGCGCCCAAAATTGGATTCACATCCATGCTTTTGTGAAGGATACGGATAATCTCAATATTTTGACTGCCGATCTGACGATAAAATATTACGTGGCTTCCTTGTGGAAACTTTCTGTAGCCATCGCGAATTTCGTCACAGGCTTTACCAATGTCAGGATTTTCGGCTAACAGCCAAAATGAGTCATCAAACTGTTTTAGATAAATATTTCGCTGTTCGCGACCCCAACGTCGAGAGGTAAACAAGGCTATATCTCTTAAATCAGATTTCGCCTTGTTAGTTAACTGAAATGGTCTCATTTTCTCTCTTCGCTATCTAACTCATTGATAAACGAATCAAGGTCATAATCCGCAACTCCACTTTCTTCGCCCTCAACAAGCAACTGGCGTAAAGTGTTCATTTTAGTTTCTTGGGTTTCAAGTAAACGTAAAGCAGAAACGAATAACTTCACTTGCAGAGCCATAGCGGCCGCTTTGGATTTGATTAGCAATAAAACCGTCAAAATGGTCACCCAAAGTAATACTAGTGTTCTTAGCCATAACTTAGTCCTCAGTACCAATAGATACCTAATTATGGTATTAGTTGAGCTTGGATGCAAGGCGCATAACAAAGCGTTCAAGTGGGACTTGGCACGCGTGGCATTTTTGGCTTGCAGTTTATTTAGTGGTTAGGGTGTGATGCGGTAACGTTTGTAGTGCGTGCCTGCGCCCCTTAACGCAGCGTTATGCTTAATCATTTTAAAACAGTGGTTTATGGTTTTTCTTTGCTCCCTCGGCTGGTTGGTTTCGAGTTTGTCGGCAAGTTGGCTTTATAGGGCGCTGTTTTCCGGACACCTATTCTTTGGCGCTGGAAACTCGGAGAATTGCCTCAGTCAATTTTCGGGCAAACGCGAGGTTAGGGCGGTTGGCTCAATCAGCAATTTGATCTTAGGTTTCTGAGTTTTGACAGCCAAAGTTCAAAGTCTGATTTTCAAAATTATGAGTCATTTCTGTTTTCTATGTTTTGGTTTTTGTTTGTGAATCAAAGCTGAGTTAATCTTGGTTTGGGTAAAACGTAAGCCATTGAAGCTTAAGCATAACAAAGCGTTAAAGAGGGACTTGGCACGCGTGGCATTTTCAGTTTGCGTTGGGTTTAGTGATTAAGGTGTGATGCGGTGACTTTTGTATTGCATGCCTGCGCCCCTTAACGCGGCGTTAGCTTAAAACAATGAAAATCAATTGTTTGCAGCCTGTTTTTTCTTCCTCTGGCCATTCGTTCAGGCTTCTCGGCAAATCAGCATTGTTTGCCAACGCGAGTTTTGAGGAGTTGCCTCAATTGAGTTTTGGGATTGCGCGAGGTGAGCCATTTTGCCGTAAAGTCGCTTTGGAAGTGTCGTTTTCGCTTTGAGTTTTGCGAAAATGAGTTGTCAAAATTTACTGATCTTCAAAGCAAATGAATGGCTACAAAGTTTGAGTCAATTCGTCAAGTGGTTTGTTGGTTTTCCAAATCAGGTTAATCTCGGGCTTAGTAAATCTAAGGTGCTGAAATTTAAGCTAACAAACTGCTTAAGTGGGATTCGCAATGCGTGGCATTTTCAGCATGCGGTGAGTTTTGTGATTAAGGCGGTGTGCGGTCGCTTTTGTAGTGCATTGCTCACCCCTTAGCAGGGCGTTATGTTTAATCAAGGATATCTGTGTAAAGGGGAGAATATGGAAAGACAGGCAAAAACAATACTACTCTATTTGTTCGTCTCTGTTTATGGTCTTACCGCTTTGGGAACACTTGCTATGTTATTTTTTGGATTTGGCGATGTAAAAGAGGCTGAGCGCAGTACTCTTGTTAATACGTTTCTTGGTTGAAACTGCGGTTGCAATTGGCGCCCTTTTTTATTCTGTTTGGGGACTAAACAAAAAAGATAGAGCTACCGAAGAGATGGCTAAATCTAATGCTATAAATCCTTTAGACTCATCTTTTAAAGATAAAATTATCCCGCTTGAAAATCTGAAACTTCCAACTATTCAGCTTCATGAAAACAAACATTTTAAAGGTTGTAAGTTTGTAGGGCCGTCATCACTAGTTATTTTAGGTGGTACAATACATCACAACGGATTTAGTGAATGCGGTGATTTTATAGCTTTGCCGGATAATGTTTATATGACCGGTATGCTTGTGTTTAAAAACTGTACTATTGAAGATTGCGAGTTTTTGCGAATAACTATCTTTTCAGATAAAGGTACCGCGAAAGGGCTTGCGACAATAGAAGGTTCTAGTGTGAAGGGAATATAAACATAACAAAGCGTTAAAGAGGGATTCATGCCGCGTGGCATTTTTGGTATGCGGTGGTTTTGGTGGTGAAAATGGTCTGCGGAAAGTTGGTTTAGGCGGCATTCACCCCTTAACGCGGCGTTAGGTTTAGTTCAAAGGATTGTTAATGAACAAGGTATTTGGAGTTATTTCTTTAGCATTGGTTGTGTCATTCTTTTTTTTAGTGAGTGTTGCAGGTGAAAACAGTCGTGCAGACGAGATTATAGGTGAATTATTTATCAAGCTTAAGAACGAAGATTTCTCAAGTGAATGCATTAAGGTTGTTGTTGGTAACGCCCCAAACTTCGATTCACAGTGTGATCAAGACATGTTTGTTTTCACTGTTAGCTTGCTGAAAAGATTTGATTTACGTGACGGTGGCAACTTTTCCATCAATCTTAAAAAAGAAAATTACTGGTTCCCTTTTACCAATAATCAAGGGATAAAGGTTAGCTTAAACCTATCACAGACTGAGAAAAGTAGTTTTTTAAAGTTATCAAATGACCTCGACTATGTAACAGATCTATTTGTGGTCAAACGAACAGGTTTTAAGTGGCAGATAGACTCAATTACTATAAATGAACCCGAGCTAGCGAAAATTTTCAGCGACACCAAGAAGCAAATCGATTTCCAAAAGTACCTTGTCCAGTTAGATTCTGGCTATCAGTTAAATGAAATGGTCATACATCAAGGGGAATTTGCTGATATAGACCGGCTATTGCTTAAATTCAGTGTAGAAAAACTGCTTAAGTACTTTGAGTCCCAAAAACCTAACAAACTGCTTAAGAGGGATTCGCAATGCGTGGCATTTTCAGTATGCGGTGAGTTTCGTGATGAAGGTGGTGTGCAGTAGCTCTTGTCGTGCATTGCTCACCCCTTAGCAGGGCGTTAGCTTAAAACAAATAAAATCAATTGGTTGCGGTTTTTCATTTCTTCCTTTGGCAATATGTTCAGGTTTTTCGGCAAATCCGCATTGTTTGCCAACGCGATTTTTGAGCTGTTGCCTCAATTGCGTTTTGTGGTTGAGCGAGGTCAGTTAGTCTGGCGCAAAGTCGCTTTGGAAGTTTGGCTTTCGCTTTGAGTTTTCTGAAAGTGTGTTATCAAAATTTATTGGCTTTCAAAGCACATGAACAGTCACAAAGTTTGAATCAATTCGGGTTTTAAAACTCAAGTGTTTTGCTGGTTTTCCAAGTCAGGTTAACCTTGATTTTGGTAAATCTTAAGGTGCTGAAATTTAAGCTAACAAACTGCTTAAGTGGGATTCGCAATGCGTGGCATTTTCAGCATGCGTTGGGTTTTGTGATTAAGGCGGTGTGCGGTAGCTTTCGCAGTGCATTGCTCACCCCTTAGCAGGGCGTTAGGGCGCTTAATTTATTTTTGTTGAAAGGAGTTAAAAATGAACAAGGATATTTGGTTTCCAAGAAAGCAGTATGGCTGGGGCTGGGGTCTGCCAAATGCATGGCAAGGTTGGGTTGTCTATGGCATATACGTTGCCTCTTTATTCTTGTTGTCTGCTTATTTTTCTCCAAAAGAGCGTATTTCAGAATGGTCATTAGGTTTGGTCTTACTGACTGTGGCACTTATTGTTGTGTGTTATTTTAAGGGTGAAACACCAAGATGGTCTTGGGGAAAACGAGGTGAGTAATCGCCCTAACAAACTGTTTAAGCAGATTCGGCATGCGTGGCATTTTTGGTTTGCAGTGAGTTTAGTGGTTACGTAGTGTTGCGGAGACTGTTGTAGTGCATGCCTCACTACTTAACAGGGCGTTAGGTGAATTGGGGGAATAATGCAGCAAGTTTTAGAAACGGAACGTTTAATCCTTAGGTCATTTGAACTGTCTGATGCAGAGCAAGTATCTGTGTTGGCTGGTGATAAACGAATCGCAGAGATGACGGCCAACATACCGCACCCTTATGAAGTTTCAGATGCAATTTCATGGATTGAAACACATGAAATTGGCTTTGCCAGCGGAGAGAGTATTGTTTACGCGATTGTACTTAAAGAATCATTAGAGCTTATTGGAGCAGTGAGTTTGCCGAGCTTAAAAGATGGCCAAGGCATCTTGGGTTATTGGTTGGGCGTCGATTTTTGGGGGCAAGGTTATGCGACAGAAGCTTCAAAGGTTTTAATTGAGTACGCAAAAGAAAGTCATGGGTTGCGAGAGTTAAAGGTCATGCATCTTGTTGGCAATGATCGTTCAAAGTCAGTTATCGATAAACTTGGTGTTACTTACGTAGAAAATCAAACACTTCGTATGCAAGGTGGTGAACGAGAGGTTTGTGTTTATATTTCAGCGTTATAAATTCACCTAACAAACGCTTCAAGAGGGACAGCCAACGCGTGGCATTTTTACTGTGCTGGTTTTTGTGGTTACGGTGTTATGCAGTAAGTTGGTAGTGGCGTTGGCTGCCCCTTAAGCGGGCGTTATATTTTTTAGGGAAGATTCAATGAAAATAAAACATATCAGTTGTTTAACTATGTTTTTGATAAGTGGGCCTTTGGTATTCGCCAATGAAAATTTAGTTGAAAGCAAAATTCCAACGTGCGATTACACCACTCTCACTATTAATGTACCTTCAACAGTTAAATTGGTTGCGAGAGGTGAGTCGTTTGGTAGCGTCAAAGGTGTCAATAAAGAACTGGGTGCTCTGAAATACAGTTGTTCGAATGGAAAATTTGAAATCAGTACTAAAGCCAAGGTAGCAATCAAAGATGGTTATATCTTTGAGTTAGCAAATGGTTCGTTATCTAAGTTAACGCTAAATGGCGCGCAAAAAGTCGACATTACGGAGTTGGCTGCTAAAAACTTTCATCTTGCCGTCAATGGCGCCGGTAAGTCGTCGTTGCTTGGCCAGGTCGAACACTTCAGTGTTTCATTAAATGGTGCGGCTCAAGTGGACGCGTCAGCATTAGAGTCTCAAACCGGAAAAGTCAAAGTAAACGGCTCAGGTTTAGTTCGACTCAATGTATCTTCCGAACTAAATGCAAAGGTAAATGGTTCAGGTCGTATTGAGTACATAGGTGAGCCTAAAAGTCTGGAAGCAAAAGTCAATGGCAGTGGGTCGATATCATTAATGTAGTAGACACCAAAAATATAACAAAGCGTTTAAGAGGGATTTGGCACGCGTGGCATTTTTAGTATGCGTTAAGTTCAGTGGTTACGGTGCATTGCGGAGGCTTATGTATTGCGTGCCGGCACCCCTTAACGCGGCGTTATATGCCAGATGAAGAAAGCCTAAAAATTCAGGTCAAAAAATCGCGATTGTCAGCGTTGAGTTTTGTTTTTTGGGCGTTGAGATTTTCCGGTTTCAATCCTAGTTTTCTTTGATTTGTGGCTCACTCTCGGGCCGCCATTCGTAGATGGTTTTATTCTTTGGTGCTGATAATGCCTGGTCAATTTAGGCAACATCTGCTGCTGAAATTCAGCTCTGAGAGTTTGCCTTCCTAAAAGCTGGTTTACTTGTTGAAAGGGCGCTTTCTCTGGTGTGGTGAGTTCACGTGGTTTCAGTGAGTTTGTGGAAAGTCCTCATTGTGAAATTGCCGTTCCAAAAGCACTTTTGGGTGTCCTCAGTACGTTTTCTACGGCGTTGAAAATTCCAAGTGGTTTCAGTGGCAAGTCGCTGCAAGTCTAAGCCTGACTTAAGTGCATCAAAGCACATAAAAATCATGGTTTCAAAGTGGAGCTTGGCATAAAATCTTAAGCTAAAACGTTTGCATATAACAAAGCGTTTAAGAGGGATTTGGCACGCGTGGCATTTTTAGTATGCGTTGGGTTCAGTGTTTATGGCGCTTTGCGGTAGCTTTTGTATTGCGTGCCTGCACCCCTTAACGCGGCGTTATGCTTAATCACGAAAAATCAGTGGTTTATGGTTTTTCTTTGTTCCCTCGGCTGGTTGGTTTTGAGTTTATCGGCAAGTTGGCTTCAGTAGGCGCTGTTTTCCGGACACTTATTCTTTGGCGCTGGAAATTCAGAGAGTTGCCTCAATCAATTTTCGGTAAGCGCGAGGTTAGGGCGGCTGGCTCAATCAGCAATTTGATCTTAGGTTTTTGAGTTTTGACAGCCAAAGTTCAAAGTTTGTGTTTCAGAATTATGAGTCATTTCGGTTTTTTGATTTTTGGCTTTTGTTTGTGAGTCAAAGTCGGGTTAATCTTGGTTCTGTTAAAACGTAACTTATTGAAGCTTAAGCATAACAAAGCGTTAAAGTGGGATTTGGCACGCGTGGCATTTTCAGTTTGCGTTGAATTCGGTGGTTACGGCACTTTGCGGTCACTTTTGTATTGCGTGCCTGCACCCCTTAACGCGGCGTTAGCTTAAAACAATGAAAATCAATTGTTTGCAGCCTGTTTTTTCTTCCCTTGGCTGCTCGTTTCGGTTTCTCGGCAAATCAGCATTGTTTGCCAACGCGAGTTTTGAGTTGCTGCCTCAATTGAGTTTTTGGGCTTAACCGAGGTTAGCAAGTTTGGTGCAAAGTCGCTTTGGAAGTGTCGCTTTCGCTTTGAGTTTTGCGAAAACGAGTTTTCAAAATTTACTGGTTTTTAAAGCAAATGAACGGCCACAAAGTTTGAGTCAATTCGGGTTTTAAAACTTAGGCAGTTTGCCGGCTTCCCAAATCAGGTTAATCTCGGATTTGGTTAATCTAAGATGCTGAAATTTAAGCTAACAAACTGTTCAAGCAGATTCGGCATGCGTGGCATTTTTGGTTTGCGTAGGTTTTAGTGATGACGTAGTGTTGCGGAAGCTTTCGTAGTGCATGCCTCACTACTTAACAGGGCGTTATGTTTTTGAGGATAACGAATGAATGATGAATTTGTTGATAGCTTGTATAAATATCGTTCTGTCGACTCTTTTACTTTGGATATCATAGCCAATAATCGTATCTTTTTTGCTAAACCAGAAATGTTCAACGATCCTTATGATACGGAGTTCAATATTAATACCCATATTGGCAAGTTGAGTTTCTATAGATATGGCGTATATGGAAGAAACATATGGAATTTCATCTAACGATGAAGTGGATAGGGTTATAGTCAACGTCAACGAACAAATTAAGAACTATGTTTCTTCTGCTGGAATCTTATCTCTAAGTTCTAGTCCTGAAAACTTATTGTTGTGGGCTCACTACGCCGATGATCACAAGGGAATCTGCATTGAGTTTGAGCGAAAATTAGGAAATGACTTAGCTAATGAAAGTTTTACTCAAAAAGTAAAATACGCGGCATCTTACCCATCATTCAATAAGTACGCATTTATTAAGAAGAATGGGCATTCGGTAGTAAACAGAATTCTTTGGACTAAGTCACCAGAATGGGAGTATGAGCAAGAGTGGAGAGTAATCTACCCTCACAAGGGTGGGACTGTTCAGGAAATACCGGGGAAGATAAAATCCATTATATTCGGGCTAAGGTGTCCAAGTATAAACATTGACATAATAAAACGGCTAGTGAGCGGGACAGACATAAAACTAAAACAAGCATCGAAGAAAAAAAATGAATTTGGTGTTGTGATTAAAAACATAACAAGCAATTCAAGCTGATTCGCAACGCTCGGCGCTTTAGGTTTCAATTTGTTTAGTGATTACTGTGTAGTGTTTGAGTAGGGTTGCAGCGTTGCTCACAACTTAATTGGGCGTTATGTGTAAGGGAGGAATAATGAAGAGTTACAAGTTCGAATTGTTTGCGGACTATTTTCAACTTTACCTCATGGATGTTGAGGCAAGTGATGATACCTCAGAGATATGGACAGAAGAAGCTCTCAATTTGATGTTGGGCCTGCTTCCTAATTCCTTAGCAGTGGGAACTTTCCGTAACGTCGATGTTCCATTTGAAGTAGAAATCTATGAAACAGAACCTGATGTAAACCTTGATGAGTGGGATCATGCTTCTAAAGGCTACTTCACTGTGAAGTCAGGTGTTTGTTCAGTATTTGGTTGCACTGATTACTTGCCGGATGCAGCTAGAATTGATATCAAGTCAGGAGATTACGCGGTTCTTTCTCTGGCAAAAGGGACCGCAACAATTACTGAAGAGTGGGAAGATGCTGATGATTTATACAAGTTGCTTATCTGGCCATCTTCTAGCAAAGAGTATATCGCCGTAAAACGTTACGAAAACACATAACAAGGCGTTTAAGAGCGACTCACAACGCGTGGCATTTTTAGCTTGCGTTGAGTTTGGCGTTTACGGTGTTTTGCCGAGGCTTTTGTATTGCGTTGTTCGCACCTTAACGCGGCGTTATGCGACTGGGCAAAAAATCTTCCATATCTCTCTTTCTCGCTCTCTTTGGCAGTCGGTTCGCTGTGTCGGCAATTCAGTATTATCGGCCCAAATTCTTGAATCACTCAGGCTGTAAAACATGCCAAAGTTCGTGGGTTGCCTCATTGGTTTTCAGTGTTGGTTCGTGGTGAGTTTGTCTGGCGCAAAGTGTGGCAAGGGCAAGTTTATCGGCAGTTTCTTCTTCGCTGGTCTTCCGTCGCGTTGAGTTTCTCGAAGTAAAAGCAGAGTCACTGGCTAAAATTCACTATTAGTCACTTGTGGGAAGCTGGTCTGTAACATAGTGACTTCGGTTGTTCAGTGAATCACAAAAAGTGCTTGGTTTGTTTGTGGTTTTTCGTGTCTGAGGTAGTCTTTTCAGTGCCCAACTTGGCTTGGTAAGTGAATTCGCATAACAAACAATTCAAGCAGACCCTCAACGCTCGGCGATTTTGGTTTGCGTTGGCTTTGGTGTTGCCGAGGAATGCGGAAGGTTAGCCAGTGCGTTTCGGGCTACTTAATTGGGCGTTATGTTTACTTGTATTTCAGTGGCTTAAAAATTCTTCGAACTCTGTTCTTTGTCCCTTTGGCAATTCGTCCGAGTTGCCTCAGCAAATCCGCATTATCGGCCTAAATTCGTGAATTTCTCAACCCGTAAAACATGTCAATGTTCGCGGGTTGCTTCATTTGCAGGTCGTGGCGGTTGGTTTAAAATTTCACTGGCTCTAAGTCGCTTTGAGCGTATTTGCCAATCAGCATATCGGCTTGGCAGTTGCCTCGGCAAATTGCCATTGTTCTGCGCTTTGGTTGGAAAGAGAGGGCGCTTGTTGAAGCTCAATCGGGTTGCCTCATTGGGCAGGGAGGTGGATTTACCCGTTTAGTGTTTCGTGCCTTTGGCGGCCAAGTGAGGTTAGGCTTGTGATTCACTTCTTGAAATACGTTCAACAAAGCAGTTCTTTGCCAAATAAATCAGTCGTTTGTGGTAAAACATAACAAACAATTTAAGAGGGATTCCCAACGCTTGGCATTTTGGCTTCTACTTCAATTTTAGTGGTTACGGCACAATGCTTTAGGTTGGGTGGTAGCGTTGCTCACCCCTTAATTGGGCGTTATAAGGCTTGAAGGAATATGGAACTAAATTGTCTAATTGACTCAGAGTTACTCTCACTTAATCAGAGTTTTGATGATACCTATATCGAAATGCTATTCCTTCGCGAGTCCGACCAGAAGGTCAAGCTATTAGTCAGTAATAAGCAAGGTAAAGCGATAACTGTCCGTTTTAAGGGTATGCAGCTATCCGCAAGCAAGACGACTTTAAATGACATACCAACATTGGGTGAAGTTGAAGGAATATCTTATTTGCAAGGCTCTCTTTCTTTGGAAGGTGATTTTGGACTAATTGAAGTTGATGGTCACGATATTGTCCTTGAGCCCGCCTTATAACAAAGCGTTTAAGAGGGATTCATGCTGCGTGGCATTTTTGGTATGCGGTGGTTTTGGTGGTGAAAGTGGTTTGCAGAAAGTTGGTTTAGGCGGCATTCACCCCTTAACGCGGCGTTATGTGTTACCAGAGGAAAATGCATGGAAGTGAAGCTAAAAGTTGGTAGTGACCCCTTATTTGCAGAGTCTTTAACAAAGTCAAATATGGCAAGTTACTATCAAGCCCGTGGGATAATCTGGGACCATAATCTTTTTCTAAGTAGTTGGGATGAGTTAGACAACTACGAAATCTATCTAGACCGGGTTCGTGTTGGTGTGTTGCGTTTGAGTTACAGTAGCAACAAGACCTTCTTGAGAGATTTTCAAATTTTGCCCGGGTTTCAGGGTAGAGGAATCGGTGCTAAGTGTCTTGAGCTAGTTTTTAGACATGCGCTCGACAGACAATCCACTAAGCTAGTTCTGCGTGTGTTTAGTGAAAATCCAGCAATCAATCTGTATGAGTCAAAGGGGTTTGTTAGAACATCTGACGTCAACGGGTTGATTGAAATGGAGGTCCCTTTAAGTTCAAACACATAACAAAGCGTTAAAGAGGGACTTGGCATGCGTGGCATTTTCGGTTTGCAGTTTGTTTAGTGATTAAGGCGTTATGCGGTCAATTTTGTAGTGCGTGCCTGCGCCCCTTAACGCGGCGTTATGCTTAATCATTTTAAAACAGTGGTTTATGGTTTTTCTTTGCTCCCTCGGCTGGTTGGTTTCGCGTTTGTCAGCAAGTTAGCTTCAGTGGGCGCTGTTTTCTGGACATCCATTCTTGGGCGCTAAAAATGCTGAGAGTTGCCTCAGTCAATTTTCGGGCAAGCGCGAGGTGAAGGCGGTTGGCTCAATCAGAAATTTGATCTTAGGTTTTTGAGTTTTGACTGCAAAAGTTCAAAGTCTGATTTTCAAAATTATGAATCATTTCTGTTTTCTACGTTTTGGTTTTTGTTTGTGAATCAAAGTCGAGTTAGTCTTGGTTTGGGTAAAACGTAAGCCATTGAAGCTTAAGCATAACAAAGCGTTAAAGAGGGACTTGGCACGCGTGGCATTTTTGGTTTGCAGTTTGTTTAGTGGTTAAGGTGTTATGCGGTCACTTTTGTATTGCGTGCCTGCGCCCCTTAACGCGGCGTTATATGCTTTATCAATTCAGGAGAAGAAATGGATATTTTAGTTGAACAAGAAATCGAACTTCACCAGTATGAGATACGAAAAAGTAGAGCTGATATTGAACGCCTAATCCACCCGAGTTTTACTGAGGTTGGTAAATCAGGTAACAGTTTTAACTTTGACTCGATAATCGAAATGATGAGTTCAGAAAAGCCTTCGGATTTACATGTTCATTCGCAAAAATACGAATGTATTCAACTTGAACCGTCAGTTCAGCTTCTTAAATATGAATCAGCTTTAGTCAAAGAATCTGGTGAAGTAAGCGATTATGCTAAACGTTGTTCTATTTGGGCATTTACTGGTAGCTGTTGGCAGTTGAAGTATCATCAAGGGACGCCATGTGCGGCTTTTGAATTGATATAAAACTAGGCTTGGTGGTCAGGCATATAACAAACGCTTCAAGAGGGACAGCCAACGCGTGGCATTTTTACTATGCGTTGGTTTTGGTGATTACGGTGTTTTGCGGAAAGTTGGCAGTGGCGTTGGCTGCCCCTTAAGCGGGCGTTAGCTTAAAACAAATAAAATCAATTGGTTGTAGTCTTATCTTTCTTCCTTTGGCAGTTCGTTCAGGTTTCTCGGCAAATCGGCATTGTTTGCCAACGCGAGTTTTGAGCTGTTGCCTCAATTGAGTTTTGGGGCTGCGCGAGGTTGGTAAGTTTGGTGCAAGGTCGCTTTGGAAATTTTGCTTTCGCTTTGAGTTCTCAGAAAATGAATTCTCAAAATTTACTGGTTTCAAAGCAAATGAACGGCCACAAAGTTTGAGTCAATTCGGGTATTAAAACTCAGGTAGTTTGCCGATTTTCCAAATCAGGTTAATCTCGGGCTTAGTAAATCTAAGGTGCTGAAATTTAAGCTAACAAACTGTTCAAGCAGATTCGGCATGCGTGGCATTTTTGGTTTGCAGCGGTTTTAGTGATTACGTAGTGTTGCAGAAGCTTTTGTAGTGCATGCCTCACTACTTAACAGGGCGTTATGTGCCACTAAGGTTCATCAGAACAAATCACTATGAGAGCCAATTCTTGCTAACTGGAGCTGGCCATCAAAAATGCGATAAATGAGCACTAGATCTGGTTTAACGTGACAGTCACGGAATCCAACCCATCCACCAGTTAAAGGGTGATCAACATTTTTAGGGTCGAGTTTTTCGCCTCTTTGTAGCTTTGATATGATGTTGCCGACTTCAATGATGTCCGAAATCGGCATTTTGGTGATTTTTTTGAAGTCTTTTTTGAATTGTGTTGAGTATTCTAAGCTATACATTCTTAACTTTGCCTTCAGTTAGCTCAGTAAGCATAGCGTCAACAGATTCTGCTTTATGCCCATGGCCTTGAACAAGTTCATTCATTGCAGAAATCGTTGTTTCATTTGGTTGAGGCACACGTAAGTCAAATGGAATACCACCATGATTAATCACGGCTTTTGCAAAAATTTTAATAGCTTGTGATGTACTAAGACCCATTTCGTCACAGATGCTAGTAAAAGCAACTTTGGTATCATGGTCTATGCGAGTACTTAGCATTTCTGTTCTCATAATAGCCCCTTTGGTTGTACAATGTATTACATAGTTAAACATTAGTATAATGGCACATAACAAACGCTTCAAGAGGGACAGCCAACGCGCGGCATTTTTAATATGCGTTGGTTTTTGTGATTAAGATGTTAGGCGGTAAGTTAGTAGTGGCGTTGTCTGCCCCTTAAGCGGGCGTTATGCCTAAGGTGAAATTGATGATAAGGCAGCTTGATGCTAATGAAAAATCAGTGGTTGAACTGTCAGAGCGTTGCTTCGATGAACTTCGTCAAGTTTACAGGCCAACTGAGCTCGCAGTTAGCAATAAAAACAGTGCTAAAAGTGAGTGGAGTTGCTTTGGTTTCCATGTTGATGAGGTTTTAGTTGGAGTAGTTGAAGCTAAACAGGTTGGCTCAGAATTACAGCTTAGCTCGTTAGCAGTCGCATCAAGTTTTCGCCAAAAAGGTGTAGCTAGAAAGCTCGTAGATTTCGTTGTTACACAGTTTAAGTCTATTAATTCAGTCTCGGTTTGGTGTGTTGAGCAAACAGGTAATGTCGCTGTTTTTAAGGCACTAGGCTTTAATGTGGTTCAACGTTTTGATTCTGACTTTTTCATACTTTCCGACGGTTCAAAAGCGGTAGAAGTTCAGTTAAAACAAAAAATAACGGCATAACAAAGCGTTTAAGAGGGACTTGGCACGCGTGGCATTTTCAATTTGCGTTGTGTTTAGTGGTTAAGGTGTGATGCGGTCACTTTTGTATTGCGTGCCTGCGCCCCTTAACGCGGCGTTAGGCGCTATTCACTTTAGGATTAGGGATGAACGTAGAATTTAAAGTGATCAATTTGGCGCAAGATTATGATTTTTGCGTAGCTGCTCGAAAGGATGCTTACTATTGCAGCTTTGAAACCTACTCGGGTTTTGATGATTTCATTGCTGGTTATCGAGAGCGGATCCAAGAAAGGCAATCTGAAGCAGGGTGGTTTTACATCCATATCTGGTTGGATGAACAATTGGCAGGGCAGTTAGAGTTTCGTTCTTTCTCGCCCGAGCCAGAGACCGGTTATGTCCATTTGATTTACTTGTTGCCTGAAATTCGGGGTTCCGGTTTGAGCCAGCAAGTTCAGGTCTACATCGAAACAGAATTGACACGAGCTGGCTGTAATCGTGCTGTGCTTTCTGTGAGTAGAATGAACACAAGGGCGTTAAGGTTCTATAAGCGTAATGGTTGGGTATATTGTTGCCCTAATCCGAAGTACGATGAAACTGATTTTTACCAATTACAACTGCGCGCCTAACAAGGCGTTTAAGCGGGATTCATGCCGCGTGGCATTTTTGGTTTGCAGTAAGTTTTGGTGGTGAAAGTGGTCTGCGGAAGCTTGGTTTATGCGGCACTCACCCCTTAACGCGGCGTTATGTTTAATCACGCAAAATCAGTTGGTTGCATCTTTTCTTTGCTCCCTCGGGTTGATGGTTTTGTGTTTGTCGGCAAGTGGGCTTCGTTTGGCGCTGTTTTCCGGACACTTGTTCTTTGGCGCTGGAAATTCATAGTGTTGCCTCAATCAATTTTCGGGCAAGGACGAGGTTGGTTTGGCTGGCTCAATCAATATTTTGATCACAGGTTTTTGGGCTTGAATTGCCGAAATTCAAAGTCTGTTTTTAAAATCTATGAGTCGTTTCAGTTTTTTAGTTCTTGGCTTTTGTTTGCGAATCAAAGCTGAGTTAATCTTGGTTTTTGTAAAACGTAAGCCCTTGAAGCTTAAACATAACAAAGCGTTAAAGAGGGACTTGGCACGCGTGGCATTTTCGGTTTGCGTTGGGTTTAGTGGTTACGGCACTGTGCGGTAGCTTTTGTATTGCGTGCCTGCGCCCCTTAACGCGGCGTTATGTTTAATCACCAAAAATCAGTTGGTTGCATCTTTTCTTGCTCCCTCGGCTTGTTGGTTTTGTGTTTGTCGGCAAGTTTGCTTCGTCTGGCGCTGCTTTCTGGACATCTATTCTTTGGCGCTGGAAATTCAGAGAATTGCCTCAGTCGATTTCGAGTAAGCGCGAGGTTGGTTCGGCTGGCTCAATCAATATTTTGATCACAGGTTTTTGGGCTTGAATTGCCGAAATTCAAAGTCTGTTTTTCAAATCTATGAGTCGTTTCAGTTTTTCAGGTCTTGGCTTTTGTTTGTCAGTCAAAACAGAGTTAATCTTGGTTTGGGTAAAACGTAAGTCATTGAAGCTTAAACATAACAAACGGTTCAAGAGGGACAGCCAACGCGCGGCATTTTTATCATGCGTTGGTTTTTGTGGTTACGGTGTTATGCAGAAGCTTGGTTGTGGCGTTGGCTGCCCCTTAACCGGGCGTTATGCGTCACAAGGATATTCATGTCAAAAGTAACATTGAAAGGTTTTATTTTAGTTCCTGAGTCGGAGCTTGAATTAGTAAAAAATGAATTGGTAAACCATAAACGCCTTACTCTCGAAGAAACTGGATGTATCACGTTTAGTGTCATTCAAAATTCGGAAAACGCTCTTCGCTTCGACGTTTATGAAGAGTTTCTCGGATAAAGTGGCTTTTGAACAACATCAGAAAAGAGTCAAAGCATCCCATTGGGGTAAAGTGACTGTAAACGTTGAACGTCACTATGAGATTTTTGAGTAAACGCATAACAAACTGTTCAAGCAGATTCGGCATGCGTGGCATTTTTGGTTTGCAGTGAGTTTTGTGTTTACGGAGTAGTGCAGAAGCTTTTGTATGGCATGCCTCACTACTTAACAGGGCGTTAGCTTAAAACAATAAAAATCAATTGTTTGCAGCCTGTTTTTTCTTCCCTTGGCAGCTCGTTTCGGTTTCTCGGCAAATCAGCATTGTTTGCCAACGCGAGTTTTGAGTTGCTGCCTCAATTGAGATTTTGGGCTTAACCGAGGTTAGCAAGTTTGGTGCAAAGTCGCTTTGGAAGTGTCGCTTTCGCTTTGAGTTTTGCGAAAACGAGTTTTCAGAATTTACTGGTTTTTAAAGCAAATGAACGGCCACAAAGTTTGAGTCAATTCGGGTTTTAAAACTTAGGCAGTTTGCCGGCTTCCCAAATCAGGTTAATCTCGGGCTTAGTAAATCTAAGATGCTGAAATTTAAGCTAACAAACTGTTCAAGCAGATTCGGCATGCGTGGCATTTTGGGTTTGCGTAGGTTTTAGTGATGACGTAGTGTTGCGGAAGCTTTCGTAGTGCATGCCTCACTACTTAACAGGGCGTTATGCAAATATTCAAATCAACCCATTTCTCAATGCTTATATCTTAGGCTGTGGATGTAAATAAATTGGCTAACTGGCCAAAGCATTCTGGTAAACTGCGTCCAAACTAAGCGGTATTATTAGGACCAAAGCAATGAGCCAAGATCAGCCAAACAACCCTTTACATGGATTAACGTTAGAGAAAATCCTTGTTCGCTTACAAGAGCACTATGGATGGGAAGGGTTAGACAGAGAAATTCAAATTAACTGTTTTTACAGCAATCCATCAATCAAATCTTCTCTTAAGTTTTTGCGTCGCACACAGTGGGCGAGAGACAAGGTTGAGGCTTTGTATATAGATACGTTTTGCCGTTAGAACATTTGCATAACAAAGCGTTTAAGAGGGATTCATGCCGCGTGGCATTTTTGGTATGCGGTTGGTTTTGGTGGTGAAAGTGGTCTGCGGAAAGTTGGTTTGTGCGGCACTCACCCCTTAACGCGGCGTTATGCAATTCATCAATTATACAAATAAGGATATTTATGGCTAAGCCAAATGTAGAGGAAATTTCTCGTTTAAATCGATACTTTGCAATTGAAAGCAACAATGAATTCTGGTCATTGTCAGAATCTGAGTTAACTCAAGAGGAGATGCAAAGGCTTTTAACTGTTTCTTTTTCTTCTCTTTATCATTGGTCCGAAGTCGGGACAAAGGAAAATGTTGAGCTTGCAAATTTAGCGGTAGCGAGAGCGTTATGCATTAACCATTCCCCGTTAAGTGTTCAGTTTGCTCAAATGGCATTCAGCCATTTTGATGGGCATGGTGCTGAGTGGATTCAAGCTTTCACAAATGCGGTGTTAAGTCATGCATTGCTTATTGTGGGAGATAAAGCTCAATCGATAGAGTTTTATGAAAAAGCTCTCACCTATCAGTCAATTCTGTCAGAAGGGGATAAAACAGTTTTTGATTCAACCTTCAATAAAATCCCTGACCCAAGGGTTTAACGACAATTGCATAACAAACGCTTTAAGACGGATTCGCAACGCGTGGCATTTGTGGCTTGCGGTAAATGTAGTGATTTAGGTGGTGTGCGGAAGCATCGCATTGCGTTGCTCACCACTTAAGCGGGCGTTAGCTTAAAACAAACAAAATCAATTGGTTGCGGTTTTTCATTTCTTCCTTTGGCAATTTGTTCAGGTTTTTCGGCAAATCCGCATTGTTTGCCAACGCGATTTTTGAGCTGTTGCCTCAATTGCGTTTTGTGGTTGAGCGAGGTCAGTTAGTCTGGCGCAAAGTCGCTTTGGAAGTTTGGCTTTCGCTTTGAGTTTTCTGAAAGTGTGTTATCAAAATTTATTGGCTTTCAAAGCACATGAACAGTCACAAAGTTTGAATCAATTCGGGTTTTAAAACTCAAGTGTTTTGCTGGTTTTCCAAGTCAGGTTAACCTTGATTTTGGTAAATATTAAGGTGCTGAAATTTAAGCTAACAAACTGCTTAAGTGGGATTCGCAATGCGTGGCATTTTCAGCATGCGTTGGGTTTTGTGATTAAGGCGGTGTGCGGTAGCTTTCGCAGTGCATTGCTCACCCCTTAGCAGGGCGTTAGCTTAAAACATTGAAAATCAATTGTTTGTGGCTTTTTCTTTCTTCCTTTAGCAATTCGTTCAGGTTTCTCGACAAATCAGCATTGTTTGCCAACGCGAGTTTTGAGCCGTTGCCTCAATTGAGTTTTGGGCTCGCGCGAGGTTAGCAAGTTTGGTGCAAAGTCGCTTTGGAAGTGTCGCTTTCGCTTTGAGTTTTGCGAAAACGAGTTTTCAGAATTTACTGGTTTTTAAAGCAAATGAACGGCCACAAAGTTTGAGTCATTTCGGTTTTTAAAACTCAGGTGGTTTGTCGTTTTACCAAGCTGGGTTAGTCTCGGGTTTGGTAAATCTAAGATGCTGAAATTTAAGCTAACAAACTGTTCAAGCAGATTCGGCATGCGTGGCATTTTTGGTTTGCGTTGGTTTTAGTGATTACGTAGTGTTGCGGAAGCTTTCGTAGTGCATGCCTCACTACTTAACAGGGCGTTAGCTTAAAACAATTAAAATCAATTGGTTGTGGTCTTTTCTTTCTTCCTTTGGCCATTCGTTCAGGTTTTCGGCAAATCAGCATTGGTTGTCAAAGCGAGTTTTGGGTTGTTGCCTCAATTGAATTTTGGGATTGCACGAGGTTAGGAAGCTTGGCGCAAAGTCGCTTTGGAAGTTTTGCATTCGCTTTGAGTTTTCTGAAAGTGATTTCTCAAAATTTTCGGTTTTTCAAATCGTATGAAAGGTCACAAAGTTTGAGCCAATTCGGGTTTCAAAACTCAAGTGGTTTGTTGGTTTTCCAAATCAGGTTAATCTCGGGCTCAGTAAATCTAAGGTGCTGAAATTTAAGCTAACAAACTGCTTAAGTGGGATTCGCAATGCGTGGCATTTTCAGCATGCGGTGAGTTTTTTGATTAAGGCGGTGTGCAGTAGCTTTTGTAGTGCATTGCTCACCCCTTAGCAGGGCGTTATAGCTCTTGTCCGAACTAGTTCTTGCCATCTGTACGCTTGGTGCGTACACTTCCTGTATGAAAAGTGTATTTGTCGAATCAACAATTTTTGAAAAGTACCGAGATGAGTATCTCAGTGATGAGGAGTATAGGCTCTTTCAAGCAGAGCTAATGCTAAATCCCAAACTGGGTGATGTGATTCAAGGTACTGGCGGTTTGCGAAAAATTCGAGTTGCGAGTAAAGGTAAGGGAAAGCGTGGTGGTTCACGGATTATCTATTACTTTCTCGATGAAAAGAGGCGTTTCTATTTGCTAACCATTTACGGCAAAAATGAAATGTCCGATTTGAATGCAAATCAAAGGAAACAACTAATGGCTTTTATGGAGGTTTGGCGCAATGAGCAATCGTGATTTATTTGCAGAGTTAAGCTCAGCTCTTGTTGAGGCTAAACAGCATTCAGAAGGTAAGCTTACGCTGAAAACACATCATGTGAATGACGTGGGAGAGTTGAACATCTCACCGGATGAAATCGTGAGTATTCGCGAGCAGTTTAATATGTCCCGCGGAGTTTTCGCGCGGTTACTTCATACGTCTTCGCGCACATTAGAAAACTGGGAGCAAGGTCGTAGCGTGCCAAATGGTCAAGCGGTCACTCTTTTAAAGTTAGTACAGCGTCATCCAGAAACGTTGTCACACATAGCCGAGCTATAACAAACGCTTCAAGAGGGACAGCCAACGCATGGCATTTTTACTATGCGTTGGTTTTCGAGTTTACTGTGTTATG